>CAYNSG010000001.1:0-20638 GCA_964399885.1 uncultured Bacteroides sp.
AATTAAATAAATGTTTATTCATTCTCCTCAAAAAAATTTCAATAATTATGAAAATAAAGCTAATTTTGCGTCATGACCAAAATAAAAGGAACTTCAAGTGTGCGCCCGAAAAACCCGACGCTGATGTATCATCTCGGTGCGTTGGTGGCCGTGACTGCATGGGGTGCTTCGTTTATATCGACGAAGGTTCTCTTGCAACATGGTCTTGGGGCAGTGGATATTTATATCTATCGTTTTGTGCTTGCATATTTGCTTACGTTCTTGATATGCCCTAAGCCGCTATTCTCTCATTCTTTGCGCCACGAACTGATGTTTGTGCTTTGCGGCGTTTGCGGCGGGTCGGTCTATTTTATAGCTGAAAATATGGCGGTTGTCTACACGTTGGTGTCTAACGTGTCGCTGATCGTAACAACCTCTCCACTGTTCACGGCGCTGTTGGTCTCGCTGCTTTATAGGTCGGAGCGAGTGAGCCGCGGGATGATGATAGGGTCAGTCGTGGCGCTGCTGGGCGTGGCGTGCGTGATTTTCAACAGCAGCGTGGTTGTGCAGGTTAACCCGTTGGGCGACATGCTCGCTCTCTTAGCGGCAATCTGCTGGGCGGTCTACAGCGTTGCGCTGCGCCCGTTGAGCGCTGTTTACAGCACCTGGTTTATCTCGCGCAAGATGTTCTTCTATGGCGTGCTGACGGCACTCCCGTTCCTGGCTATGGAGCAGGGGACGGTGCCGCTGTCGGTGCTCCTCGATCCGGAAGTTGCGCTCAACTTGTTGTTCCTCGGACTGTTTGCCTCGATGATAGCCTACTTGCTGTGGGGTCAGACGGTGCGACATCTCGGAGCCGTCAAGGCGGGCAACTATCTGTATTTCTCGCCGGTGGTGACGCTGATTCTCTGCGCCGTGCTGCTGCATGAGCCGGTTTCGGTTGTCGGCTACATCGGCTGTGCCCTCATCCTCTTCGGCGTCATCCTCAGCGAAAAGATTGGCAAGCGCCACTGATTCGCCTTCAAATTATCAAATTGACAAATTATCAAATTGACAAATTGTCAAATTGTCAAATTGACAAATTGATGTTTTTGGAGGGGGGATTAGTTGGTGGGGAAGAGGAAGTCGATTTCGTCGAGGAGGTTTTGGGCGAGGATGGCTGTGGCGGGGCGGTTGGCGGCGAGCTCTTTCTCGGTGAGAGCGCGGTAGCGAGCAGGGTCGTTGCGGAAGATGTTCCACATCAGTCGGACGACGCCATACCGGGCGGTGTCGGAGTCGTCGGCGAGAGCGCGGTCAACGATTTCGCTTGCTGCCGGGTGGTGGCGCAGAAGCGAATGGCAAAGAATGTCGATGGCCTCGACCGTAGGCGCCGCGAGGAGCCACTCGGTGGCCTCGTCGACGGTGAGATCGTCGGCCGCGATAAGCATCGGCGCGAGCATCTGGCTCTCGCGAGTTGCGCGGTCGTCGCGGAGCTGTCGAGCCAATTCGGGATTGGGGGCGAAGTCGGCTGCAATCTCCTTAATCTGAGGCAGATTCAGTCCGAAAATCATGCGGTAGGGCGCACCGCTGCGGCGCATCGTATCGGCGATAACGCCGTTTCTCATAGCAAAAAAGCGCCGTTTTATCAGTTGCATATCGTTCATGCGTGCAAAGATAAAAAATCCCGAAATTTGCTGCAAATTTTGAGTCGCACGCTATAATATTATTGTGTATTTTCGCGAATATGCGTAACTTTGCGTCGAAGCGTGCCTATGAACTCATTCAAACTTTTTACCGAATGTTAAATGAGATCATGTGAAATCATTCTTTTATTCACCTTTTTGGTCTTTTCCGGTCGCTTTTGCCAATTTCATCGGTCACGTAGCTCGCTACGCTCCCTCTTCAATTGACAAAATCGACTCGAAAAAGCCTCAAAAATGTGAATAAATAAAAAGTTTCAATGAGTTCTATAGGGTTGAGGCATCCTCCCCGGCGCTCACGAGATCTCTCCCACCCCGCGGCTCACGTTAGCCGCCACTGTGCGAAAATAAAAAAACATCATAAATGACAAGTAAATGGAATTATTCACCCCTTACTTCACAAGAGCAAATATTAGAAGATGAACTGAATAAACGATATGCGGCATGTCCGCCAATAAGCCATCTGCTGGTTCAGCGTGGAATCAAGACGGTTGAAGACGCCGAGCGCTTCTTCCACCCGTCGCTCAAAGACTTGCATAACCCCTTCCTGATGCCGGGAATGGACAAAGCGGTGAGCCGCTTGAATCGTGCGATGGGCGCAAAAGAGCGCATAATGGTTTATGGCGACTATGACGTCGACGGGACTACGGCCGTGGCCCTCGTTTACAAGTATCTTCTGAACTTTTACTCAAACATAGAGTATTACATTCCGACCCGCTACGACGAGGGGTACGGAGTGTCGCGGCGGAGCATCGACTACGCCGCCTCGCAAGGAGTAAAACTCGTGATTATCCTCGACTGCGGCATAAAAGCCATCGAGGAGATTCGATATGCACGCGAAAAGGGGATTGATTTTATTATCTGCGACCACCATGTGCCCGACGAGGAGTTGCCCGAGGCCGCAGCTATTCTGAATCCGAAGCTCGAGGGCAGCACCTATCCGTGCCCCCATCTGTCGGGCTGCGGCGTTGGCTACAAGTTTATGCAGGCGTTTGCCATCAGCAACGGCATTCCGGGCGCAGAGTTGGAGTGCATGCTCGACCTCGTGGCCGTCAGCATCGCCGCCGACATCGTGCCGATGGTCGACGAAAACCGTATCATGGCCTACCACGGTCTGCGCCGCCTGAACACCAACCCCAACCTCGGACTGCGGGCAATAATACGCATCTGCGGGCTCTCGGGGCGCGAGATTACAATTTCCGACGTGATTTTCAAAATCGGCCCGCGCATCAACGCGTCGGGACGCATGCAGAGCGGTCGCGAGGCTGTCGACCTGCTCGTGGCGCGCGATTCGGCCGAGGCGTTTGAGAAAGGCAAAGCCATCGACCAATACAACCAGGACCGCAAAGAGCTCGACAAGCGAATCACCGAAGAGGCCAACGCCATCCTAGAAGCCCGCGGACCCGAAGAGGACAGCAAGAAATCAATCGTTATCTACAACAAGGACTGGCATCGCGGAATCATAGGCATCGTGGCCTCGCGACTCACTGAGCTTTATCATAAGCCCGCCGTTGTGTTGACGCTGACCAACGGCCTGGCAACCGGCTCGTCGCGCTCCGTCCAGGGGTTTGATATCTACAAAGCTGTCGACACCACGCGCGACATACTGGAGAACTTCGGCGGCCACACCTACGCCGTAGGGCTATCGCTCAAAGAGGAGCATATCGACGAGTTCACGCGCCGTTTCGAAGAGTATGTGGCGGCAAATATCAGCGCCTCGCAGCTCACGCCGCTGCTCGACATCGACGCCGTCATCACGTTCGCCCAGATTACCGGCGAGTTTATCGCCACGCTGCGGCGGTTCAACCCGTTTGGTCCCGGCAACCAGAAGCCCGTGTTCTGCTCAAAGGGCGTGATGGACTTCGGCACGAGCAAACTTGTGGGCCGCAACCTCGAGCATATCAAGCTCGAGCTTGTCGACGACACTTCCGGCAAGGTTTTCAACGGAATAGCCTTCAATATGGCAGAGCATTTCGAGCATATCCACAACCGGCAGCCATTCGACATCTGCTACACGATTGAAGATAACAAGCATCTGGGGCAGAACGGCATCCAGCTGCTTATAAAAGAGATTCGTCCGTCGAAGTGATGCAGCGTCGGCCGTCGCCGGCGGGTCAGGTATCGCCCGTCGAGATATTGAAAGCAACTTGGGGCTACGATGGTTTCCGGCCTATGCAGCGGGAGATTATCGACTCGGTTCTTGCCGGCCGCGATACCCTCGGGCTGCTTCCTACGGGCGGCGGCAAGAGCTTGACGTTTCAGGTTCCGGCGTTGATGATGGAGGGGCTGACGATAGTAGTCACCCCGCTGATATCGTTGATGAAGGACCAGGTCGACAACCTGCGCCGGCGCGGAGTAAATGCCGTCTGTCTGCATTCGGGCATGACGCGCGCCGAGCAGAAGTTCGGTCTCGAAAAGTGCTTGTTCGGCAAGGCCAAGCTGCTCTATGTCAGCCCCGAGAAGCTGCAGTCGGCAAGGTTTGCCGACCAGTTGTCACAGCTGAATCTGAGCATGATTGTAGTCGACGAAGCTCACTGCATCTCGCAGTGGGGCTACGATTTCCGTCCATCGTATCTCAACATCTGCCGGCTGCGCGAGATGTTCCCCGACGTGCCGATGCTCGCCCTGACAGCCTCGGCCACGCCCGAAGTGCGCGACGACATTGCCGCCCGCCTCAGCTTCCGCACGGGGCACAACCTGTTCACGCTGAGCTTCGCGCGTCCCAATATCAGCTACGTTGTGCGCTATTCCGAGCATAAGGATATGATGATGATGCGCGCCTTGACCTCGACGCAAGGCTCGGCGATTGTCTACGTGCGCTCGCGGCGCCGCACCGCCGAGATAGCCAATATGCTCTCGCGCGAGGGAATCTCCGCGCTCTACTATCATGCCGGACTCTCGCCCGAAGAGAAAAACTACCGCCAGGAGGAGTGGAAGCAGGGGCGAGTCAGAGTGATGGTTGCCACCAACGCCTTCGGAATGGGCATCGACAAGCCCGACGTGCGCCTGGTTGTCCACTACGACATTCCGCCCTCGCTCGAAGAGTATTACCAGGAGGCGGGGCGAGCCGGACGCGACGGCTACCACTCGATAGCGCTGGCAATCGTGGCGAAGAGCGACAAGGGGTTGCTGAGCCGACGCATCGCCGAAGCATTCCCGCCGCGCGATTTCATCCGGCAGATTTATGAGCAAGCCTGCGTGTTTTGCGGCATAGCCATGGGCGAGGGAGCCGAGGCTGTCCGCGAGTTTGATATCGACACGTTCTGCAATCGCTTCGGCTTGCAGCCGGCAATGACGCGCAGCGCGCTGACGCTGCTGAGCCGCGCGGGGTGGATGGAGTATGTCGACGATGTCGCCACGCGCTCGCGAATAATGGTGCTGATGAACAAAAACGAGCTCTACGGGCAGCGCCTCGACCCCACGACCGACGCTGTTTTCCAACTCATTCTGCGCACCTATACCGGACTGTTTGCCGACTACGTCAACATCTCCGAGGCGCTGATTGCCCGGCGGTTGAATCTGACGCAGGAGCAGGTGTATCAGTCGCTGCTGACGCTCGGTCGGGCCGGCGTTGTCAGCTATGTGCCTCACAGCGAGAAGCCCTACATATATTTCACCGTTCGCCGCGAGCAGACCAAAAACATACTGATTCCGCGCGAAATCTACGAGGTGCAGCGCGAGCGGATGGAGCGGCGTATAAATGCCGTGAAAGATTATATGTTCAGCTCCGACAGTTGCCGCGTTGAGCGGATGTTGGGCTATTTCGGCGAGAAAAGCGCCGGCGCCTGCGGACGGTGCGACGTCTGTCGCGGCGAACGGAAAAGCGCCTCGGCCGACGAGACGCTGGAGAAGAATATCCTGCGCCTGTCGGCTCAGCCCGGCGGGCACACATTGCAATATATCGCGCGCGAGCTGTCGCTGCCCATTGAGCGCGTGGCTGCCGCGACGCGACGGCTGCTCGACGACGGCCACGTTAAATTTGAAAATGGAAACCTAACCCGATGGAAAGAGAATTAAAGATATTTGAGGAGCTTTATGAGGGAGTGTTTGGATGCAAACCCGACAGCATCGAGCCGATAGCCCGGGCCGGTTCGAACCGCCGCTACTACCGCATGAAGAAAGCCGGAGTCTACAACGTCATAGCAACTTACGGCAGCGACCGCGCTGAAAACAAAAGTTTTATCTATCTTGCCAATCATTTTGCCGACAGCGGATTGTCGGTGCCGCAAATCTATGCGGTGTCTGCCGACAGCCACTACTATCTGCAGGTCGATGTCGGGCACCGGTCGCTCTACGACGTGTTGATGGAGTGTGGAGTCGATTCGCCCGAGGGATATGAGCTGTTGAAGCGAACCGTCGAGATGCTTGCCCGCTTCCATTATTACGGGACGGTAGGGCTGGACAGTTCGCGTTGTCTCGACGGCAAGATGGACCGCTCGGCGATTCTTTCCGACCTGCAATATTTCCGCTATTGTTTCCTTAAAACCGTCGGGGCAGAGCGGAACGTAAGGCGTCTTAACGATGAGTTTGAGATGTTTGCCGATGAAATGGCGACTGCAGCGCCCGTCGGGGTTATGCTTCGCGATTTCCAGTCGCGCAACGTGATGGTTGCCGACGACGGCTCTCTGTCGGTAATTGATTTTCAGGGCACGCGCCGGGGGCCGTTGGCCTACGACCTTGTGTCGCTCCTATGGCAGTCGCGCCTGAAACTGCCTGAGAACTTGCGCCGCCAACTCGTTGAACACTATATTTCTATCTTTCCTGAAATGGAGGATGCCGATGCATTCCGGCGCTCGATTGCACGATTCGTAATGCTTCGGACGTTGCAAACCCTCGGCGCTTACGGATTCCGTGGGCTCGTGGAACGTAAGGAGATGTTTATCAAGAGCATTCCCGAGGCGTTGCGCACGCTGCAGACCCTGCCCGACGATGCCTGGCGCTCTATGCCGCTGCTGCGCAGTCTGATAAACCATGTGGCAGCGATGCCGCGTTTCTCGCCTGCGCCTACTACCGGTCGGCTGCGGGTGACGGTAATGAGTTTCGCGTATAAAATGGGACTTCCGGTCGACGAGTCGGGCAATGGAGGCGGCTTCGTATTCGACTGTCGTGCAATCCATAATCCCGGGCGGTATGAGCAATACAAACAGCTGACCGGGCGCGATGCAGCCGTTGTTGAATTCCTGGAATCGAACAGCAACACGGATAATTTTATGCAGGCGGCATTCAGCATGGTCGACAGCTCGGTCGACGTCTATCTGCGGCGCGGTTTCACGTCGCTGAGCGTTGCGTTTGGTTGCACCGGCGGACGCCATCGGTCGGTCTACTGCGCCGAGCGAATGGCAGCCCACATCGCTGAGAAATATGCCGGGCAAGAGATTGATATACTGCTCGTTCATCGCGAACGCAACATCACGGAGAAGAGATGAAAGCAATGATATTTGCGGCAGGGTTGGGCACACGTCTGCGCCCGCTGACCGACACAACGCCGAAAGCTCTGATTGAAGTGGGCGGCCGGACGATGCTCGAGCGAGTCATTCTCCGACTGAAGTTTGCGGGCGTGAGGAAGATTGTTGTCAACGTTCACCACCACGCCGAGATGATTCGCAGCTATCTTGCTGAAAACAACAACTTTGGCGTTGATATAAAAATCAGCGACGAGACCGACCTGCTGCTCGACACCGGCGGGGGAGTCGCCAAGGCCGCGCCGCTGCTGCGCGGCGATGAGCCGATTATGCTCTATAACGCTGATATACTGACCGATTTCCCAATCAATGAGATGCTTGCGACCCACTTGCGGCGCAGCGCGTTGGCTACGCTACTCGTGAGTCAACGCCAATCGTCGCGCTCGCTCTTGTTCAACGTTCAGGGGTTGATGCGCGGTTGGTGGCGCACCGACGGGTCGGCAGTTCGCCCCGACGGTATCGACCCGGCGCATCTTCTCTCGGCAGCATTTTGCGGCGTCCACGTGATTTCTCCCGAGCTGCTCGACGAGATTGTCGGCTACGCCGCTGAGAATGGCAAAGTGTTTTCAATCATTGATTTCTATATCGCAACTTGCTCCAGAAACCCATACTTCGGCTGGACTTCGCGCAATCTTTTCAGCTGGTATGATATCGGTCGCCCGGCAACTCTCGAAGCAGCCCGCCGTCGCTACGAGCGGCCTGATTCGGTTTGCAAACGTAAATAACACCACCCGGTGCAGAAAGCCGAAAGAATCAGCGTTTTGCGTAAATGTTAATAACTTTTTTTAGCAAAAAAATAAAAAATCGCGGTTTGGATATGTAAACTTTCGTCGGAATATTGTAATTTTGGGGGACTAAAAAACACTTGATTCCGACGAAGCTTAAATGAGTTCAATGACCGCAGAAACTTACCATATACCGGCCCTTTTGCCACAGACGCTCGAGGCACTCGATGTGCGTCGCGATGGCGTGTATGTCGATGCTACGTTTGGCGGCGGAGGTCATTCAAGGGCGATAATGGAACGTCTTGGCAGTCAGGGACATCTCTATTCGTTTGATCAGGACGAGGACGCTGTTCGCCGCGCCTGGAGCGCCCCGCGGTTTACAATCGTACACTCCAACTTCCGCTTCATGAAGAATTTCATGCGCTACTACGGCGTGACGGCTGTCGACGGCATTCTCGCCGACCTCGGAGTGTCGTTCCATCACTTCGACGACGAAGAGCGCGGCTTCTCCTTCCGTTGGAACGGACACCTCGACATGAGAATGAACCGCCGGGCGCGCACCGATGCCGCAACATTTCTTGCCTCAGCATCGGAAGAGCGCATCGCCGAAGTTCTCCGCGACTATGGCGAACTCAAACAAGCGCGCCGCATGGCCGCCGCAATCGTCAAGGCCCGCAGCGAAGCCCCGGTCGACACCGTTGAGTGCCTGCTCGCCATCGTGCGCCCGATGATTAACCCCCGTGCCGAGAAGAAAGAGCTGGCTATGCTGTTTCAGGCCCTGCGCATCGAGGTGAACGGCGAACTCGACGCCCTGCGCGCGTTGCTCGACCAGAGCGTCGACCTTCTCGCTCCCGGCGGACGTCTCGCAATCATCACCTACCATTCGCTCGAGGACCGATTGGTCAAAAACTTCATGCGCGCCGGAAACTTCAGCGGCGAGGCCGAGAAAGATTTCTTCGGGCGCACCAACGCCCCGCTCAAGCAGCTGACGTCGAAGCCAATCGTGCCCGACGAGGCCGAAATCGAGGCCAATCCGCGGTCGCGCAGCGCCAAACTCCGCGTAGCTGTCAAAGACTGAACAAACCAATCTTAATCATATCCGATGGCAAAAAAGAAAAACAACAAACCGAAAGAGCCCTCAATTTTTGAGAAGGTAATCTACGGACAGGTGATTTCGAGCGACTTCTTCGCCCGCAATTGGCTGTTTGTGTTTTCGGTGGTGGTTATAATCATGGCCTTTATAACCAACAAATACAATTGTCAGACAAGCATGGAGGAGATTCGCCGCCTCGACGCCGAGCTCGAAATCGTCAAAACCGAGCGCATACGCGTCCGTTCGGCCTACATGAGTCGCATCCGCGAGTCGGCGATGCAACATCTCGTTGATTCGCTCAACCTGAATCTCCACGTACAGGAACGCCCACCCTATAAACTTGCCGAGAAATGAACGTCAAAAAGAAGAAATCAACACGCAAACATATCATATCGCGCTACGTGTTTATCGTCGCGCTGCTGATGATAATCGTTGTCGGCACAATCTACAACCTTGTCGACACTACCGTGGTCAACGCCTCGGAATGGAACCGCAAGGCTATGGAAGAGCTTTCGCACAACGACACGATTGTGCCCGAACGCGGCAATATCCTTGCTGCCGACGGCTCGCTGCTCGCCGCCAACTTGAACTACTACACTGTGCGCATGGACTTCCGCAGCGAGCGGTTCATGGAGGTGCGCTATCGTGCGTGTCTCGACACGATTGCCGACAGCATGGCCCGCTACTTCCCGGTGCGCACGGCCAAAGAGTGGCGCGAACATCTTGCCAAACCGCTGGCCAAGCCCCGCGAAAAACGTCCGCGCGCCTATAAGCTCATCGGCAACATAAGCTACGCCGACTATAAGCGTCTGCGCACATTCCCGTTCTTCGACATCCCCAACCGCAACCGCAACGGACTCTCGATTGAGCAGAAACGTCGCCGCGTGAACCCCTACGGCGACATGGCGCGCCGAAGCATCGGCGGCGTCGGCGCTACGGCTCAGAACAAGGAGGTTCACGGTATCTCGGGCTTGGAGATGGCGCTCGACTCGCTGCTCTACGGCAAAGCCGGGCTCTCGAAGAAAGTGCCACTGACGAAGGGAATTGTCAACTGGACGGACATACCGGCGGTGCCCGGTTTCAATGTCCGCACTACAATCGACATCAAGATGCAGGATATCGTTGAGAACGAGCTCAACGAGCGCTTGGCGTTCTGCGATGCCGACTGGGGCGTGGCTGTGCTGATGGATGTTGCTACGGGCGACATCAAAGCAATCTCCAACCTTGAGAAAAACCCCAACGCCGACAACTATATCGAGGGCATGAACCGCGCGGTGCTCGGCTTCGAGCCGGGCTCGGTTGTGAAAACAATCTCGATGATGCTCGCCCTGGAGGATGGAATCGTCGACGACGTCAACGAAGTTATCCCCATCGGCAAATCGTTTGCCTACGCCGGCGGCCGTCCGATAACCGACTCGCACTTCAACTCGGCGCTGACCGTTGCCGAAGTAATCGAGCAGTCGAGCAATATCGGCATGTCGAAAATCATCACCCGCCGCTACGACAGCAACCCCGGAGGCTTCTACTCGCGACTCCGCGAAATCGGATTTCTCGAACCGATGCACACCGGCATCGGCGGCGAACGCGTGCCGCGCATCGACAGCGTGCCCAATAACCGCGGCGGCCGCATAGCCCTCTCGCGCCAATGCTACGGATATGCCACTGAGATTCCGCCGCTGTCGACCCTCAGCATCTACAACGCCATAGCCAACGGCGGCCGCTACGTGCGTCCTCGCCTCTACAGCCGCCTGACAACATCGGAAGTCGACTCAATCCTGCCCGTCACGTATATCCGCGACCGCGTCTGCTCGGAGAAAAATGCCGCGAAAATGCGCGACATGCTGACGCGCGTTGTCTGGGGCGACCACGGCACCGGAAGCTCGCTGCGCAGCGACCTGGTGCGCATTGCCGGTAAAACCGGAACGTGCTACATGATTGAGAACGGCAGCTACAACATGTCGAAGAAGCGCCTGGCATTCTGCGGCTTCTTCCCCGCTGAAAATCCTAAATACTCGTGCATCGTGCTTACCTGCAACCCGAAGCAGAACGCTTTCGGTGCCGCAAGCACAAGCGGCATAGTACTCAAAAATATCGCCTTGAAGCTCTACTCGCGCGGAATGCTCGACAATGCCTCGGACTATCGCGCGCAGGAAGCCAAGGCCGACCCGCCCACGCTCTATGCAACGACAGCCCGCGGTCGCCACGAAACCGTGCGCAAAAAACTCTCCGTCACCGGCACAAAGAAAACCCTCAAACAGCCGGCTAAGATTGAGAAAGGCGTGCCCGACGTGACCGGACTCGGACTCCGCGATGCCATCGCCGCTCTCGAGCAGGCGGGCTACAACGTCGACTTCTCCGGAGCCGGCTACGTAGCATCGCAAACCCCGTCGGCAGGCCATCAGAGCCCCCGAGGAACAAAAGTAAAACTTTCACTCACAGAATGAAATAAGCCACTGACTATATGAAGCCACTTTCAGAACTGCTCTCGGCGATAACGGCCGAAGAGATTATAGGTAGCGAGGACAAGATGATCAGCTCGCTCGTTTGCGACTCGCGTAAGATTGAGCTCGGCTCGCTCTTCGTGGCCGTGCGCGGCGTGAATGTCGACGGCCATCGTTTTATCCCGATTGTAACCGTCGGGGGAGTGGCTGCCATAGTCTGCGAGGAGCTCCCTGAGCGTCTGGAGTCGACGATAACATATATTAAGGTGTCGAATTCGGCCGTTGCGCTCGGATTCCTTGCCTCGCAATGGTACGACAACCCATCGCGGCATCTGAAGCTCGTGGGCGTCACAGGCACAAACGGCAAGACCACAACCGCCACGCTCATCTACGAGATGGCGCGCCTCGAAGGACATAAAGCCGGACTGCTCTCAACCGTCTGCAACTACATCGACAACGAAGCTGTCCCCGCCGAACAGACCACGCCCGACCCGCTGACGCTCAACATGCTGCTGCGGCGTATGGTCGATGCCGGCTGCACCTATGCCGCAATGGAAGTGAGCTCGCACGCCGCACATCAGCACCGCATTGCCGGGCTGGAGTTTACCGGCGGTATTTTCAGCAACCTCACCCGCGACCACCTCGACTACCACAAGACCGTCGAGGCATATCTCAACGCCAAGAAGTCGTTCTTCGACATCCTGCCCAAGACGGCTTTCGCGCTGACCAACATCGACGACAAAGTCGGGATGGTCATGCTCCAGAACTGCGACGCCAAGAAATTCACATATTCGCTGCGCGAGCAGGCCGATTTCACCGGACGCGTGATTGAAAGCCGCCTCGACGGAACGCTGATGGCTTTCAACGGCCACGAAGTGGAGGTGCTCTTCACCGGACGCTTCAACGCCTACAACCTGACGGCCGTCTACGGCGCGTCGATTCTTCTCGGCTGGGATCCCGAACGCGTGCTCGTTGAGATGAGCCGCCTCGTCCCCGTTGCCGGCCGCTTCCAGGCCTTCCACTCGCCTAAGGGAGTGACGGCTATTGTCGACTATGCCCACACGCCCGACGCCGTTGTCAACGTACTCTCGGCAATCCGCGACATTGTCGGCGCCAAAGGTCAGATTATCACCGTTGTGGGTGCCGGCGGCAACCGCGACAAAGGGAAGCGCCCGATTATGGCTCTTGAAGCCGCGCTGCGCAGCGACCGACTGATTCTGACTTCCGACAACCCCCGCGACGAGGAGCCCGGCGACATTATCCGCGACATGGAGGAGGGGCTCGACGCACGTGCGCGTGCGATGACTCTCAGCATAGCCGACCGCCGCGAGGCTATCCGCACCGCCGTAGCGCTTGCCGGCGACGGCGACGTGATTCTCATTGCCGGCAAGGGACATGAGGATTACCAGGAGATTAAGGGTGTGAAACATCATTTTGACGACCGAGAAACCGTTTGCGAAATTTTCAACGAAGCTAACTAACAGGGAATGTTATACTACCTTTTTGATTGTCTGGAAAGCCGGGGATTCAGCTGGGCGCGCCTGATGGACTACATCACCGTGCGCTCGGGAGCTGCGCTTATCCTCTCGCTGTTCATAGCCATGATTTTCGGCCGCAAAATCATCGACCGCCTGCAGCTGATGCAAGTGGGCGAAATTGTGCGTAACCTCGGGCTGGAGGGACAAATGCAGAAAAAAGGCACCCCGACGATGGGCGGCGTCATAATCATCATCTCCATCCTCGTGCCCTGCCTGTTGTTGGGCGATTTCGGAAACGTCTACATGGTACTGATGATTCTGACTACGATTTGGCTCGGTATTCTCGGATTTCTCGACGACTGGTTGAAGCTCAAACGCCACGACAAGGAGGGAATGAACGGCCGATTCAAAATCATCGGTCAGGTTGGACTGGGACTGATTGTTGCCGGAACTATGGTGCTGAGTCCGAGCGTTGTTATGCGCGAGAACGTTGAGGCTATCGATGTTGAAGGCGCCTCGACGACTATCGTCTACAAAACCGAGGATGTCAAAGCACCGCAGACAACCATACCATTTGTCAAAAACAACAACTTCGACTACGCCTACCTGACAGCCTGGGCAGGCAAATATGCCACGACTGCCGGCTGGATAGTTTTCGCCCTCGTGACTGTTCTCGCCATTGCAGGAACCTCCAACGGCGCAAATCTTACCGACGGACTCGACGGACTTTGCACCGGAGTCTCGGCGATAATGGGCACGGCCTTGGCCATCATGGCCTATCTCGGCGGCAACATAATCTACTCGTCGTATCTCAACATCATGTATATCCCCGGCAGCGAGGAGCTGGTGGTGTTTATGGGCGCATTTATCGGGGCGCTGATAGGCTTCCTCTGGTATAATGCCTATCCGGCGCAGGTGTTCATGGGCGACACCGGCAGCCTGACAATCGGCGGAATCATCGCCGTGTTTGCCATCCTCATCCGCAAGGAGCTGCTGTTGCCGTTGCTCTGCGCGATTTTCTTCGTCGAGGACCTCTCGGTGATGATTCAGGTTGTTTACTTCAAGATTACCAAACGCCGCTTCGGAAAAGGCAAGCGTGTGTTCAAGATGACTCCGCTCCACCATCATTTCCAGAAAGAGGGTAATGCCGGCATCGAGGCGTTGATACAGGCTCCGCTGCGAGCTATACCCGAATCGAAAATCGTGACGCGCTTCTGGATTGTGGCAATCCTTTTGGCTGCGTTGACATTCGTAACATTGAAAATCAGATAACGAAGATGACTGACAAAAATATATCCGAACAACCGGTGCGCAAACTGACAGTGCTCGGCGGCGGCGAAAGCGGCGTCGGAGCCGCTATTCTCGGCAAGGATAAAGGAATGAAAGTGTTCCTATCCGACTCCGGCAAGATTGCTCCCCGCTATTGCGAGATGCTCGAAGCCGAAGGAATTGAGTATGAGCAAGGCGGGCACACGATGGAGCGCGTCCTCGACGCCGACGAGGTAGTGAAAAGCCCCGGCATCCCCCCGACGGCTCCGGTAGTTGTGGAGTTTGCAGCCCGCAACATCCCTATCGTCTCGGAGATTGAGTTTGCCGGACGATTCACGTCGGCCAAAATGGTCTGCATCACCGGCAGCAACGGCAAAACAACCACAACGCTGCTCACATATCATATCCTGCGCCAGGCGGGTATTAACGTCGGGCTGGCGGGCAACGTAGGCCGCAGCCTTGCGCTGCAGGTGGCTCGCGAGGACCACGATGTCTACGTTATCGAGCTTTCGAGCTTCCAGCTGGAGAATATGTATGATTTCAAGGCCAACGTAGCCGTGATTCTCAACATCACTCCCGACCATCTTGACCGCTACGAGTATAAGATGCAGAACTATGTGAACGCCAAATTCCGCATTCTGCGCAATCAGACCCCCGAGGATGCGTTTATCTTCTGGCAGGACGACCCTGTGATTCAGGCTCAGCTGAAACACGTCGTCACAGAGGCGCAGATGTTCCCCTTCGCCGAGCATTACGAGAAGGACGTCAAGGCGTATGTCGACGATGAGGATTACCTCGTTCTCGACACCCCGGCAACCTCTATGAAGATGCCGCGCGCCGACCTCTCGCTCAACGGCCTCCACAATCTCTACAACTCGATGGCTGCCGGACTGTCGGCTTGCCTGCTTGATATCCGCAAGGAGGATATTCGTCGCGCGCTCTCGGATTTCGAGGGCGTTGAGCATCGCCTGGAGTTCGTTGCCGAGGTTGACGGCGTCCGGTATATCAACGACTCGAAGGCTACAAACGTCAACTCATGCTGGTATGCGCTCGAAAGCATGCCCGGTCAGGGCGTCGTGTTGATTCTCGGCGGCAAGGACAAGGGCAACGACTACACGGAGATTGAGCCGCTGGTGCGTCAGAAGGTGAAAGCAATCGTCTGCATGGGCAAGGATAACGATAAGCTGATGACGTTCTTCGAGGGAAAAGTGCCGCAGATTGTCTCGACTCATTCGCTCGACGATGCCATTGCCGAATGCCGCCGATTGTCGACGGAGGGCGACACCGTGCTGCTCTCGCCCTGCTGCGCGAGCTTCGACCTTTTCACAAGCTACGAGGACCGCGGCCGCCGCTTTAAGGATGCCGTCCGCGCACTAAATAAGAAATGATACGTAACCAATAAACCTTCTCTTTTTCTATGGATTCAATGGAAATCAACACGCCGCAAGGCCCCGACGCTGAAATCGCTGCTCCGGCTCGTCCGGCAGCCGCGCAGGCAGTCGCACCCCCCGACAAACATATCTGGGGCATCTACATTTTTCTTATTTTAATCTCAATCGTTGAGCTCTACAGCGCCAGCTCGCGCGAGGTGGCGGCATCGTCGATGGGTGTGCTCGGACCGGTGTTCCGCCACGTGATGATGCTCGGCGCCGGATTCGTCATCATGATTCTGCTGCAGCGCATCCACTACGCCAAGCTGATGCGTTTCGTCAATATTTTTGCGCTATTATCGACGGTGATGATGGTCTACGTGATGATCAACGGCGACATTGTCAACGGTGCGCGCCGTTCGTTCACGATGTTGGGCGTCACGATTCAGCCCTCGGAGTTTCTGAAGTTGTCGGCGGTTCTGTTGATATCGACCTATACTGCGCGCAACATGGAGAGCAATGGCGGCGTGCGCAACGAAGGCATTGTCTACCCGGCGTTTATGGTGCTGATGTTCGGCGCGTTGCTGTTCAAGCAGGGTATGACCAACACGATTCTGCTGATGGGTATCAGCATGTCGATGATGCTGATTTCCGGCATTCAGATAAAGAAAATAGCCATCGTAGTAGCAATCTACGGAGTGTTTGCCGGCGCCGGATTGCTCTACCACATGAAAGACGACGACAAGGATGAAGCTCCGGCGGCTATTGAGCAGGTCGACGGCGCCACGGGCGAGAAAGTCAATCGCTCGTCGACGTGGATGGGGCGTCTGTCGCGTTACTTCGACCCCGTGCCGCTCTATGAGCAGAAAATCAACGGCAAAAACCGCCAGGAGATGTACTCCCACATGGCGCAGGCCAATGGCGGAGTTGTCGGCGTGTTCCCCGGCAATTCGCGCGAAACGGCGCGTCTGCCGCTCGCATTCTCCGACTATATCTATGCTATCATAATCGAGGACATTGGCCTGATTGGAGGCTTGTTCGTACTGATTCTATATCTCTGGCTGTTGGGACGAGCGGCCGCCATCACGTTCAGCTGTAAGCACGCCTTGCCGGCGCTTATTGTGCTTGGACTGGCGGTGATGATCGTCTTCCAGGCGTTGTTCCACATGGCTATCGTCAGCGGCTTCTTCCCCGTGTCGGGTCAGCCGTTGCCGCTGATAAGCAAGGGCGGAACGTCGATTCTCATAACCTCTATAGCCCTCGGATTGATGTTGAGTGTCAGCCGATTTGCAGTCCGCAAGAAAACCGCGACGCAGGCCGAGACCGTCCTTCCGGAGGATATGAATGCTAAAAACCCATCGATGCTTTGACATTATGGATAATCAGGATAAGGATAAGAAATTGAAAGTGCTCGTCAGCGGAGGCGGAACGGGCGGTCATATATTCCCCGCGTTGGCGATAGCTAACGCCGTGCGCCGCCGTCGGCCCGATGCTGAGATTTTGTTCGTGGGCGCCGAGGGGCGCATGGAGATGGAGCGCGTACCGGCTGCCGGCTATGAGATCGTAGGGCTTCCGGTTGCGGGGTTTGACCGCAAGCGTCTTTGGCGCAACTTCGGAGTGATGCTCAAACTCTGGCGCAGCATGCGCAAGGCGCGTCGTGTGCTCAACGAGTTTCAGCCCGATGTAGCAGTCGGCGTGGGCGGTTATGCAAGCGGCCCGATGTTGAAAGAAGCACAGAAGCGCGGCATCCCGACGCTGATTCAGGAGCAGAACTCCTATGCCGGCGTCACCAACAAGCTTCTGGCGGCAAAAGCTTCGGCAATCTGCACCGCCTATCCCGCGATGGAGCGCTTCTTCCCCGCCGAGCGGATTACTCTTACCGGCAATCCTGTCCGCGCCGAACTCCTGGGCTGCAAGCTTTCGCAGCGCGAGGCTAAAGAGCAGATGGGTTTCGACCCGAACCGTCCGCTGCTGTTTATAACCGGCGGCAGCCTCGGCGCGCGCTCGGTCAACGAGGCCGTGGCCGCATCGCTGTCGCGGCTGATGGCTGCCGGGGTGCAAGTCTACTGGCAGACCGGCAAACTCTACATCGAACGCTTTGCTCCGTTGGCCGAGCATGAACCCGGAGTCGAGGCCGTAGCGTTTGTCGCCGATATGGCAACAGCCTATCGCGCTGCCGACCTCGTTGTTGCCCGCGCCGGTGCCGGAACTATCTCCGAGCTCCAGCTGCTCGGCAAGCCGGCTGTGCTGATTCCCTCGCCAAACGTCGCCGAGGATCATCAGACGAAAAATGCCCGCGCGCTGGTCGACCGCGACGCCGCCGTGATGATTCCCGACAGCGAAGCCACCGAGCGCCTCGCCCCGGTAGTGCTCGACTTGCTCGAAAACCCCGAGCGGTTGGCCGCTCTCAGTGCCAACGTAGCCGCAATGGCACTCCCCGAGAGCGACGAGCGCATTGTTGACCAACTTTTGAAACTTGTTGACGTAGAATAAACAAAGGTGATGAAAAATAACTGGTATTTCATAGGAGCCGGGGGCATCGGAATGGCAGCCCTCGAACGCTATATGCTCAGCCGCGGCATGAACGTGGCCGGCTACGACCGCACGCCTTCCGCGCTGACCGAAGCCCTTCAAGCCGAGGGCGTGGCTATCACCTTTGGCGGCGAGGCTGATGAAATTCCCGAAGGGTTCCGCAATCCGGCAACGACGGCTGTTGTCTACACTCCGGCTGTCCCCGAATCGCTCCCGCTTTTCAAATGGTTCCGCGATAACGGTTTTGAAATCATGAAGCGCGCTCAGCTGCTCGGCGAAATCACGCGCATGAGCCGCGGACTCTGCTTCGCCGGAACTCACGGAAAGACCACAACCTCATCGATGGCGGCACACATGCTCCACCAGTCGCCTACGGGTTGCAACGCCTTCCTGGGCGGTGTGCTTCGCAACTACGGCACGAACTTCCTGCTCAGCGACACATCGGACTTCACCGTCATCGAAGCCGACGAATACGACCGCTCGTTCCATCATCTGCGCCCCTACGTGGCAGTCGTTACCGCAACCGACCCCGATCATCTCGACATCTACGGCACCGAGGAGGCTTACCTCGAGAGCTTTGCCCGCTTCACCGAGCTGATTCAGCCCGGCGGACATCTGCTGGTCCACACCGGACTGAAGCTGAAACCCCGCCAACCCGAGGGCGTAACTCTCAACACATACTCGCGCGACGCCGGCGATTTCCATGCTGCCAATATCCGCCGCGGTAACGGGACAATCGTGTTCGACTTCGTTCACCCCGGCGGCGTCATTGCCGACATCGAGTTGGGCGTACCGGTTGAAATCAACATTGAGAACGCTATCGCCGCCCTCGGAGCGTTGTGGCTCGCCGGAGTGCTCGATGAGGAGTCGGCACGCAAGGCTATGGCCTCGTTTCAGGGACCCAAGCGCCGTTTCGAATTCCATCTGCGTCAGAGCGGACCCGACGGGAAAGTAATCATCGACGATTATGCGCATCATCCCGACGAACTCCGTGCCTCGATTCAGTCAGTCAAGGCTCTCTATCCCGACCGCAAGCTGACCGTGGCGTTCCAGCCCCACCTCTATTCGCGCACCCGCGATTTCGCTCCGCAGTTTGCCGAGGCGCTTTCGTTGGCCGATGCCGTGGTGCTTACCGACATCTATCCCGCTCGCGAAGAGCCGATTCCGGAAGTAAGCTCGCAGCTGATTTTCGACGCGCTGACGTGTGCCGACAAGCAGCTCGTCGAGAAGAAAAATTTGACTGAGACGCTGAAAAATCGTAACTTTGACATTCTTCTGACAGCCGGTGCCGGCGATATCGTCGACCTGCTGCCGGAGATCGTAAAAAACGCTACCGAATGAGCGAGAACGAGAAACCAACAATGTCGGCAAAAAGCCGCCGTGAGCGCCGCCGTCGCCGTCGGGCAATATTCAATTGCCTGATGTCGTTGGCGCTGATCGCTTACCTGGCTGTTGCGCTGACGCTGACCTCGAAAGCCGGCGACACGCACCGATGCACAGGCTTCCGAATAGCCGTCAACGACACTGCCTCGTTTCGTTTCGTGACCCCGGCAGAGCTCGGACGCGAACTCGGCAAGCTGCCGTCGCAGGCAAAAGGGATGCTCCTGAAAGATATCGACACCGACAGCATCGAGCGCCTGCTCTCGAAAATCGACAAAATCGAGGACGTGGAGGTGCTTCGCCTCACCGACGGCCAGATTCTCGTCACCGTCAACCCGATGCACCCCGTAGTGCGAATCTTCGAGGGCAGCAATTCATATTATATTAACCGCCGGGGCAAACGAATTGCCGCCGATGCACGTTATCATATTGACGTGCCTCTGATTCAGGGCAAATTCAACGACTCTACATTCACTCCGCTCGATATTCTGCCGCTGGTAGATTATATCGCAGCCGACACATTATGGAACTCACTCGTTTCGATGATAAAGGTTGATTCGCCGACCGACATTCTGCTCATACCGATTGTCCGCGGCCAGGTGATTAACTTCGGACCGCCGACGGATTTCGACAGCAAGTTCAACCGTCTGCGGCGTGCCTACACGGAAATCCTGCCCATCAAAGGCTGGAACTACTACGACACGCTCTCCGTGAAATGGGGAGGGCAAATCGTCGCCACCCGCCGTCATAAGCAGTTGCCCCGACCGAGCATCCTCTCGGAGGAGGGCGAAGAGCAAGTCGATGTCGAAACGATGATTGCCGGCGACCACGTCGCTCCCGGGCAAGCAATCCCCGGCAAAGCAGCCAAGAACGACCTGATTATCCCCGCCGCTAAAAAGAGAGCTAATCAATGAACCACACCAAATTAGATATCAGCAACACCACAATATAGATGGACGACAAACAGATTATTGCCATTGAGATAGGCAGCTCCAAGATTAAAGGAGCTATTGGAAGCGTTGAAAATTCAGGCACCGTCACGGTTAAAGCCGTCGAAGAGATGCCCCTGATTGACAGCGTGCGCTACGGACAGCTTGGAAATGTTGGCATGGCGGCGTCGACGCTGCGCAACATCCTGCAGAAACTCGACAACCGCGTGGCCCCGCGGAAGGTCGTAGGGGTCTACGTGTCGGTTGGCGGACGCTCGCTGACGGCTGTCGGCCGCGAGGT
>CAYNSG010000001.1:20738-29604 GCA_964399885.1 uncultured Bacteroides sp.
TCGATCTACAAGCACGGCCATCTGCAGTATCTCGCCACGCTTCCCCTCGGCTCGCGTAACATCACCCGCGACATCATGACTCTCAACTATGTTGAGGACAACGCCGAAAATCTCAAGATAACCCGCGGCTCGGCTACAATCGAACCCGGAGCTGCCGCCGGCGCCGAGGGCGACAACATGACGTCCGACGTCAATCTGTCGGAACTCAACAACTACGTTGCCCACCGCGCCACCGAGATTATCCTCAACATCTGCGAGCAGCGCAAGCTTTCGGGATTCTCAGCCCGCGAGCTCCCCGCCGGAATCATTATCGTAGGCGGCGGCAACAAGCTCAACGGCTTCAACAGCAGGCTTGAGAAAGAGTCGGACATGCCAGTGCGTATCGGCACGTCGATCTCGCCCGATGTCCGCATAGCCGACGGACGCATCTCGCCGATTGATGCCGTCGACGTTATCGCCATTCTTCTCGGCGCGGCTCGAATGGGCGCTAAAGAGTGTCTGACCGAGGTTGAGGAGGAGCCCGAGCCCGAACCGGTGGTTGAGGATATCGATGATTTCGAGCCTGAAAGAACGTCGACCGGCGGGGTGAAAAGCGTTGGCGGATTCTTCCGCAAAGTCGGCGGATTTATCCTGGGAGTCAACGACGGCAAAGAAAACGAAGAGGGCGATCTCGGCGACGACGAGGATGCCTGAAAAACACACTAATTGAATTTGAAAATTATGGAAAACGGAATATATGATGCGCTGGGAGCCGACGATATGGCTCGCAAATTCGACCATGTAAATGATCTCGACAGCGGCAACCAGCCTGTGATTATAAAAGCTATCGGCGTTGGTGGCGGCGGCGGTAATGCTGTGGGCCACATGTTCAAACAAGGCATCAAGGACGTGAAATTCGTCGTGGTCAACACCGACCGCCAGGCGCTGCTCTCGTCGCCCGTGCCCGACAAGGTTATGATTGGTTCGGGGCGCGGCGTAGGCGGCAAGCCTGAAAAAGGTGCCGAGGTTGCCGAATCGAACCTGGAGAAGATTCAGGCGCTTTTTGACGACGGCACGTGCATGGCGTTCATCACCGCCGGCATGGGCGGCGGTACCGGCACCGGCGCTGCCCCGGTCGTAGCCCGCGAAGCCCGCAAGCGTGGCATCCTGACAATCGGCATCGTCACTATCCCCTACTATTTCGAGGGCGAGCGCAAAATCGCTTCGGCATTGCGCGGCGCCGACGAAATGGCACGCTACGTCGACTCGCTGCTGATTATCAACAACGAGCGACTGATTGAAATCTACGGCGACCTGTCGTTTGCCGACGCGTTTGCCAAGAGCGACGACACGCTGCTTATGGCTGCCCGCTCAATCTCCGAACTCATCACCGGCGACGGCTACATCAACCTCGACTTCGAGGACGTAAAGAGCACACTGACCGATGGCGGCGCAGCTATCATCTCGGCCGGTTTCGGCGAGGGCGAAGGCCGTGTGAAGCAGGCTATCACCACAGCTCTCGAGTCGCCACTGCTTAAAAACCACGATATCCTCGGTGCTAACCGTCTGCTTTTCAACCTCTACTACAACCCGAACGCCGAGGAAAAATTCCTCATGCGCGAGATGCAAGAGTTCACCGATTTTGTCCAGGGGCTGAACCGCGAAGTGGAGGTTATCTGGGGCGTGAAGTTCGACGAGGACCTCGGCAACAAGGTGAAAGTGACGATTCTTGCCGCCGGATTCGACGTGACAATCCGCGAGGAGGTCGACGACGAAATCAACGCCGCCCACGCAAGCAAGGAGACTCAAATTCCGGCAAAAGCATCAGTACCCGAACAGAACGTAACTGCTGATGGCGGCATGTCGAGCCGAATCACGAAGGAGTATGGTAGCGTTGTCGACAAATATCACAACGGCTACATAACGCTGACTCCCGCACAGCTTGACGACGAATCCGTCATCGAAATCCTTGAACGCTATCCGGCCTACAACCGCGACAAGAGGGTTGTTGACGATCTCGTAAAACACGCCAAACAGGCTGAAAAAGAGGCAGCTTACGCAGCACCCACTTCCGGCGGCTCCAACACAATCAACTTTCTATAAGCCGGCGGATATCGCTCTCCGACAAGGCTGAGCGAGGAATCAGCAACGCCGTCAGCGGCGATTTCCGAAGGCTGACCTCGACATATTCGCCGCTCAGATATATCCCCTCGATGTTATCCCACGAGATAACCTCGGGGGGAATCTCTTTTGCGGGCTTTGCCGGCTCCACTCTCTCCTCCTCTACCTCGTCGATGTTGAGAAAGCTGACGGTAATCTGCCGGCCCGGCTCAATAGCGGCGCGCTGAGGCAGCACGGCGCGGCGGGCGTCGAGCGTCAGCAGGCGGCTGAAATAGGCGTTGGCGAGAATAAACGGCGCGACGAGGAAACACCATATCAGCGCCACGAACCCCCAGCGGAGGTCGACTACGGCGGCGACCGCAAACCCAATCAGCGGCAGCAGGATGAGCCACCACAGACGGAGCGCCGTGTGAGCCACTACGCGGCGTACGTAGGCCGACGAGGGCGTTTGATAGACGGAGGTTTCTATTGCGGGCATGAGACAGACTCTTGAACAGGCTCGGAAATCAAGAGGCTGTGCGCACTGAAGAGCACAGCCTCTGTTGTCGAGGTTTCCGTAGATTGATTAGTCGAGTTTGTGGATTACCAGACCTGAGCGGAGCTTCGGCTCAAACCAGGTCGTTTTCGGGGGCATGATGTTGCCGGAGTCAGCGATATCCATCAGCTGCTTCATGCTGACCGGGTAGAGCGCCAGCGCCATAGCCATCTCGCCGGAGTCGACGCGGCGTTTGAGCTCGTCGAGACCGCGGATGCCGCCCACGAAATCAATGCGCTTGTCGGAGCGGAGGTCGGTGATGCCGAGAATGTCGCGGAGAATCAGGTTTGACGAAATCGTAACGTCGAGCACTCCGATGGGGTCGGCATCGTCGTAGCGGCCTTCGCGGGCGGTCAGCGAGTACCAGCGTCCGTCGAGATAGAGCGAGAAGTTGTGGAGCGCGGCGGGTGTGTAGGTCTCTTCGCCTTTCTCAACAACGATGAAGTTCTCGTCGAGGCGTTTCAGCAGCTGGGCGGGCGTCAGTCCGTTGAGGTCGCGCACAACGCGGTTGTAGTCAATGATTTTCAGGTGTGAAGCCGGAAACGCTACGGCGAGGAAGAAGTTGTACTCCTCGTCGCCGCGATGGTTGGGGTTGGCTTTCGCTTTTTCGTTGCCAACGAGGGCAGCGGCGGCGGTGCGGTGGTGACCGTCGGCTATATAGAGATAGGGTATTTTGGCGAACTCCTCAGTGATTTGGGCTATCATTGCGTCGTCGTCGACAACCCAGAAGTGATGTCCGAAGCCGTCGGGGGCGGTGAAGTCATATTCGGGCTCGGCGGCAGTGACTGTGCGGATAATCTCCTCAAGTGCAGGATTGTCGGGGAAAGCAAAGAAAACCGGCTCGATGTTGGCGTTGTTGATGCGCACGTGCTTCATGCGGTCCTCCTCCTTGTCGCGGCGGGTAAGCTCATGCTTCTTGATGCGCTCCTCCATGTAGTCGTCGACGTTGGCGGCAACCACGATGCCATACTGCGTGCGGCCGTCCATCGTCTGGGCGTAGATGTAGTAGTGCTCCTTGTCGTCCTGCACGAGCCAGCCGTTCTGCTGGAAGGCGTTGAAGTTCTCGACGGCGCGGTCGTAGACGCGCGGATCGTGCTCGTCGACATCGGGGGTGAAGTCGATTTCAGGCTTAATGATGTGGTAGAGCGACTTCGGATTGCCCTCGGCCTCATGGCGAGCTTCGTCGGAGTTGAGCACGTCGTAGGGGCGCGAAGCAACCTCCGTCACGAGTTCGCGCGGCGGGCGCACGCCTTTGAATGGTTTTACTTTAGCCATAGTTTTTCAGTGGTATTTATTAGCAGAGCGGTTGGTTACTTTTTGCGCTCGATAGTCTGCTCGCGGTCGGGGCCGATGCTGACGATGGTGATGGGCGTCTGCAGATGCTCCTCGAGGAATTTGATGTAGTCGGTAAACTCCTTCGGGAATTGGCTTTCGTCTTTCATCGCCGTCATGTCGGTTTTCCAACCGGGGAGAGTTTCGTAGATCGGGGTAACTTCTACAGTGTCGAGCGAGTAGGGGAAATCCTCAACGCGACGGCCGTCGATTTCGTAGTCCACGCAAGCTTTGATTTCGTCGAATCCGTCGAGAACGTCGCTCTTCATCATTATCAGCTGCGTGACGCCGTTAATCATGATGGCATAGCGCAGGGCAACGAGGTCGATCCATCCGCAGCGGCGCTCGCGGCCGGTTACGGCGCCATATTCGTGGCCGAGGTCGCGGATGCGTTTGCCGGTTTCGTCGAAGAGTTCGGTCGGGAACGGACCGCTGCCCACGCGGGTGCAGTAGGCTTTGAAGATACCGAACACGTCGCCGATGCGGTTGGGCGCAACGCCCAGGCCGGTGCAGGCGCCGGCGGTGACGGTGTTCGACGATGTCACGAACGGATATGAGCCGAAGTCAACGTCGAGGAGCGTTCCCTGGGCGCCCTCGCAGAGCACTGTCTTGCCCTCACGCAGAGCGTTGTTGATTAGGAATTCGCTGTCGACGATGTCGAATTTGCGGAGATAGTCGATGGCGTCCATCCATTTGCTCTCGGCCTCGGTGATATCGGGGGTTTCGCCCATCGATTTGAGGCGTGCGAGATGACGGTCGCGCGCGGCAGCGTAGCGGTCGGCGAAGTCGGGGGCGAGAGCGTCGCCGAGACGCAGACCGTTGCGGCTGATTTTGTCGGTATATGTCGGGCCGATGCCTTTGCCGGTGGTGCCGATTTTAGCAGCGCCTTTGGCTTTCTCGTTGGCGGCGTCGAGCAGACGGTGGGTGGGCAGGATGAGATGAGCTTTCTTGGAGATTTTCAGCACCTTGTGGAGGTCGACGCCCGATTTTTCGAGCGTTTCGGCCTCTTCGCGAAACAGAACCGGGTCGAGCACGACGCCGTTGCCAATCACGTTGGTCTGGCCGCTCTGGAAGATGCCCGAGGGGATAGAGCGCAAAACATATTTCTTACCTTCGAATTCGAGAGTATGGCCGGCGTTGGGTCCTCCCTGGAAGCGCGCCACGATGTCGTAGCGCGGGGTGAGAACATCGACAACTTTACCTTTTCCTTCGTCGCCCCACTGGAGGCCGAGCAACACGTCAACTTTCGTCTGTGACATATCCTTATTCTATGTGTGATTGATTTTTTGGTTGTTATGACCGCCGGCTCATTTGCGCTTTTTCCGCCGGGAGCAACGCGAGCAGACGCCGTAGATGTAGAGGTCGGTGTAAGCCGGGTTGAAGCCCGAGAAATGTCGACTTGAGAGCAGACGGTCGATTTCGGGGTCTTTTACTTCTTTCACCTTGCCGCAGCGGGTGCAGACAAGATGGTGGTGGTTGGCCGGGCCGTGGATGAGCTCATACTGCGCGGGGTTGGTGCCGAACGTGTGCCGCCGCAAGATTCCGGCATCGGTCAGCAACTCGATGGTGTTGTAGACCGTAGCGCGGCTCACATTGTCAGCCTCGACCTCATGCACGAGCTCGTCGGCATAGAAATGGTCGGGCATGGCAATCACGCGCTCCAGCACGGCAGCGCGCGAGGGCGTGCGGCGCAAACGGCGTTGCGCCAGATATTTGGCAAACGCGGCTATTGTCGCGCTTTTGATTCGTTCATCGGCCATAGCTGTTGGCAAAGTTATAAATTCCCCGCCATTCCAACAAATAATCCCCCAACAAACTGCTGCCCCCGCCACGCTCCACTGAAAATCAAATTGTCAATTTGTCGGTTTGAGTATTATTTGAGATTTAGCGCAAACGCGAATCCGGCTAACGTCGAGATTCTTCTTCCGCTTTCCGAACAGCTAATAGAACACCATCAAAACGCGCATAAAACGCCAAAAAAACATAAAACTATGTTTTTTGATTTATTTTGTCAATCGTGGTGAAATACGGAGTGAAGCGTTGCTGGCCTTTGCGCTCAAGTTCGTAGGCATTAGGGTCAATGCCGGAAACAGGGGTGAGACTCGCTATCTCAAAAGCGAGATAGAAGTCGCCGGAGGGCGAGAAGCCCATTGCTTCGAGTGCAGTTTTGGGGAAGAACTTGGGTCCGTCACCTTTAAGGCGCAGGAGCAGCCGCTCCGAGTCGTGATGAAGCAACAAGTATTTGGTTTTCTCAAAACCGCTGACGAGATTGATAGAGCCTTTGCCGAGGGCAGCCGGCACATAGTACAACTTCTGTTCTTTGATGAGCTGAAGTTGTTCTGTCTTATAGTAGCCAACAAGCACAAGGTCTTGGGTGGTAGGCTCAAAGGTGTTTTCATACTGTAAGCCTTTCTGCGGGATAGCATCTTTGATGTGGTCGTAAGCTTGCTCCGTTTTGAGAACCTTTGTAAGAAACTCATAGAGTAGCGTGCCCTCGTTGCGAGGGTCGCGTGCGTCAGGCAACAAAGGGAAAGCTCCGATGTTGACTGTCTCGATACTCTGATAGAAATAGCGTTGTCGCACCGAGTCATTGTCGCCACGACCGGGAAACAGTATGTAGCCGCCAATGATTTCTTTTGCCGAGTGGTGTGTCTTGTCGCTGCCGTAATAAATCGCATCGCGATAGCGGTGCATCTGATTTATTGCATCGGAGGGCGGCGTGTCAGCTCCGTTTGCAGCATCAATTTCCTCACGATCTTCCTGATTGAGTTTATTATCGTCATTGAGACGATACTTCGCATCAAAAAGATATGTTAGCTCAAAACCGTCAGGCTTGACAATAGTCAGGACTATGTCGGGGCGGTTTTCGGTTGTGGCGGTGTGAATCTCGCCGGTGCGACGGCTGTAAGTATGCTGATAATGCAGACGTGCCTTTGAGCCATCGGCACAATGATATACAACCGTATGCTCCTGGTTGTTGTCCTCAAACGGCTTGACCATAGGCATTGGCGATTCTGTGATTTCTGTAGGATTAGCGAAATCAAGACCGAGAATGTCGGCAACCATCTGCCGCATTTTCAGGAAACACCAAAGTTCGTAAAGCTCCCAAATAGGTCGAACCCCGATAGCGTTAGCTCCCTCAAATAGTTCTATGCCCTTTTGGAGTAATAGCCAATGGCGATAAACCTGAGCATAGCCGGTGCGTTTCTGAAGCACCATGCTCTCGCTGTGGAGCGGTTCACCGCGAAGATTGCGGAGCAATGGTGAGTGGCCGAGCTTGCGTAGCGAGGAAACGTAGCCATCAAGTTCGGCGAGTTCGCTGTCTGCGACCTTGTCGGCTTCGTTGGCTTTTGCGTTTTTCTTCTTGATTGTCTCGACAATCGAATTCAGCCTGCGACCGATGCGGTCAAGTGTGAACTTTATGAAGCGGTTTTCGCGAGTGTTGTGGGTGTTGATGGTTTCTTCGTGTCTGAAAAATTCCCGGTCAAGTCGGTGTTCGGCTTCAACGGTTGCGAATTTTTCGGCCATTTGGGGCGTCCACCGCTTTATGCGGTCGGGGCGACTGTAGTGCACCTCGGTAGTTTGCCGAAGGTGCGGTCGATTTACTATATAGGTTATCGCTTTGACGTATGCGGCAACGATATTGCGGAATATCGACAGCCACACTACATCATTGTTGGAGCGACCTCCGCGTTGCAGATTTTGCAGCGTGAGGGTCAGATACTGAAATACAATCTCATTATATTGAGCATTGATTTCAGCAAGGATGTGGTTATAATCATCTTTCGTGTCGAGTTTCGGTGAAACAACACGAAAGGAGAATTTATCAGTTCGGGGCGCTTTATGGAGAGGCGTGTATCTGAACGTTAGTTCAAATATGCCCGGCTCATTGAGAAATGACAATGGAGCGGAAAGTAGCCAACGGTTTCCTTTTTCATCAAGTTTAATTGAAGTAAAAAGTTCCGTAACCTCCTTCAGCTTATGGAGGACGGTAGGTTCTCCGGCGACATTGTCAAACTGTATGCTGACGTTATAGATAGCTGTTTCGTAGAAAACCGACGGTTGACCTTCCCAGATTAATGCATCTTCATCGCTTACCGGCAAGAGTTGATGTTCTTTAGGCTTCCATAATTGAAGTTTGCCGGGCAATGTGCTTCGATAGTCGCAATAGGTCATAGCCGAGTTGTTGGAGACTCGGCTACGAAACCGCCCCCAGTTAGCCGACATATCGGCGGCGGTGGTTGCGGTTATGGCGATACTGCCATCTGCGCTATTGAATTGAAGCACATCCATAATCTCTTTACTTTGCGGTCAAAAATTTTGACTGCAATTACGGCCAGTAGCTTGTGAACCGAGCTCGTTCAAGTCGCTTCTGCATCTCATCAACTTTTTTGGCGGCATTGGTATAGTTACCTGAGGCACAGAATGCTGCGAGACTTGCGAGAGGCGCTTCGAGCAGATCCTCGTCACCCTCTACACGAGGAAGCACTTTCATCATCAGTATTTGGTCGACAGATTGAGTAAGGATGTCGCGCCAACGTGCCGACTTATCTTCAAGCCACAATTCGTGGAAGTAGAGCATCAATTCGTTTTGCACTCGATAGGCAATTTTGAACGGGGTGTCGTTCAACGCTTCGTTGAGATCCGTTAGTGTTTTGGCAACTTCTTTCTTTAACCACTCAGTTTTCTCGGCATTGTCGACAGCAAGCTCCTCTACAACATCAGCGGCTTTTACGAGCGTAGGCAAGAAAAGCTCATGAGATGTAGGATTGTCGGAATATTCGAGGTCGCGGGCATTGTTGAAGAACTCCATGAACGGTTCACCCTCGGGGAGGTTCATCTCAATGGTCATTGCGCGGTCAATCACCTTTCGCGAGAATTGGTGAGTTGTCTCATCCA
>CAYNSG010000002.1:0-11501 GCA_964399885.1 uncultured Bacteroides sp.
AGATGGAGTTGAACTTGGGCATGTTCTGCGAGGTGTACTCGAAGATGTCGGCGATAATACGCATCGAGAATTCGGGCGGATATATATAGGTGTTGCGCACCATGAATTCCTTCAGGATGTCGTTCTGGATAGTTCCGGCCATCTCGTCGAGGCGAGCGCCCTGTTCCAATCCGGCGTTGATGTAGAAGGCGAGCACGGGGAGCACGGCGCCGTTCATGGTCATCGAAACCGACATTTTGTTCAGTGGAATTCCGTCGAAGAGCACCTTCATGTCGTCGAGCGAGCAGATGCTCACACCGGCTTTGCCGACGTCGCCCACAACGCGTTCGTGGTCAGCGTCGTAGCCGCGGTGTGTGGCAAGGTCGAAGGCCACCGACAGACCTTTCTGACCGGCGGCAAGGTTGCGGCGGTAGAAGGCGTTGGATTCAGCGGCGGTAGAGAAGCCTGCATACTGGCGGATTGTCCAGGGGCGCAGGGGGTACATTGCGCTGTACGGGCCACGGAGGAACGGCGGAATACCCGACACGTAGTTCAGGTGTTCGAGTCCTTCGAGGTCGTGCTTCGTATAGATGGGTTTAACGGGGATGAGTTCGGGGGTGGTCCACACCTCACCCTCGGCCGGAGCAGCGGCTGCGTGGGAGCCTTTGAATGCGTCCGTTGTGATATCGATAGTCTTAAAATCGGGTCTCATAGAGAAATGTTATGAGGTTGAGGTTTATTTTAACAGGCGACGGTTGAATTCCTGAAGGGTTTCAAGCACGTTGCTGCGAACGTTGACGAAATGTTCAACGCCGATGGCCTTGAGGTCGTCCATGCAGGCGGGAGCGCCGGCAACAACAAACTCGGCGCGTCCGTTGAGGGCTTTGAAAGCAGCGGGAGCGAGTTCGGCATATTCGTCGTCCGACGAGCAGAGCACCACAACGTCGGCGCCTTTCTCCATGGCTTCTTCAACGCCTTTTTCAACGGTTTCGAAGCCGAGATTGTCGATAATCTCATAGCCTGCGCAGCCGAAGAAGTTGGTTGAGAACTGAGCGCGAGCGAGACGCATGGCGAGGTTGCCGATAGTGAGCATGAACACTTTCGGGCGGTTTGATGCGGCCTCGGTAGCCAGTCGGAGAGCCTCGAAATCGCTTGCGGCGCGCGATGTGGGCAGCGAAGCTTCGGGAGCGTCCTCATTGTCGTGAGAGCAGCCGCAGTTGCAGCCGGTCTCGACGATTTTGTCGGCAGCTTTCTCGTTGATGTTGGGATACTGGTTTGTGCCGAGCAGAATCTCTTTGCGGCGGGCAACGTCGGTGTGGCGTTTTTCGCTTGTGGCGCGGATAACGGCCTGGATGCTGCCGTCGTTGATACACTTCAGGAAGCCGCCTTTCTCCTCGGTTTCGAGGAAGAGTTTCCAAGCTTCGCGGGCAATCGAGACGGTAAGAGTCTCAACATAGTATGAGCCACCGGCGGGGTCGATAACCTTGTCGAGGTGGCTCTCTTCTTTGAGGAGGAACTGCTGGTTGCGGGCAATGCGCTCCGAGAAATCGTCGGGAGTTTTGTAGGGGGTGTCGAAGGGAGTGACGGTGATTGAGTCGACTCCGGCAAGAGCTGCCGACATGCACTCGGTCTGGCTGCGGAGCAGGTTGACGTGAGCGTCGTAGATAGTCTGGTTGAAGCGCGTTGTCGTAGCGTGGACGTGCATCTTGCAAGCGTCGTCGCTCGCAGGAGCATACTGCTTTACGATCTGAGCCCAGAGCATGCGGGCAGCGCGGAATTTGGCGAGCTCCATGAAGTAGTTGCTGCTGATGCCCATGTCGAATTTGATGCGTGCGGCAACCTCGTCGGGGGTGAAGCCGGCGTCGGTGAGCATCGACATCCATTCGGCGCCCCAGCTGAGAGCGTAGCCGAGTTCCTGATAGATATATGCGCCGGCATCGGAGAGCATAGCGCTGTCGACGGCCAGAACGCGGAGATTTTTCACGGGAGCGGCTGTGCGAATCAGCTTCGAGGCGATTTCAGCGATATCGCCGGGGAAAGCAACGCCATGTTTGAGAGCTTTGCGCATCGGGTTGAAGTCGATCGAGCCGCGGAAAGTGTCGGCGGCACCGGCTTTGGTTACATAGGCCACGAGCAACTCGGTAAGCTCCTGAGCGTGGCGCGGGCAGCAACGGAAGTTAACCTCAACTTTCGTCAGGTCGATGTCTTCGAGAAGAGTGGCGATTGTGGCGGCGTCGCAGCCTTTCACTTTGAAGCCGAGCGAAGTTACGCCCTTGGTGAGCACTTCGCGAGCCTTGGCGTTTGCCTCGGCAGCTTCGTCGGCAAGAATTTCCTGGCGTGTCAGCCAGTCGTTGTCGGTGCGTGTGCCGCGTACAAACGGATATTCGCCGGGGAGAGAATCGGTGGTGGCTAATCCCTCGATATCCTCGGCGCGATACATCGGCTGGAGGTTAAAACCTTCGTTGGTGCGCCAAACGAGCTTTTTGTCGAATGGTGCTCCCTTAAGGTCTGCCTCAACCTTAGCTTTCCACTCGGCTGTTGAGACCGGGGGAAATTGGTCAAACAAATTTTTTTTTTCTGCCATGATAAGGTTATATGTTGTTGTTTGTTTCTTGGTTATTTGAATCGCGGGTTGGCGGCGCGGAGTCCGCGGGTGAAATCGGGCGCGTACATGCGGCGTTTTCCCTGCGCTTGCACGGAGAGGATTTTCAGCCGTCCGCGGCCGTCGGCAGTGGCGACGATGATGTTGCCGTCGCGGTCAACGGTGAATGAGCCCGGCTCGGCAGCTGCGCCGTCGGCAAGCACCTCGGTCGAGAAAATCTTTACCGAAAGCGGCTCGGCGTCGTCGGCAATCAGCTCGGTCCACGCGGCGGGGTAGGGCGAGAGGCCGCGGACGAGATTATGGATGTCGACGGCAGGGCGATGCCAGTCGATGCGGCACGTCTCCTTGAAAATCTTGGGGGCTGCCGAGGGCTGCTCGTCGGTAATTTCGTCCTGTGGCAGTCGCGTCAGCGTGCCGTTGCAGATAGCACGGATTGTGCGCAGCGTCAGCTTGGCGCCGAGCTCCATCAGTCGGTCGTGGAGCGTGCCGACGTTGTCGTCTGGCAGAATTTCGACAACCTCGCGGTCGATGATGTCGCCGGTGTCGATCTCCTGCTTGAGGAAGAAGGTGGTGACGCCGGTCTGCGTGTCGCCGTTGATAATCGCCCAGTTGATGGGGGCGGCGCCGCGATAGCGGGGGAGCAGCGAGGCGTGGAGGTTGAACGTGCCGAGGCGGGGCATCTGCCAGACTACGGCAGGGAGCATACGGAAGGCGATGACCACAAACAGGTCGGCGTTGATTTCGCGCAGCCGCCCGACGAACTCGTCGTCCTTCAGCCTGACGGGCTGCAGGACTTCGATGCCATGGGCTACGGCATACTCCTTGACGGGCGAACGGAACATCTTGTGGCCGCGTCCGGCAGGTTTATCGGGCATCGTGACGACCGCAGCCACGTTGCACCCCTCGGCGATAATAGCGTCGAGGCTCGCAACGGCAAACTCGGGCGTCCCGAAAAACAGAATTTTCAAATCTTGGGGCTTCATTCAGAAACGGTTACTTGGGTCTCGTCGGCCTGAGCGTCAATCTGGGCGAGCGCAAACGAGTAGGCGCCGATAGAGATAGCGCTCGAGGCGCCGATTTTCGAGATGGTAACGCCGATGCGCTTCATCGGGTCGTAGACAACCTCGCGGTCGGTGCCGTAGACTTTTATGCGGCGGGCTTCGCCTTTGGCAAAAGCGTCGAACTCTTCGGGGACGTCGAGGTCGAAAACGCGCATCTGCACGCGGTTGGTTTCCGAGCCGCCGAGCGAGCGGAGCGTTGAGCGCATCTCTTTGAGCAGCGCGGGCATGAAGAATCGGCGTGCGCCGGTCAGACCGCCGCCAATCACGATCAGTCCGTCGGTGAGCTGGGCTGCCGTGGCGATAGCGTCGCCGGCAACTTCGCCAAACACCTCGAAGGCGCGGCGTGCGGCAGCAGCATCGCCCTCGCGCTTGCCGTCGGCAATGTCGCAGATATCTTTGGGCTGGAGCGACGGGTCGTCGATGCCCGACTGCTCGGCGTAGACGCGCTTGATTGCGCGGATTGCCACGCCCTCTTCTACAAACAGCTCGGGCTGGAGCTTATGGCGCAGGCAGAACGTCTCGACGCACGAGTTGTCGCCGCGGTTCAGGCGGTTGTCGACAACCATGCCGATGCCGAAGCCGGTGCCAAACGTGTAGCCCAGGAGGTTATGATAGCGTTTCGAGCTTCCGGCTCGTTCGAGGCGCTCGTTGATTTCGGGGAGTGCGCCGCCGATAGCTTCGCCGTAGGCAAAGAGGTCGCCGTCGTTGTTGATATACACCGGCAAACCGAATTTCTCCTCAAGCATCGGGCCGAGAGCCACGCCGTCGCGGAACGAGGGGAAGTTGGGCAGATATCCGCCGATGATGCCGTTGGGATAGTCGGCCGGACCGGGGAATGCAAAGCTGATGGCTACTGGCTTGACTGTAAGAGAATTGATTACGCGAGTGAAACCCTCGACGATGGTTGCGAGACATTTGTCGAGGTCCTGAGCGTTCGACGGAAGGGTTATCGGGTCGCAGATGAATTTGTTGGCCTGCATGGCTCCGAACACGAGGTTAGTGCCTCCGGCGTCGAGCGTCACAACAACTCGTTTGTCGTATCTGTACATGGTTTTTTCGGTGATTATAGGTTAAATTTAGGCGCACACTTCTACGCCAAGGGCAAAGTTACGAATTTTTTTGACTCGGATTGCTTTTATGCCGAAAAATTGGGTTTTCGGGCAAAGTTAGGCGGATAAGGAGGGGACGGTTTTCTTACCGTCCCGAAATTAACCGTGTCGGGCGTGTTTCGGGCCAAAAGGAAACGCAGAAACGCGCTTCGCGCCGGACAGAACTCGCAAAACAGCGCAGAACAATCTGTCAATCAAGAATTAAAACGCAGAAGCGGTCGCGTCGCTCCCTTAAACAGAACTCGCGGTACGGCGGGCGAGGACGGCGGGGTCGTCCGCCAGGACGACGATTTTCAAGTAGCCGGGCACGCCGGAGCAAAGCGGAGGCGTACCCGGTTTAAGTGGTTGTAATCCAACGCGTCTGGAAGACGCGGATTGAAACCGCTTATGATTCGGTCGGAATGTGAATGCTTCCTTGTGGGCGGGTTTTTCAGGCAATTTTGGTGGCGAAAGGAAACGCTGAAATAAAATAAACTCGCAAAACCTCGCGGAAACTCTGTCGTGGGTTGAACTCGCAGAAGCGGTCGCGTCGCTCCCTGGGGCAGAACTCGCGGGACGTCGGCGGGGATTTTTTAGCGGGGGATTGGTAATGTGGGCGAAAATGCGTAAATTTGTAGTCATGAATACGATTGCAAATCCATTTTCCCATCCGATATACGTCATGCCGAAGCCCGTGGGGTCGGCGTGCAACATGGCGTGCCGCTACTGCTACTATCTCGAGAAAAAGAAGTTTTATCCCGAGGCGGGCAAGCAGTTTATGAGCGAGGCTACGCTCGAAGAGTTTATAAAACAATATATTGCGGCGCAGACCACGCCCGAGGTGATGTTCACGTGGCACGGCGGCGAGGCGACTATCCGCCCGCTCGAGTTCTATCGCAAGGCCGTTGAGCTGCAGAAACGTTATGCCGGCGGCCGGCGCATTGAAAACTGCCTGCAGACCAACGCGACGCTGTTGAACGACGAATGGTGTCGCTTTCTGCGCAACGAGGGCTGGCTCGTCGGGGTGTCAATCGACGGTCCGCAGGAGTTTCACGATGAGTATCGCCTGAACGCCGGCGGCAAACCGTCGTTTATGAACGTCATGCGCGGAATTCGTATGCTGCAGCGCTACGGCGTTGATTGGAACGCACTCGCCGTTGTCAATGATTTTAATGCCGACTACCCGGTTGATTTCTACCGGTTTTTTAAGGAGATAGGGTGCAACTTCATTCAGTTTACGCCCGTTGTTGAGCGCCTGAAGCCCGACGGGATGCTCGCCGACGCCTCGGTGAAAGGCGAGATGACCGATTTCTCCGTGACGCCCGAGCAGTGGGGCGATTTCCTCATCGGCGTCTTCGACGAATGGCGCAAGGAGGATGTCGGGAAGATGTTCGTGCAGTTGTTTGATTCAACGCTTGCCAACTGGGTTGGTGCCGAGCCGGGAGTCTGCACGCTCGCTCCGACGTGCGGCCACGCGGCTGCCATGGAATGGAACGGCGACGTCTATTCGTGCGACCACTTCGTATTTCCGGTCTACAAGTTGGGCAACATCCATACGGCGTCGCTCATTGAGATGATGGGCTCGGAGCGTCAGCTTAAATTCGGTGCCGCCAAGCGCGACTTGCTTCCGCAGCAGTGCCGCCGGTGCCGCTGGCTGTCGCTCTGCAACGGCGAATGTCCGCGCAACCGGTTCGTGACTACCGCCGACGGTGAGCCGGGGCTCAACTACCTCTGCGAGGGGTATCGTAAATTTTTCGCCCACTCGGCGCCCTATTTCGAATTCATGGCGCGGGAGCTTCGCGAGGGCCGTCCGCCGGCCAACGTCAACGGCCTGCAGCTGTGATTGCTTCATAGTGGGCGAGTTTTCGGGCGGGAGGAAACGCAGAAACGCGCTTTGCGCTTGGGCAGAACTCGCAAAACAGCGCAGAACTGCTTTATCCCTAAATTTTATTGACTTGAATTAAAACGCAGAAGCGGTCGCGAAGCTCCCTTGGGCAGAACTCGCGGGACGGCGAGGCGAGAGCTGCGTGGGCAATCTCCAAAATGTCAATTTGTCAATTTGACATTTTGACAAATTGACAAATTGAGGGTGGTTGCGGAGGAGGGAGGAGCGATTGCGAAGCGAGGGATCGGAGGTTGGCAGGGCGATTGCGGAGGGCGGAGGGGCGGTTGCGGAGGAGCGGAGGGAAGGCGGGGGCTTGAAAAAGACGTCGGGCCGTGTCTCGCGACAAAGCCCGACAATTAACATGTTGTAAAGTGTATACAGGGATGTGATTACATTAAGTTTGTGAATAGGCGTCATCAAAAGTGTCGCCAATTCGGCACAAAAGTATATCTAATTTTAGGAGAATGCAAGTTTTTTTTGCGAAATGTTGCTAAAAGGTGACGTTTTTTAACCTTTGATAAACAATTGTTACCCCTCGACTGATTGCATTTCAACGAGTCGCGAATAGTAGCCGTTGGCGGCAAGAAGTTCGTCGTGGGTGCCGCGCTCAACGATGCGTCCGCGGTGCATCACGCAGATTTGCGTGGCGTGGCGAATCGTAGCGAGTCGGTGGGCGATTACGAGTGTTGTGCGGTCGCGCATGAGTCGGTCGAGCGCCTGCTGCACAGCCTGCTCGCTCTCGGAGTCGAGCGCCGAGGTGGCCTCGTCGAAAATCAGAATCGGCGGGTTTTTGAGAATGGCGCGGGCAATGCTAATGCGCTGGCGCTGACCGCCCGACAGACGGCAGCCGCGGTCGCCGATGTTGGTGTCGTAGCCGTTTTCGGATTCGACGATAAACTCGTGGGCGTTAGCGATTTTGGCGGCTTCGACCACCTGCTCCATCGTTGCGTCGGGCACTCCGAAAGCGATGTTGTTGAAGAATGTGTCGTTGAAGAGGATGGCCTCCTGGTTTACGTTGCCCATGAGCGAGCGGAGGTCGTGGACGCGGAATCGGCGGATGTCGATGCCGTCGATGGTGATGCTTCCGGAGTCGATGTCGTAGAAGCGGGGCAGGAGGTCGGCGAGGGTTGATTTTCCGCTGCCGCTCTGACCGACGATGGCCACGGTTTCGCCGGGGCGAATGGTCAGGCTGACGTTGTCGACCACCTGCGTCTGTCCGTCGTAGCTGAAACGGACGTTCTCGTAGCGCACCTCGCCTCGGCGTTCGGGCAGCGGCTGCGGGTCGGCGGGGTCGGTGATCGGGTTGCGGGCGTCGAGAATCTTGTCGATACGCTGCATCGAAGCCATGCCTTTCTGCACGGCATACATCGCCTTCGAGAGGTCCTTGGCGGGGTTGATGATGCTGTAGAAAATCACCAAATAGTAGATAAACATCGGGGCGTCGATGCCGGAGCGTCCGCCGATGATCAGCGAGCCGCCGAACCATAGGACGATGGCGATGGTGAGTGTGCCGAGAAATTCGCTCATCGGGTGGGCGAGCGACTGTCGGCGGGCAACGCTGTTCGAGAGGTCGAAGTAGCGCTGCGTCTCGCCGTGGAAGCGCTTCTCGACGCGCTGCTCGGCGGTGAACGCTTTGACGATGCGCAATCCGCCGATGGTCTCCTCGATGTTGCTCAGTATTGAGCCCCACTGGTTTTGCAGCGTCAGCGATTTGCGCTTGAGACTTTTGCCGATTTTGCCCATGAATGTGCCGGCAACGGGAAGCAGCACGAGCACGAATAGCGTCAGCTGCCAGCTGATGGCAATCATGATGGCGAGGCAGACGAGAATCATCACCGGGTTTTTGAACACCATGTCGAGCGACGCCATGATGGAGTTCTCGACCTCGGCCACGTCGCCGCTCATTCGGGCAATGACGTCGCCCTTGCGCTCGTTGGTGAAGAAGCCGATGGGGAGCGATACGATCTTGTCGTACATCGTGTTGCGGATGTCGCGCACGATGCCCGAGCGCAGGGGGATGATGAAGTAGGAGCCGAGATATGATGTGCCGGTTTTGAGCGCCGTCATGACCACGAGCAGCGCGCCCAACAGGGCGAGCGTTGCCGACGGCCCCCAATGGTCGATGGCCAACTGCGTGACGTAGTAGAAGTTGTTGACGGCCACGTCGGCCAGCTGCGCGATGCCTACCCCCGACATCGGGATATACTCATAGCCCTTCTCCTTGAGCTCGAAGAGCATCTCGAGGATGGGCATGATTACCGCGAAAGAGAATATCGTGAGGATTGCCGCAAGGAGATTGCTCGCCATGCTCAATATCAGATAGGTCTTATATGGAGGCACATACCGCCGCAGCAGTTTCCAAAATTGATTCATGATTGGAATGTTTCGACCGCAAAGTTAGCGAATTATTCGGTGATTTCTCCCATTTGCTGAATTTTCGCCCCAAATTCGTGTATAAACAGGTTTTGCCGGCAAGGGAAGCAGAAGCGCGCTTCGCGCTTGAGCAGAACCTGCAAAATGGACGCAGAACTGTTTGTCAATCAAGTAGATTAAAACGCAGAAGCGGTCGCGTCGCTCCCTGAACAGGACTCGCTTAAAGCCTGGCGGTAGCGGCGGGGTCGTCCGCCAGGACGACGATTTTCAAGTAGCCGGGCACGCCGGAGCAAAGCGGAGGCGTACCCGGTTTAAGTGGTTGTAATCCAACGCGTCTGGCCGACGCGGATTGAAGCAGCCTATGGTTTTGTCAATTTGACATTTTGACAATTTGACAGATTGACATATGTCGGAATGAAAATATGGGGGTGTACGGAAGCGGCGGGCGGGGTGTCCGATTGCGGACACGGGGGCGTGGGGAGGGTGGCTGATTTTCAGGCGATTGACGATTTGGCATCTTTTGTGATTATATTTGCGTTAGAAAAACGAAAAAAAACATAACACGAATGGATAGAGAAATACCCAAAGATGTTCTCGCTCGAGAACGACGCAACCGCCTTATAAAATGGGGCGCCATCGCCGCCGGCGTCATCGTGGTGCTGTTAATCCTGTTCTCGTCGATGCGCAAGAGCGTCAATGCCGACGAAATCACAATCGCTACGGCCGACCGCGGCACAATCGAGACGTCGGTCAATGCCTCGGGACGCGTTGTTCCGGCGTTTGAGGAGATTATCAACTCGCCGATATCGACGAAGATTGTCGAGGTGTATCGCCGCGAGGGCGACAGCGTCGATGCCGGCACGCCGCTGCTGCTGCTCGACCTGCAGTCGGCTCAGACCGAGGTCGATAAGCTCAACGACGAGCGCCGCAAGATGCAGCTCGGCGTGGAGCAAGCACGCCTTAATAATCACACCTATCTGACCAACCTCGAGATGCAAATCAAGGTGAAGGAGATGGACGTGAACCGCAAGCGCGTTGAGGTCGACAACGAGCGCCGTCTCGACAGTCTCGGCTCGGGCACCGGCGAGCGCGTGCGTGAGGCCGAGCTGGCCTACAATACCGGACGCCTGGAGCTCGACCAGCTGCGCCAGCAGCTCGTCAACGAGCGCGGCGTGCGCGATGCCGACATGCAGATGAAAGGCCTCGAACTCAATATCTTTGAGAAGAATTTCGACGAGAAACAGCGCACGCTCAACGACGCACGCATTCTCTCGCCGCGCGCCGCAACGCTTACCTACGTTAACAACGAGATTGGCAAACAGGTGGCCCAGGGCGAGAAAGTGGCCGTGATTTCCGACCTCTCCCACTTCAAGGTCGAGGGCGAGATAGCCGACAGCTATGGCGACCGCGTGGCCGTCGGTTCGCACGCCGTTGTGCGTATCGGGCGCCAGAAGCTCGACGGCCACGTGAGCAACGTCACGCCGCTGTCGAAAAACGGCGTCATAACGTTCACCGTCGTGCTCGACGACGACCAGAACTCGCGCCTACGCTCGGGGCTGAAAACTGACGTTTACGTGATGTGCGACATCCGCGACGAGGCTGTCAGAATCGCCAACGGCTCCTACTTCAAGGGGGCCGGCGACTACGAGATGTTCGTCCTGACTGCCGACGACGAGCTTGAGCGCCGCGCCGTGCGCCTTGGCGACAGCAACTACGAATATGTCGAGGTTATCAGCGGCATCAATGCCGGCGACCGCGTGGTTGTCAGCGACATGAGCGCCTATAAAGATTCCAACAAACTGAAACTAAATAATAATAAATAACGAACTATGAGCATTATCACTCTCAAAGACATCAGCAAAGTCTATCGCACAAACGAAATCGAAACCCTTGCACTCGAAAACGTGAATCTCAATGTAGAGAAAGGTGAGTTCATCTCCATCATGGGTCCTTCGGGCTGCGGCAAATCTACGCTCCTCAATATCATCGGCCTGCTCGACACCCCCAACACCGGCACTGTTGAAATCAACGGCACGCTTACAGGCAAGATGAAGGATGCCCAGCTCGCCGACTTCCGCAACCATAACCTCGGCTTCGTGTTCCAGAGCTTCCACCTCATCCCGTCGCTCAACGTGATGGACAACGTAGAGCTCCCACTCATCTACCGCAGCGGTGTCGGCGAGGCAGAGCGCAAACGCTTGGTGCGCGAAGTGCTCGAACGCGTCGGGCTGTCGCATCGCCTGCACCATATGCCCTCGCAGCTCTCCGGCGGTCAGTGCCAGCGTGTAGCCGTGGCCCGCGCCATTGTCGGCAATCCCGAGATAATCCTTGCCGACGAACCCACCGGTAACTTGGACTCGAAGATGGGTGCCGAAGTGATGGATCTGCTCCACCGCCTCAACAAAGAGGACGGCCGCACAATCGTCATGGTTACTCACAACGAAGAGCAGGCAAAACAGACCGACCGCATCGTTCGCTTCTTCGACGGCCGCCAGATTGGCTGATTCAATCCA
>CAYNSG010000002.1:11601-19542 GCA_964399885.1 uncultured Bacteroides sp.
GATTCAATCCATCCTTCAGAGTTTTGAAATGAAACAAATTCTCTACGAACTAAAGTCACAGCCGCTGATAGCGACGGTCACCATTCTAGGCACAGCCTTGGCAGTGTTCCTGATAATGGTTGTCGTCATGATGCAGCAGGTTCAGGTTGCGCCATTCGCTCCCGAAAGCAACCGCGACCGCGTGCTGCATGGCCACTTCGTTCATCTCGTTTCGCTCAGCGACGAAGGCAACGAAAGTTCGATGGCGACCGCGCTTCCTTATCTCCATGAAATCTACGAAGATATGCCCGGAGTTGAGCGCATCAGCTATGTCTACTGCATGCCGTTGCGTGGCGATTTTATAGTTACCGGCAACCGACCGTTCACAGCCGACCTCCGCGCCGTCGACAACGAATTTTTCAACATCTTCGACTTCACGTTTGTTGCCGGACAGCCGTTCGACGCCGCCGAATCGCAGTCGGGAGTGAAATCTGTGGTGCTCACAGAGAGCATGGCACGCAATCTGTTCGGAACGCCCGACGCCGTTGGCCGCGAGGTTCTCGTCAAGCAGATTCCGTTCACGGTTCGCGGCGTTGTCAAGGATGTTTCGTCGCTCGCCAAGAACGCCTACGGTCAGGCTTTCATTCCCTTCACGGCGCTCAACCTCCAAGACCAAAAATTCGGGATAGAGGTTGGCGGTCGGTTTGAGGCATATCTGTTGAAAGAGAAAGACGCATCGACCGAAGCTATCAAGGCCGAGGCCGAACGCCGCATAGCCATCAAGAGCTCGGCGATGAAAGCCGACGGCTATAAGATTGTCTACCACGAGCAGCCCTACACCGAGGAGGAGTATATCGAACCCCACGGCTCGAACACTACTCCTGATGTCGACACTGCCCGCCGTCAGCGCTATCTTATCTACGCCGTTCTGCTGATAATCCCCGCAATCAACCTCTCGTCGATGACCCAGAGCCGTCTGCGCCGCCGAATATCAGAGATAGGAGTGCGTCGCGCCTTCGGTTGCACCCGCAGCCGCGTCGTAATCGACATTCTCACCGAGAACTTCGTAGTAACTCTCATCGGGGGCGTCGTCGGATTGATTTTCAGCGTAGTGTTCGCGTGGATTCTATGCGCCGCCACAACGGCGAGCTACGGCGGCCATACCGTTGTTACAGCCTCGATGCTCATCAGCTGGACTACGCTGATTTTCGCCCTGCTTTTCTGCTTCATGCTAAATCTGCTGAGCACCGGAATCCCCGCATGGCGTGCATCGCGTGTCAGCCCCGTTGAAGCACTCTCAGGTCAAACCAAATAACGCACGGAAAGAGATGAAACGTAAACTATTCAAACAGATTCGCAACGAATGGAAGTCGAATCTCTGGCTCGCTACAGAGCTGCTGCTCATCAGCGTCGTTGTCTGGTATGTGCTGTCGACCATCATCACAACTCTCGACAACCTCCGTACCTCGCCGGGCTACAACGTTGACCATACGTTCGTGCTGAGCTTCGACACAGTCGGCGAAACTTCGCCCAACTACCGTGCCGACCGCGCCGGCGACGACGAGATGAAAGAGGATTTCCACCGCATCTACACGCTGTTGAAACAGCAAGAAGGCGTCGTGGCCGTTGCCTACAGCGCCAGCGCCGTCCCCTACAACTACAATTTCAACGGCATGGGCGTGCGTCTGGGAATGGCCGAGAATTTCGACTCAACCTACTTTAGCGTCGTTAACAATAAGGCTGTCTCTACCTCCTATCCGATTGTCATGGATATCCACGGCTTCAACGGCGAGACCCCAGAAGAGTTGTCGGAGTATCTCCGTCAGGACATTATGCTTGTTTCGTCGAACTTCTTCGACGGCAAAGAGGGGATTGACGACAACTTCCGCCGCCGCATCGGCGATGATTGGCGTTATATGTATAACGACAGCGCCGGCGGCAAAATCCGCGTCATAACGCCTCAAAAACGCGACGACTACGAGCCGGCATCGCGCCCGACAATAGTTTGGAGAGCCTACGATGAGGAAGGCGGTGCCCACCCCGGCTGGTTCGACCAGATTGTTGTTCGCGTTGAGCCGGATGCTGAGAAAATCTTCGAAGCTTGGGTGAACGAGAATATGGGTAAATCGCTGAGCGTAAACAATGTGTATATCAGCGATATCGTTCCGACAAACTATATCCGCGAGCAACATCAGTCGTACATCCGCCAGCAGGTGACAACCCTCCTTGCTTGCATCGGCTTCCTTCTCGCCACGATTTTCCTCGGGCTGTTGGGAACATTTTGGTTCCGCACGCAGCAGCGCGTAGGCGAAATTGCTATACGCAAGGTCAACGGCGCGACCGCCGCATCGATTATGCGCCGCGAGTTCGGCGAGGGTTTGTTGCTTCTCGTGTCCGTGACGCCCGTGGCATTGCTGATCGACTGGTTCGTCTACGATAAGGACCTGATGATAACAATGTTCCTCGCCCGCGACCCCTTCGGAATGTATTGCCTGAGCGCAGTCATTACGTTCGCTCTGTTGGCGCTGATGATTATTGCCGGCATCTGGTTCCCCGCTCGCAAGGCTATGAAGATCGACCCCGCGCGGGCACTCGCCGACGAATAACCAATAAAAAGTTTAAATGAGTTCATTATGAAACAAATAATCTACGAAATAAAATCGCAGCCACTCATAGCCGCCGTCACGATTATCGGCACAGCCTTGGCTATGTTTCTGATAATGGTTGTCGTCATGATGCAGCATGTGAAGCTCGTCGACATGGCCCCCGAATCAGACCGCGGCAGCTATCTCTACATCTCGGGCCTCGACTTCGAGCAAGGCACATCAAGTGGCAACTATGCCCTCTCGGCCGCCACTGCCCGCGAGCTCAGCGAGAATCTCGACGGCGTGGAGGCTTGGGGCATCTCGCAGAACCAAACCAATACGAAAGAGCTCTCCGTCCCCGGCACTCCCGGAATCTATGGCGACGTGCGCGAAACCGACGACGGTTTCTTCCGCGTCTACGACTTCACGCTCCTCGCCGGCATGACCTACGATGCCGCCGCCGTTGAATCTCACCTCAATCAGGCGGTTGTCACGGAGACCATCGCCCGTCAGCTCCATGGCGGCGTCGCCGACGCTATCGGCAAGGAGATTCAGATTGAACACGAGCCGTACACTATTATAGGTGTTGTCGAGGACGTTTCGCCCGTGGCCAACAAAGCCTATTCGCAGGTCTACATCCCGCTGCGCGAGGAGAATCCCGCCGACTTCTGGACCTCATTGGGTCTCGGTCCGAACCAAACCGTTCTGAAACTCAAATCAGGCTCGGCTAAGGACGGTGTTGTCAACGAAGTGAACCGCCGCGTAGGCATCATCAACACCCGCGGCCAGGCTACCGACACGAAAATCGGCATCCAAGGAGCACCCTACGGCCAGGAAGCCGAGCTCTACCATTCGGGCAATGCGCGCCCCAACCTCGGCAAAGTTCATCGCGACCGGATTTTCCTCTTCGCCATACTGCTGATTGTCCCGGCAATCAACCTCTCGTCGATGACCCGCAGCCGTCTGCGCCGCCGCGTCAGCGAAATCGGTGTGCGCCGCGCCTTTGGCTGCCACCGCTCGAAAGTGATCACCGACATCCTCGTCGAAAACTTCTTCATCACGCTCATTGGCGGAGTTATCGGCTTGATTCTGACGATTGTTTTCGGCTCGTTGCTCTACGACCTCGTGTTCACAACCGGCTGGTTTGAACATTTCTCGGCCAAAGCAACCGTAAGCGTCCGCTCGCTGCTCGACTGGTCGATGTTTGCCTACGCCCTGCTCTTCTGCTTTGTCCTCAACATTCTCAGCTCAGGCATCCCCGCCTGGCGTGCATCGCGCATAAATCCCGTTGAAGCTATTAACTCATCAGTTAAATAAACGATTATGAAACGCAAACTACTCCGACAGACCGCCAACGAATGGCGCGCCAACCTCTGGCTTGTCATCGAACTGATGATTGTTAGCGTCATCGTATGGTATATCGGCGACTACCTCTATGTTGTCGCTGCAACCCGAATGGAGCCTACCGGCTTCAACGCCGAGCATCTCTACAAGGCTGAATATAAGATACTCAAAGACGACTCTTCCGAGCTTACCGAAGAAGAGACTAAGGCTCGCAACGCCGCCGACCTCCGCGCAATTCTCCACGCCATAGCCCAGCGCGACGGCGTTGAGGAGGTGGGCTTCTCGCGCAACGCCGCCCCGTATGCGATGAGCTTCCGGGGCAACGAACTCTGGAACGACCGCGACACGCTCAAGATCCAGGTGAATATGCGTTGGGTGAGCCCGGGCCACATACGCGCTACCCGCTATCAGCCCGCCGACCCCTCGCAGTCGATTGAAGATCTGATTGCCCGGCTGCAGCCCGGTTCGATTCTTATCACCGATTTTCAGCCTGGCGGGAAAAACATCCAAATCCTCCCAAACATAAAAACAATCGGCGCTGAGGATATCGTAGGGCGCACGTTCCATGTCGGAAGGGACTCGGTGAAAAACGTTCCGATTGTCGGTGTGCTCCAGCCCGTTAAGCGCTCGAACGTTGAATCCGGCTCATCGATTAGCGCGTTCATCTCGCTCGACGAAAACATCGACGAGGAGATGCTCATGGCCGACGAAATCAGCATCCGCGTGCGCCCCGAAGCCGAGCGCAATTTCCTCGAGAGCTTCAATGCCGACCGCGAACGCCTGTATCATATTGGCAACGTCTACATTTCGCGCATCAACTCCTACGAGCAGATTCGCATCGACGCCGACCACAACGAGATGGTCATGGTCCGTAAATATCTCGCCGTGATGATATTCATGCTCGTCAGCGTGTTCCTCGGGCTGCTCGGCACGTTCTGGTTCCGCACGCAGCAGCGCATCGGTGAGATTGCCATCCGCAAGGTCAACGGCGCCACGAACGGCAGCATCTTCATGCGCCTCATCGGCGAGGGCATGTTGCTTCTGGCAATTGCAACCATTCCTGCTATCGTTATCGACTGGATTCTCACCCACTATGAGTTCAACGCCTATTATGGCAACTATGGCTACTTCACCATCGGTCGCTTCCTGCTGACCGTGGCCATAACCTTCATCCTGATGGCCGTCATGATCATTGCCGGCATCTGGTTCCCTGCCCGCCGCGCAATGAAGGTTGAACCCTCCGTGGCTCTTGCCGACGAATAATACTCTAATTTCTGATTATGAGGTTCATTACAATTCTTTGCTTCATGGCATCATTGACGGTGACGGCGCAAGACACCCTGCGCCTCACCCTCGATGAGGCTATCCTCCGCGCCCGCGTCCACAGCGTCGACGCTGCCGTGGCGCTCAATCAGCTTCGCACATCCTACTGGGAGTATCGCACCTATCGCGCCGAGCTCCTGCCCGAGCTGACGTTCACGGCTACAGTCCCCTCCTACCGCAAGCAGTACAGCGCCTACATGGACTCGGAGGGCGAGTATTCATTCGTGCGCAACAACTATCTGCAGATGTCGGGCGAGCTCGGACTGACCCAGAACATTTGGCTTACAGGCGGCACGCTGGCACTCAACACGTCGCTCGAATTCTACCGCCAGCTCGACGGCTCGAAGTATAACCGCTTCATGTCGATTCCCGTGGCGCTGACCCTCAACCAGCCAATCTTCGGCGTGAACACCATCAAGTGGGACCGCAAGATTGAGCCGGTGAAATATGCCGAGGCTAAGGCGCAGTTTCTGTCGGCGTCGGAGAACGTGGCGATGTATGCCATCAACTACTATTTCAACCTGCTGATGGCGCGCGAGAATCTCGACATTGCCCGCCAGAACCTCGACAACGCCACGCGCCTCTATGAGGTGGCGAAGGAGAAACGCGCAATGGGGCAGATAAGCGAGAACGACCTGCTGCAGATGGAGCTAAACCTGCTGAATGCGCGCTCGACCCACACCGACTACGAGAGTACGCTCAAAAGCAACATGTTCACGCTCCGCTCCTATCTCGACCTGGGCGAGGATGTGGAGATTGTGCCGGAAATTCCCTCGGCAGTGCCCGACATCGACATCACATACGCCGACGCTCTCGACCGCGCCCTGGCCAACAACAAGTTTGCGAAAAACCTGCGCCGCCGTCAGCTTGAAGCCGACTACGACGTAGCCATCGCCAAAGGCAACCTGCGCCAGATTTCGCTCTTCGCGCAGGTGGGTTACACCGGCACCGACCACACCTTCGGCTCGGCGTATCAGAACCTCAAGGATAACCAGATTGTTGAAATCGGCTTCAGCATACCGATTATCGACTGGGGCAAACGTCGCGGAAAGGTGAAGGTTGCCGAGAGCAATCGCCAGGTTGTAGAGAGCCGGCTGCGCCAGGAGACGATGAACTTCTCGCAGGACCTGTTTGTGCTCGTTGAGCGTTTCTGCAACCAGCAGGAGCAGCTCGCTATCGCCGACAAAGCCGCCTCCATAGCCCAGCGCCGCTACGACACCAACGTTGAAACCTATCTCATCGGCCGCATCTCGACGCTCGACCTCAACGACTCGCAGGTGAAAAAGGACGAGAGCCGCCAGGAGTATGTCAACGAGCTTTATCAATATTGGTATTATTTCTATCAGCTACGCTCGCTGACGCTTTGGGACTATGTGAACAACACCGACATCAACGCCGACATCGACCGCATCGTAAAAATGTAGACCGATTCGCGAAAAAAGCGTTATATTTGCGGTATGATACTGATTGCCGACGACGATACCGGGGTTCGCCTCTCGCTCTCGCTGCTGCTCAAGCGTGCGGGCTACGAGGTGCTGCCCGTAGCCACGCCCGAAGCAGTGCTCGAGGAGGTGCGTCGCCGTCGGTTCAGCCTGATAATGCTCGACATGAACTATACGCTCTCGGTGAGCGGCCGCGAGGGTATAGAGCTGTTGCGCAAATGCAAGATTTTCCAGCCCGACACGCCGGTGATTCTAATCACGGCGTGGGGCAGCATCCCGCTTGCCGTCGAGGGAATGCAGGCCGGGGCGTTTGATTTCATCACCAAGCCATGGGACAACGCCGCGCTCCTCGAACGCGTGGCTACAGCCATCCGCCTGTCGCCCGTGGTCGACGGCGACGATGCCGACAGCTTCGACCGTTCGGGTATCATCGGGCAGTCGGCGCCGCTCGAGGCCGTGCTGCAGCAGGTGAGGCGAGTGGCTCCTACCAATGCCTCGGTGCTGATTCTCGGCGAGAACGGCACCGGCAAGGAACTGATAGCCCGCGCCATCCATGCCAACAGCCGCCGGCGCGACAAGAGCTTCGTGGCGGTCAATCTCGGCGGCATTCCGCGCACGCTTTTCGAGAGCGAGATGTTCGGCCACACGAAAGGGGCGTTCACCGGCGCCGTTGCTGCCCGCAAAGGGCGCTTTGAGGCTGCCGAGGGCGGCACGATTTTCCTCGACGAGATTGGCGATTTGGACCAGCCGTCGCAGGTGAAGCTGCTGCGTGTGCTTCAGGAGCGCACGTTCGAACCGCTCGGCGACAGCCGGCCGCGCAACGCCGATGTGCGCGTTGTTTGTGCCACCAATGCGCGGCTCGAAGAGATGGTAGCCAATGGCACATTCCGCGAGGACCTCTACTACCGCATTAATCTGATAACCCTGCGGCTGCCGCCGTTGCGCGAGCGCCGCGACGATATTCCGCTGCTCGTCAATCATTTCGCCGACCTCTACTGCCAGCGCGAGAAGATTCAGCGCCCGGTGATTACCGCCGGGGCGATGACGTGGCTTGCCGCTCAACCCTATCCGGGCAACATCCGCGAGCTTCGCAATCTCGTTGAGCGCGCTATAATAATCACTCCCGAGCCTCGACTCGAAGTTGAAGATTTTCAACGCGTCGCCCCTGCTCCGGTGCCGACCGCCGCAACTGCCGGAGCTACCGGCGGAGCCACGCTCGACGAGCTCGAACGCCGCGCCGTCGAGGCTGCCGTCAACTCTGCCGGAGG
>CAYNSG010000002.1:19642-29534 GCA_964399885.1 uncultured Bacteroides sp.
CGCTCGACGAGCTCGAACGCCGCGCCGTCGAGGCTGCCGTCAACTCTGCCGGAGGTAATCTGAGCATCGCCGCCGCTGCCCTCGGAATCACCCGCCAGTCGCTTTACAGGCGCATGGAAAAATTCGGAATGAAGCAATGAGGGCCATCTACGTTTTCCGTCTGCTTGCGCTGAGCATCGTTGTTCTCGTTGCGGCGCTGCTCATCGCGCCGGTCAGAGCGTGGCTTGTAGAGGGGCATGCTGTCGTCGCCATTTTTATTGGTGTTCTGCCCTTGGCACTGCTGCTGTGGCTGTTTCTCAGCCTTGTGCGTCCGTTCTCGACGCTCTCGGCGGGCATGGACCTCGTAGCGGCGCAGGATTTTGCCAGCCGCCTGTCGCCCGTTGGGCAGGTTGATGCCGACCGCCTCGTGGCGATGTTCAACAAGATGATGCTCCGCTTGAAGGCCGAACGCCTTAGCCTTGAGGAGAAAAACCATTTCCTGCACCTGCTGATTGAGTCGTCGCCGCTCGGCATCGCCATTCTCGATTTCGACGGCCGCATCAGCGAGACGAATCCGGCGATAATGCGTATGCTCGGCGCCGACGATGTCGGCCAATTGCAGGGACGCACGTTCGACGAGCTGGCCGCCGGCAACGAGATTGCCCGCGCGGTGGCGTCGCTCGCCCCGGGCGAGGAGAAAACGTTCCGATTGAGCGACACCGACATTGTCCGCTGCTCGCGGCGCTCGTTTATCGACTCCGGTTTCCCGCATCCGTTCGTAATCGTCGAATCCGTAACCGAGGAGATTATCGCCGCCGAGAAAGCCGCCTACGGCAAGGTGATCCGCATCATCTCCCACGAGGTCAACAACACCCTCGCCGGCGTCACCTCAGTGCTGCAGACCATCGCCGACAGTATGCGCAGCGACTCGACTGCGGCCGACGTCGTGACCACGGCCGAAAGCTGTGTAGACCGTTGCCGCTCGCTCGGCAGCTTCATCAGCTCCTACTCCGATGTTGTCAAAATTCCCTATCCGGTGCTTCTGCCCGTCGACCTTGCCTCGGCGCTCGAGGCATTGCGCCCGTTCCTGGAGTCGATGATGCCCCGGAACATCGCGCTGCGGTGCGACATCGAGCCGGTCGACGCTCCGGTTATGGCCGACACCGTACAGATTGAGCAGGCTGTAGTGAATATCGTCAAAAACGCAGTTGAGAGCATCGGCAACCGGCAGGATTCAAACATTACCGTCGGCCTGTCGCGGCAAGGTAAAAACGTTGTGCTGACTGTATCCGACGACGGCCCCGGCATCGTGCCCGACGCCCAAGGCAAACTTTTCACGCCCTTCTTCTCCACCAAACCCGGCGGACGCGGGCTGGGATTGATGTTCGTCGCCGAAATCCTCCGCCGCCACGGCGCCGCCTTCTCGCTCACCACCGCCCCCGGCACCCCGCGTCCCACCACAACCTTCGCCATCCGCCTGACACTGGCGTAAGCATGTTTGCGCATGTTTGCGGGCATGTTTGCGGGCTAGAGAAACGCGCTTCGCGCTTGAGCAGAACTTGCAAAATAGCGCAGAACTATTTGTTAATCAGCTTGGAGTTTAAGCACAAAAAAAGAGATGTCTCACGACATCTCTTTCCATTAAACCTTTATCTTAATCTAATACTATGAAAAACACACGCACAAAATTATTAACTTTTTTTGAATTAAAACCCATTAAAGGGTAAATTTTAACACATCTTTAGCAAAAAAATCAAAATTTAATTGACAAATTGGCTCAAAGGTTCACTGAAACCGGCCTTCAGCAGCCTTTCAGCGCTCTAATAGCAGCCTTTCGGCAGCTCTCCGAAGCAGCCCCATTCAGAGAACTCAGAGTTCTCTGAGCGGTCGCCTATCCGCGCGAAATGTCAATTTGACAATTTGTCAATTTGACAATTTGACAAATTGACAATTTGGCTGCGCAATTCGTGATTGAGATTTGGCTGGTTTGATTTGATTTCGTAATTTTGCCCTAATATCATTAACAAAACCGCTAATCTCATGAAATTACTATCGGCAGCTTTGTTTTTAACGGCAACGCTTGCAGCGCAAGCCGCTGACGACTTAGTGCTTAAATATGACCGCCCCGCGCAATTCTTCGAGGAGGCGCTCGTGATTGGTAACGGCAATATCGGTGCCGTCGTCTACGGTTCGCCCGCCGGCGAGCGTCTGTCGCTCAACGATATTACACTCTGGACCGGCGAGCCTGAGCAGGGCGTGACAACCCCCGACGCCTATCTCGCCATTCCCGAGATCCGCGCTGCTCTCGACCGCGGCGACTATCGCGCTGCCGACTCGCTTCAGCTGAAAGTTCAGGGACATTACACCGACAACTATCAGCCGCTCGGAACGCTGACGGTAGATTATCTCAACCGCACCGGCGCCGACGTGCACTCCTACTCGCGTCAGCTCGACATCAGCCGTTCGCTCGCATCGGCAAGCTACACAGTCAACGGCTTCCCGATCACTACCGAATATTTCGCGTCGGCACCCGACTCGGTTATCGTTGTCCGCATCTCCACGGCCGACCCGGCCGGTCTCGACGCCGTCATCTCGCTCGACTCCCAGCTGCCTCACTCAACTGTTGCCAAGGGCAATGAAATCACCTCGACCGGCTACGTTGCCTGGAAATCATATCCCGTCTACACGAAGTTTGAACAGAAACATGTCTACGACCCCGACCGCGGCACGCGTTTCCAGACTATCGTCAAGGCCGTAAACGACGGCGGCTCGGTGAAAGCTACCGAATCGGGCGAACTCAAGGCTGTGGGCGTCAAGAATCTGACGCTGATTCTGACGAACGTCACCTCCTTCAACGGCTTCAACCGCAACCCCGCCACCGAGGGCCGCGACTATAAGACGCTCGCTCGCCGCCGCATCGATGCCGCTACGGCCAAAGGTTTCGCAGCACTCCAGGCCGACCATGAGGCCGACTACCGCAACCTCTTCGACCGCGTTACGCTCGACCTCGGCACTACCGACCCCGAAATTGCCGCACTGCCCACCGACGTGCAGCTCAAACTCTACACCGACTCAGCCCAGGTTAACCCCGACCTCGAGGAGCTTTACTTCCAGTTCGGACGCTATCTGCTGATATCGTCGTCGCGCACATCGGGTGTGCCCGCCAACCTTCAGGGGCTCTGGAACGAAAAACTGCTGCCGCCGTGGAGCTCGAACTACACAACCAACATCAACCTCGAAGAGAACTACTGGCCCGCCGAAATAACCAACCTCAGCGAACTCCATCGCCCGCTGCTCGATTTTGTGATGAATCTCTCGCACCCCGAATCCGGACAGGCCACCGCTAAATATTATTATGGCGTTGACAACGGCGGCTGGTCGCTCGGACAGAACTCCGACATCTGGGCTACGACAAACCCCGTAGGTTTGAACGGCGGACATCCGAGCTGGGCCAATTGGACTATGGGCGGCGCTTGGCTCTCGACCCACATCTGGGACCACTATCTCTTCACGGGCGACAAGGAGTATCTCCGCGAGTATTATCCCGCTCTGAAAGGCGCGGCACTCTTCTGCCTCGACTGGCTGATTGAGCACGACGGCGAACTTATCACATCGCCCGGAACATCGCCCGAAAACCTCTTCTACGCTCCCGACGGATATGTCGGAGCCACACTGTTTGGCGGCACTGCCGACCTGGCAATGACCCGCCAGTGTCTCGCCGACGCTCGCGACGCTGCCAAGGCTTTGGGCGTCGACAAGGACCTGCAGAAGCGCATCGACGCAACGCTCAAAAGCCTCCACCCATATCAGATTGGCAAGAAGGGCAACCTTCAGGAATGGTATTTCGACTTCGAGGATCCCGAGCCCACTCATCGCCATCAGTCGCATCTTTTCGGCATCTATCCCGGCCGTCACATCACTCCCGAGGCTAATCCCGAGCTCGCACGCGCTGCCGAGCGCACTCTCGAAATCAAGGGCGACAAGACAACCGGCTGGAGCACAGGCTGGCGCGTGAATCTCTTCGCTCGCTTGGGCGACGCTCCCGAAGCATATCATATCTACCGCACGCTCCTGAAATACGTGAGCCCCGACGGCTATCGCGGTCAGGATGCTGTTCGCGGCGGCGGCACATACCCCAATCTGCTCGACGCTCACTCGCCGTTCCAGATCGACGGCAACTTCGGCGGCACCGCCGGCGTGGCTGAGATGCTCGTGCAGTCGACTCCCGAGAGCATCACGCTTCTTCCGGCACTCCCCGCCGAGTGGGCCGACGGCTCCGTGAAGGGTCTGCGCGCTCGCGGCGGTGTTGAGGTCGACATGAAGTGGGCCGACGGAAAAGTTGTTGAGGCAACGTTGTCGTCGGAGAAAGGCGCCCGCACGAAAGTGAATTTCAACGGCCGCTCACGCACCGTCAACATCCCCGCCGGTAAATCAATAGTCATCAAATAATTCCTGAATGAGATATTTCATCTCGGCAGGCGAAGCATCAGGCGATCTTCACGCAGCTGCGCTGATTGCGCAGCTGCTGAAGCTCGACCCGTCGGCGCAGTTTGTGTTTCTCGGCGGCGACCTTATGGCCGAAGCTGCCGGATGCGCCCCGCTGATTCATTATCGGCAGATGGCGTTCATGGGGTTCAGCGAGGTTTTGCGTCATCTGCCGCAGATTGGCGAGAATCTGAAAGCGGCGAAGCAAGCCATAGCAGAGTCGCGCCCCGACTGCGTTATACTCGTCGACTATCCGGGCTTTAATCTAAAGCTCGCGAAATATGCTGCGTCGTTGGGAATACCGGTCTGCTGGTATATTGCCCCGAAAGTTTGGGCGTGGAAGGAGCATCGAATCAAAGCGTTGCGACGCTACGTCGACGTGCTGCTCTGCATCCTGCCGTTTGAGGTCGACTATTTTCGCCGCCACTCGGTCGATGCCGTCTATGTCGGCAATCCTTCGCTCGAGGAGGTCGACCGCAAGCTCTCCGAGAAGCCGTCGTTCAAGGAGTTCACGGCTCGTTATGGTCTGGCCGACAAGCCGATTCTCGCGCTCGTGCCCGGCAGCCGCTACAGCGAAATCAAGAACAACCTGCCGATAATGCGCGAAGTTGCCGCCCGACATCCCGAACTGCAGGCGGTTATTGCCGCAGCTCCCAACATCGATGCGGAGGTATATGTCCGCTTTGCGCCCGAGCTGCCACGCGTTGCCGGCGCGACGTTCGATCTCATGGCGGAGGCTGCGGCGGCATTGGTGACGTCGGGTACCGCCACGCTCGAATGCGCCCTCGCCGGAACGCCGCAGGTTGTATGCTATCGCGCCAACGGCTCGCGGTTGAGCTACAATCTGATGAAGATGGTGCTGCATATAAAATATGTCGCGCTGCCGAACCTGATAGCCGACAGCGCGATAATTCCTGAGATGCTCGTGCATCTCTGCACGGTTGACGGTGTTGACCGCGAGCTTTCGCGGATTCTTCCCGGATCGCCCGACCGGCAGCGACAGCTCGACGGCTATGCGCTGATGCGCAGGAAGCTCGGAAGCTCCCTCGCCGCCGAAACCGCCGCCGCCGAGGTCGTCAAACTGCTTGACGCTCGGCAATGTGGCGCTGCTCGGCGCGAACAAGTCGGCGCAGGCCGCGGCGAATAGTCTTCCATTTGGGGAACAACGACATGGGGCGTAGCGAACTGTAGCTGACGAGAATCATTGTCAGCGAAACCAGTCCGACGATTAGCAGCCAGCCGTAGATCTCTTTCATCGAAACAACGAGTGCTTGCTGTTGGACCGCTCCGTAGAGCTGACCGAGCGGGATGTGGACGGCCTGCTGATTCACGTCGGTCATCGCCGCGCTCAGCAGCGCGCTGTTCTTGGCCATAGTGTGGCGCAGGAATTCGCCAACGACAGCCGGACCGAACGTGGCGCCCATCACCGCGCCGGTGAATCCGTTAAGGGTCAGCGCTTGCGGGAACACGAAGAAATGGAGCTTGCTCTCGCCCGGTGTCATCGACGTCAGGAAAACAATCGAGATGATAACCGACGCCACACCGCGGGTGAACAGCGGGATGAACAGCATCTCTTTCTCAACGCCGTAGTCGATCAAGAAGTAGAAGTAGGCGAGGTAGATGCAGGCAAACGCAAACGCTATCGCCGCCATGGTCTTGTAGCGCCATTTGCGCGTGGCAAACGTGAAGTAGGTCAGTGCGCAACCTGCCACGATTCCCACCAGGACATACCAGTTAAGGTCAATCAGATTCGTCTCGTCGAAGCCGAGGATGTTGGCGGCATAGCTATGCTCGAACACGTGTTCGGTGGAGAGCAGCGTGAAGAACACGAGATAGATTGCCGTAGCGCGCCAAACGTTGCGGTTTCGCATCGCCTTGTAGGAGATGTAGGGGTGGTGGAGGAACGTTGCGCGCCAGAGGTTCAATGCCAGGCAGGCGAGTCCGATGATGGTTGCACCGACAATCTCCTCCGAGTCCCACCAGTCGTAGAAGTTTCCGTAGACGCAGACAAAGGCGAAGCTCAGCATGAACACCGTCCAGAGCACCGAGCCAATCCAGTCGATGCCCAACAGCGGAATCTGCATCGGGCCTTTCACCGGCTTGACCAGAATCAGAACCATCACCATCAGCAGAGCGAGCATTCCCATCATGGCCCAGTGCATATACTCCCATTGGGCGTAGAAGGCGGTATAGATTGTCGCTATGCCGCAGGTTTGGATTACGCCGTCGACAAGCAGGTAGACGTAGCAGAAAAACACAGCCATGTCGCGCGTGGGGCTTATCCACAGCTGAATCGTTGAGTTTATCGCAAGGGTTGCCCACATACGGAACCAACCCGCAACGAGACACGTTGCGACCAGCAGCGGGACGCACGTTGTATGGGCGCAGATAAACGTTGCCGCAATCAGCACGGCGCTGCACACGAGCAACGCAATGCGGTTGGAGTAGCGGAACTTCAGGCGGAACATGACGCAGAAGTTGATCGACATTCCAATCAGCGACGCATAGCCCGCCAGCAGGATATCCTCCTGCATCAGCGCGGTAGTGCCAACCATATCCGTAGCTGCTGCCAGATAGATGCCCCCCGAGAACTGGATAATCAGTACGAAGAAAACAAACAGCCAGGGCTTCAGGCGGCGCGGAACGTAGTTGGGTATGTCGGGAATGTCAAAAGGGCCTTGGGGTGCGTGCCAATCAGCCATAAGTAACTTTTTAGTATTTCACTTCGCATTCAACATTCATTCCGGCGCGGAGCTGCGCGAGGTCGGTAGTGTCGTTCAGCTCTATCCTGACGGGGATGCGCTGGCGCACCTTGACGAAGTTGCCCGCTGAGTTGTCCTGCGGAAGGAGAGAGATGGCGGCGCCGGTGGCCGACGAGAGTGCCACAACCGTTCCCTCGAATCGCTTGCCGGGGATGCCGTCGACTTTAATCTCCACTTGGCTGCCGGGCTGTATATGTTTCAACTGAGTTTCCTTGAAATTGGCGGTAACCCAGACCTCGCCGGCATCGACGATGTCGAGCAGTGTCTGTCCGGGCTGCACGAGCTGGCCAACCTGAATCTCCTTGCGCGAGGTGTATCCGTCGCAGGGGGCGGTGATGACCGTGTAGGAGAGGTTGAGCTCGGCCGTTTCGAGCAGAGCCTTGGCGAGTTCTACGCCGGCATCGTTCTGAGCTATGCGCTGGCGAGTCTCGGCGGCAACCGACGACGTGGCCGAACGCTGGCGCGATAGCATCTCGTAGCGCGCCTTCTTGGCTTCATAGTCGGTCTTGACGCCGTCGTACTGCTGGCGGGTGACGGCCTCCTTCTCGAGCAGACGCGTGTAGCGCTCGAGATCGATGGCAGCATTATCCATCAGAATCTTCGCTTCGGCAATCGAGGCTTCGCTGACAGCCACGTTGGCCGAGGCTACGCCTACGGTGCGGTCGGCTACGGAGCGACCGGCCACGGCGTTCTGGTAGTCGGCCCGCGCCTGAGCAACGCGCAGACGCATGTCGGCATCGTCGATTACAACGAGTGTGTCGCCCTTCTTCACCGGCTCATATTCATTGAAGCGAATCTCTTTGATGTAGCCCTGCACGCGGCTGTTTACCGGAACAATCCGGCGCTGAATCTGTGCGTTGTCGGTAAACTCAACGTTGCCAAGATGAACAAATTTCGAGGCCACCCAGCAGGCGGCAGCGATGATAACAACGAGGGTTACGACGTAGGAGAGTATCTTTTTAGTGCGGTGTCTCATACTTTCAGATTTTTCCGGATGTGAACAATAGTTTATAGTAATAGTAGATGATGTTGATGCGGGCGTTGACCAGCTGCTGCTCGGCGTCGAGCTTTGAGTTGGCAGCGTCGAGCATATCGGTGATAAGAGCCATGTCGGCCGAGTAGCGGGTGAAAACCGTCGTGTAGTTGCGTTCGGCGAGTTCCACGCTCTTCTGCTGCGTAGTCAGCTCCTCGTACGACTCCAGGTAGTGGATGTAGTCGGCGCGGACCGACATCTCGGTAGTCTCGCGTGCGGCGGCAAGCTCATCGCCGGCAACGATTGTTGCCGCGCGGCTCTTGGCTACGGATTTGTTGGCTTTGAAGAGCGACGAGAGATTGTAGGAGATGCCGACGCCGACATACCAGTAGCTAAGGTTGCGGTTGATTGGCGGCACTTCAACAAGAATCGGACCGTCGACGTTCCATGCTGCCTGGAGTCCGATTTTCGGCAGTCGGTCGGCCTTGGCGAGGGTTTCGGCTTTGCGGGTGATGTCGAGCTTCGACTGCGCCAAGCGGATGGTGGGGGAGTTGACGGCGGCGTCGGCCTGCCACGACGATTCGTTGGCTTTCGGCAGGGCGCGTTCGAGAATCCGGCTGTCGGGAACAATCTTTGTGTCGGCGGGCATCCCGGCGATGGTCACGAGGTTTGAGTTGAGGATTTCGAGCGTGTTGTCGATTTTCACGAGTTGCAGCTCGAGATTCGACACGAGGAGTTCGTAGCGCGTGATGTCGTTGCGCAGTGCGACTCCTTGCTCGTAGCGCGAGTTCATCTCGTCGAGCACCTTGCGGGCATTCTCGAGGTTGCTCTCAACAACCGCACGCAGGTTGGTGAATTTGTAGATGTCGAGATAAAACCCGGTCAGGCTGAAGCGGATGTTGTCGCGCCGAAGCTCGGTGGCGTAGCGCGAGGCTGTTAGTTTCAGCTCGGCGAGGTAGATTCCGGCGGTAATTGCTCCGCCGGTGAAAACCGGTTGGTTGACGCTGAGGTTGAACGTGTTGCCGAAATGCGGTATCGGAGCTTTCTGATAGTCGGAGAAGTTGCGTTTGGTTGTGAAACCGTCGCCGATGTAGCTCAACGACAGATTGGCATTGATGTCGGGGAGGCGTCCGGAGCGAGCCACGCTCACTTCGCGCTCGGCCTCAGTTTCGGCCGAAAACGCCGGGCGCAGCTGTGCGCTGTTCTGTTCGGCAATTTCGAAAAGCTCCTCGAGAGTGACGACATTCTGAGCCGATGCACACATCCCGCAGCTCACGGCGGCTGCAGCAAGCAACCGCCTGAGCAATCGTAGATTGTTCATAAGTGGATTGTGAAAAATGTTTTTGGGGAATGATTGGTTATGGCCGTCGTTTTGAATTTATTATGCGACGGCATCAGCTGCCTGAACGAGGGGAAGGGTTCAGACGCGAGAGTTCAGTCCTGCCGTGCTCTTCCAATTTTCCTTGACGGCAAAACTTTGAGTGCGCGCAATCATTGCGCTATGTTTTAGAATGTTGTGAAGCATTTTTCGTGCCAACTCTTCTCAATTGGCGCTGCAAAGTTACGAAAAAACCTTCGAATCTCCCGCCCGAAAAAATCAAAGCGCCTACCGCCGGGTTTGCGGGCAAATAGAAACGCCTGGGGCAGTAGCAAATTTCTGTGTTTGATGTAGACTAATAAAGGGGACAATCAC
>CAYNSG010000003.1:0-18172 GCA_964399885.1 uncultured Bacteroides sp.
AATAGAAGCGGATTGAGAACGATTTCGCAAGCGAAATCTGATGGGAGCGGATTCCGCTGCTTTTAGAGGGGGTTAGCGGCTTTCGGAGGCTCCAGAGGGTGGCAAGTTTGCTGGCTAAAGAAACGCAGAAGCGCGCTTCGCGCTTGGGCAGAACCCGCAAAACAACGCAGAACCAGCTATCTATCTGAGTTTTCCTGATTTAGGCTGGCTCAAGGATCAAGGGAATTAAAACGCAGAAGCGGTCGCTCCGCTCCCTTGAACAGAACCCGCGGGATTGCGTGTGGAAGTCGCGTTATTGGGAAATGGAAGGCGGGGTTGCGTTATTGGAAAATGGGGGGTGTGAGTTGCATTATTGGGAAATGGAAGGTGAGTTATTGGGAAATGGAAGGTGGAGTTGCGGGGGAGACGGTAAGAAAACGGGAGGCGGTGCGCGCGGCACTGTCTCCCGTTTTTATTGATGGAGGGGGTTGGGTTATTCTTCGGCGTTCTTCTCGGCGTACTCTTTGAGGAGTTTCTCCTGGACGTCGGAGGGAACGAGCTCGTAGGCTGCGAATTTCATGGTGAACGATGAGCGTCCGCCGGTGATTGAGCTGAGAGCTGTTGAGTAGCTCGACATCTCTTTCAGGGGCACTTTGGCGCTGATTTTCTCGAAGCCGTTTTCGCTCGACATGCCCATGATGATGGCGCGGCGTCCCTGGAGGTCGCTCATAACGTCGCCCATGACGTCGGCGGGTACCAACACTTCAACGTCGTAGACGGGCTCGAGAATCTTCGGGCCGGCGTTGCGGAATGCTTCGCTGAAGGCGTTGCGTCCGGCGAGGCGGAATGAGATTTCGTTGGAGTCGACGGGGTGCATCTTACCGTCGTAGATGCATACGCGAACGTCGCGGGCGTAGGAGCCTGTGAGGGGTCCCTGCTCCATGCGGTCCATCAATCCCTTGACGATTGCGGGGATGAAGCGAGCGTCGATAGCACCGCCGACGATACAGTTGCAAACCACGAGTTTGCCGCCCCATTCGAGTGGAATTTCCTGGGTATCGCGGACGTTCATCTTGAACTCCTGGTTGCCGAAGCGGTAGGTGTCGGGAGCGGGCATTCCTTCGGTGTATGGCTCAACGATCAGGTGGACTTCGCCGAATTGACCAGCGCCGCCCGACTGTTTCTTGTGGCGATAGTCGGCGCGAGCGGCCTTAGTGATTGTTTCGCGATAGGGAATCTTGGGCTCTTCGAATATGATGGGGAGTTTGTCGTTGTTCTCAACGCGCCATTTGAGCGTGCGGAGGTGGAACTCGCCCTGTCCGGAGAGGATTGTCTGTTTGAGTTCTTTCGACATTTCGATTTCCCATGTGGGGTCCTCTTCGTGCATGCGGGTGAGGATGCCGCTGAGTTTTTCGGCATCGGCCTCGGTTACTGGGCGGATTGCGCGCGAATATTTAGGAGCGGGATATTTGATGAAGTCGAATGCATAGTCGCAGCCCTTGGCGTCGAGCGTGTTGCCTGTGCGGGCGTCTTTGAGCTTCACTGTAGCGCCGATATCGCCTGCGCAGAGCTTGTCGACCTGTGTTTTAATCTGACCGCAGACGCAGTAGATCTGAGCGATGCGCTCTTTGCTGCCGCGGCTTACGTTGTCGAGGTCGACTCCGGCTGTGAGTGTTCCTGACATAACCTTGAAGTAGCTGACCTCACCGATGTGGGGCTCGACGGTTGTCTTGAACATGTAGAGGCTGAGGGGACCGTCGGAATTGGGTTTAACTTCAACGCCGGCAGTGTTTTTGGAAGCGGGCATATCGTTGACGAAGGGAACGACGTTGCCGAGGAATTCCATCATGCGACGCACGCCCATATCTTTAAGAGCGCTTACGCAGAACACGGGGAACACCGAGCGGTCTACGAGGCCTTTGCGGATGCCTTCGCGCATTTCGTCCTCAGTAAGGTGCCCCTGGTCGAAGAATTTCTCCATGAGCGTTTCGTCGTTCTCGGCGGCAGCCTCGACGAGCTGCTGGTGGAGCTCCATTGCTTTTTCCATCTCCTCGGCGGGGATATCCTCGATAGTAGGCACGCCTCCTTCGGGACCCCATGAGTATTTCTTCATAAGGAGCACGTCGATCATGGCGTTGAAGCCCGGACCGGCGTTGAGCGGATATTGGATGGTGACGATTTTATTGCCGAACACCTCGCGCATCTGCTCCATGACGTTGTCGTAGTCGGCCTTTTCGCCGTCGAGCTGGTTGAGGGCGAAGATTACGGGCTTTTTGAGCGAGGCGCAAGTGCGGAAGATATTTTGTGTTCCGACCTCAACGCCATATTGTGCGTCGATGAGAATCACGCCGGTATCGGTTACGTTGAGAGCGGTGATAGCGTTACCCACGAAGTCGTCGGCTCCGGGGCAGTCGATAACGTTGAGTTTCTTACCGAGGAACTCAGCGTAGAAGATGGTAGAGAACACCGAGTAGCCATACTCTTTTTCAACGGGGAAGTAGTCGCTGACGGTTGTTCCGGCTTCGACAGAGCCGCGACGTTTTATAACTCCACACTCATAGAGCATCGACTCTGCGAGTGTGGTTTTACCGGAGCCCTTGCTACCGAGCAGGGCTATGTTTTTAATTTCGTTGGTTTGGTAAACCTTCATGTTATTAGTTTTAGTAAGAATTATCGGTTTTGTTTTTTGACGGCGCAAATTACTAAAAAAATCATTAACGGCGGCAAATTAGTTTTATGTTGCACAACATAAAAATCGAAAATCCGACACCGGAAGACGTCGCGATGGTCGCAAATCGACCCCGCAGCAGGCTAAATAACAATGTGTTATGTTAACTCCCCGGACCGCAAGTGAAACCGCGCGAGGCTCGCAGATTTTTTCCGGCGCATAACGGAATTTCCGGAATAATGATTAACTTTGCAGATTGATAGCGACTGCCATCGTCGCATTGCGACATGGTCGGCTATTAAAACAAGCTATAAGAAGCTATAAGAACAAGCAATAAAAACCAATCAGAGACATCATGCAGCTCTCAACATTGACAGCAATATCGCCCGTCGACGGCCGCTACCGCAATAAATGCGAACGCCTCGCCGACTACTTCTCGGAATATGCGCTGATCCGCTACCGCGTCCGCGTGGAAGTTGAGTATTTCATCGCCCTTTACCAACTCCCCCTGCCTCAGCTCGCCGGAGTAAACCCCGCCAAATTTGAAGCGTTGCGCGAAATTTATCGCCACTTCACCGAAGCCGACGCCGAGCGCGTGAAGGATATCGAATCGATTACGAACCACGACGTTAAAGCTGTTGAATATTTCCTGAAGGAACGCTTCGATGAGCTCGGACTCGAGCAATACAAAGAGTTTATCCACTTCGGCCTGACGTCGCAGGATATCAATAACACGTCGGTTCCGATGGCTGTTCGCGAAGCCCTCGAGGAGGTCTACCTGCCGATGCTCGACAAACTCGCCTCGCGGCTGCAGGAACTTGCTGAGCAATGGGAGAAGATTCCGATGCTCGCCAAAACCCATGGCCAGCCGGCATCGCCAACATTGCTCGGCAAAGAGATAGGCGTGTTCGCCTACCGTCTGCGCACACAGTTGGCTCAGCTGCGCAGCGTGCCCGTAAGCGGCAAATTCGGCGGAGCTACGGGCAACTTCAACGCCCATCTGATTGCATTCCCCGCGATTGACTGGCGCGCATTTGCAGCCAAGTTCCTCAGCGAAAACCTTGGCATCGAGCGCGAAGAGCTGACGACCCAGATTTCGAACTACGACAACCTCGCAGCGCTATTCGACGCCATGCGCCGCGTCAACACCATAATCATCGACCTCGACCGCGACATCTGGCAGTACGTCTCGATGGAATACTTCAAGCAGCGCATCAAAGAGGGCGAAGTAGGCTCGTCGGCAATGCCCCACAAGGTTAATCCCATCGACTTCGAGAACTCCGAAGGCAACTTGGGAATCGCCGACGCCATCCTCCAGCACCTGGCCTCGAAGCTCCCGATTTCACGCCTGCAGCGCGACCTTACCGACTCGACCGTGCTGCGCAACGTAGGCGTTCCGATGGCCCACGTGATGATAGCCGTTGCCAGCACCCTCAAAGGTCTCGACAAGCTGATTCTCAACGAAGAAGCAATAAGCCGCGACCTGGACGATATGTGGAACGTTGTTGCCGAAGCTATCCAGACGATTTTGCGTCGCGAAGGCTATCCCCACCCTTACGAAACGCTGAAGCAGCTGACGCGCACAAATGCGAAGGTGACAGCCGAAAGCATCGCCAACTTCATCGACACGCTCAATGTCAGCGACTCCGTCAAGGTAGAGCTCAAACATATAACTCCCCATGGCTACACCGGCTATGGGCTTCTCTCTAAATAATCTTCAAGAAATGAATCTCAATCGAATATTCGTCGTCATTGGCGCATTAACTGCATCGCTTGTCGCAGCAGCCCAGAACAACATCGCCGAAGAAGTTGCATGGGTTGTTGGCGACCAGCCTATCTGGAAATCAGAAATCGAGGAGCAGTATAACAACCTCATGTATGACAACCAAAGCTTTCAGGGCGACCCTTACTGTGTCATCCCCGAGATGATAGCCGTTGAAAAGCTCTATCTTCATCAGGCCGACATCGACACCGTAGAAGTCTCCGACGCTATGGTGCAGGCCGAAGTTGATGCCCGTCTGAATCAGTACATCTCGATGCTCGGCTCGAAAGAGAAGATGGAAGAGTATTTCCGCAAGCCGATGGCACAGATGCGCGAGCAGATGATGGAAATGATTCGCAACAACTATCGCGTGCGCGAGGTGCAGCGCTCGCTGACGAAGGATATAAAAGTTACGCCGTCAGATGTGCGCCGCTATTTCAGCCGCCTGCCCGAGGATAGTATTCCCTACATACCGCTGCAGGTTGAAGTGCAGATAATCACGATTAACCCCATAATTCCCCGCCAGGAGATTGAGGACGTCAAAGCGCGATTGCGTGATTATGCCGACCGCGTGACTCGCGGTGAGGCTGAGTTCTCGACGCTCGCCGTGCTCTACTCTGAGGACGAGGGGACGGCAGTGCGCGGCGGCGAAACCGGCTTTATGGGCCGCGGACGCCTCGACCCGGAATATGCAGCCGTAGCGTTCAACCTCAACGACCCGAAGAAAGTTTCGAAAATCGTTGAGAGTGAGTATGGGTTCCATATCATTCAGCTGATTGAGAAACGCGGCGACCGCATCAACACCCGCCATATCCTGCAGCGTCCGAAAGTTTCGGCCAACGACATCGCCGACGCCGTTGAGCGCCTCGACTCGCTGCGTAAAGATATCGTAGTATATAATAAGGTGAAGTTCGATGAGGTTGTGCCTTACGTAAGTCAGGATAAGGACACACGCGCCAACCGCGGCATGATGGTGAATTCCGAGAACGGCACGACGCGTTTCGCCATGTCGGAACTGCCACAGGAGATTGCGCGTCAGGTCGACCAAATGCAGCCCGGCGACATCTCGGAAGCATTTGTCATGATGGACACCAAGCTTAACCGCGAAGTCGTGGCGCTCGTGAAACTCACCGCCCGCATCGAGGGCCACAAGGCCAATCTCTCCGACGACTATCAGACGATCAAGGATATGTATGAGGGTTCGGAGCAGAACAAAATCATCGAGAAATGGCTCGAAGATAAGATTGCCAAGACCTACGTCCGCATCGAGGACGGCTGGCGCAACTGCGAGTTCACTCATAAAGGCTGGATCAAAGAGAAAACATCGGAGGAATAACCTCGCCGCATGGCTAAGAATCAACTCCATAGCAGCAAATCGTCGGGGGGACTTTCGCCCAAATTAGCTGTAGCGTTGGCTGCGGTAGTTAGCCTCCCGCTGTGGCTGTCGGCCGGGCTTGTGCCGCAAAAGCCACGGCAGACGATTCAGCGCGACAGCCTGACGATCGACACGTCGGCCGTCGATATCCGCCCGATGATTCCTACAGCCAACCGCTACCAGGAGGGGAAGGTGTTTCTTGAGCATGCCGACCGCTGGACCTACGATGAGCGCTACGGCGTTCCGCAGGAGGAGCAGTATCAGGTGCTGACGGGCAATGTGGAGTTTCGCAAGAACGATATGTTCATGTACTGCGACAGCGCCCATTTCTATGAGACCACCAACTCATTCGATGCGTTCAAGAACGTCAGGATGGAGCAGGGCGACACGCTGTTTGTCTATGCCGACGAGCTCAACTACAACGGCGGCGACGAGATGGCGATTCTCTATGCCGACGCCGGCAAGAAGGTGCGACTGATTAACCGCGACGTTGAGCTGCAGACCGACGTGTTCAACTACTCGCTGGCCGAAAACGTTGGCTTCTATGAAGTTGGCGGCAAGTTGACCGATAAGGAGAATGAACTGACCTCGCTCCAGGGCGAATATCATCCCGACACGAAAGACGCCTATTTCAACCTCAACGTCAGGCTGCGCAGCCTCAATGGCGAGGACACACTGAGAATGGCCACCGACTCGCTTGAATACAACACCGACACCCACATTGCGACGCTGATAGCGCCGACAGTAATCACATCGGCCGACGGCGAGATTCTCTCCTCGTCGGGCAACTACAATACACTCACCGGAATAGCCGACCTCTATGAGCGGTCGCTCGTGATTACGAACCGAGGAAACACGCTGACGGGCGACACCCTCTTCTACGACCGCGACCGCGGAATAGGCGAAGCGTTCGGCAACATGGTGCTTACCGATTCAGCCCGCCAATCGTCGGTTCAGGGTGATTACGGATTCTACAACGATGCGGTCGACAGCGCATTCGTAACCGGCCGCGCATTGCTGAAAGAATACTCCAAGGGCGACACCCTCTACATGCACGGCGACACTATCTACGCCTATCTCGACCCCGCCGACTCGACGCGAATCACTAACGTCTATCGCCGAGTTCGCTTCTATCGCTCCGACATGCAGGGCGTCTGCGACTCACTGAGCGCAACTGAGCGCGACTCGATGATGCGCATGTTCCACCATCCGATTGTCTGGAGCGACCAGCGCCAGGTGTTCGGCAACGTTATCCACGTGCATCTCAACGACAGCACGATTGATTGGGCGAAGCTCCCGCAGTTTGGTTTCATGGCCGAGCATATCGACGAGGATTGCTATCAGCAGATGAGCGCCGACGAGATGACCGTATGGTTTAACGACTCGACTATAAGCCGGTTGTTTGCCGAAGGAACGGTGAAACTTATCATGTTCCCGATGGAGAACGACTCGACGTATAATAAATATGCCTACGTTGAAAGCTCGGAGATGGACGCGTATTTTGCCAACAACGACATCGAAAGCGTTCATTTCCAGCCTGAAACTACGTCGAAAGTCGTGCCTCTCTATCTCGCCAAAAAGAACAGCTACTTTCTGGAGAAATTCAAATGGTATGCCAACATTCGCCCGAGCGGACCGGCCGACGTGTTTATAATACCGCCCGAGATGGAAACGCTCATGAACGAAGCGCCGCCCGCTCCGGAAGTAACTGACAAAGAACAGAACAAGGTGAAGCGCCGCACGCTCCCGACCGGCGATAGTGCGAACAAAGAAACCGACTGATTGACAGGCAAGCTCCGCGCCCCGTTGGCGAAGTTATCAACACCATGTTAATAACTTCAGTTGCGCCGACGGCCGACACTGATTAATTTTGCACGGTAAAACCACACGAACAAGAACATGAGCGACGTAATCCGACTTCTCCCAGATTCAGTAGCCAACCAGATAGCCGCCGGCGAGGTGATTCAACGCCCCGCATCGGTTGTCAAGGAACTCGTGGAGAATGCTGTCGATGCCGGCGCCGACAAGATTCAGATTATAGTCCGCGACGCCGGGCGCACGCTCATTCAGGTTGTGGACAACGGCTGCGGAATGACCGATACGGATGCCCGCATGGCATTCGAACGCCACGCCACTTCAAAGATACAGCAAGCTGCCGACCTGTTTGAGCTCCACACGATGGGCTTCCGCGGAGAGGCACTCGCATCGATAGCCGCCGTTGCGCGAATCGACTTGCGGACAATGCAACACGGAGCCTCGGTAGGCACGCGGCTTATCATCAGCGGTTCGAAAGTTGAAAGCCAGGAACCCGAGGCATGCACTCCGGGCAGCAACATGATGGTTAAAAATCTGTTTTTCAACGTTCCCGCACGTCGCAAATTCCTCAAGAAAGATTCCGTAGAGCTCGCCAACATCATGCGCGAATTCGAGCGTTTGGCTCTCGTCAATCCGTCGCTTGAGTTCACTCTCATCAGCAACGACACGACGCTCCACCAACTCATGCGCGGCTCGCTGAAGCAGCGAATCACCGAACTGTTCGGCAAATCGCTCGACAAGCAGCTCATACCGATTGAGACCGAAACGTCGATCGTGAAAATCAACGGTTTTATCGGACTGCCGCAGAATGCGCGTCGTCGCGGCGCTTTGCAATATCTGTTTGTCAACGGACGCAATATGCGCCATCCGTATTTCCACAAGGCCATAATGACCTGCTATGAAAAGCTGATTCCCGCCGATGAGCAGCCCAACTACTTTATCAACTTCGAGGTCAACCCGCAGACAATCGACGTAAACATTCACCCTACGAAACATGAGATAAAGTTTGAGGACGAGCAGGCTATATGGCAGATACTCGTGGCGGCGGTTAAAGAGTCGCTTGGGCGCTACAACGCAATGCCCGGCATAGATTTCGACTCGACGGATATTTTCGAGGTGCCTACGTTCAACCCCAACTCCGGTGCAAGCCACGGCGAAGAGCTCGACCCTAACTACAACCCGTTCAAGGAGTCGGCGCCCGCGCGTCAGGGAGGCGGCTTACAGGGTGGTAACTTCCATCGCGAGCAGCACGGACTGAAAAGCGCCATCTCCGACTGGGAGAAGCTCTATGAGGATTTCACCGGCGGCGCATCGACTGATAAACCCGCCGGGGTTGCCGGTGGCTTGGGCTCAACGGCAGTGAGCGGCAGCCGACTTAATGGAGGCTTCGACGAACCTTCGGCAGAATCGGCTAAGGATATTTTCACCGACGACGCTCCGGCAGCCGAGGGTGCAAGCGTAGCGATGCAGCTCAAAAACCGCTACATACTGACACCTACGCGCGCCGGATTGATGATTGTCGACCAGCATCGGGCGCACCTCAAAGTGCTCTTTGAGAGATATCTTGAGATGAGCGAGAACCAGGCGTTCGTTTCGCAACGACTGCTCTTCCCCGAGGTTGTACGGCTATCGCCTTCGCAGAATGCCGTGCTGTCGATTATCAGCAAGGAAGTTGAATCCGTAGGGTTCGACATCTCATATCTTGGCGATAACTCATGGAGTCTCAATGGCTCGCCTGCCGCCTTAGGCGATGTGAATCCCGTCGAAACTCTGTTGCAGATAATCGACGACGAAACCGAAGGCGGCGACAAACCTGCCGACGGATTGCGGCGCCGCATAGCCCTCTCGCTCGCTCGCGCCTCGGCTGTTAAATCGGGAGTGAAACTGACAGCGGAAGAGATGGACCGCATCCTGGCCGACCTGTTCAAACTCCCCTCGCCCAACTATACCCCCGACGGCAATCTCATCATCTCGATACTCTCGACCGACGAGCTCGCCGCGCGGTTCATCTGACAAAAATATCAGCCGGAGGTTGCACGATTGCGGAATAAAGAGTAATTTTGCAACGAAAACCAAACCCCGAAGCGCGTGTGGCGTAATTGGTAGCCGCGTTAGACTTAGGATCTAATGTCTTCGGACGTAAGGGTTCGAGTCCCTTCATGCGCACTAATCCCATAAACACATTCACCGTGTGTCGTATGGGATTTTTTATCTACAGGAAGTGACAATTATCGTTATTTGTGTCCCAAATGTATACAAATTCGCATCTATAGCCTAAAATTCTTATAAAAAATTGTGTGACTTTAGAAAATAACATATAAATTTGTGACCGAAAACATTTGCATCTCTCTTGCTTATTAGACGACACGCAAATATAAACCATAAATATCAACAATCATGAACAAAACTGAGCTTATTAATGCTGTAGCCGAAAAGGCCGGCCTGACCAAGGTTCAAGCAAAGGCAGCTGTCGACGCCGCCCTCAACACCATCACCGAACAGCTCCTCAAAGAGGATCGCGTTGCCATCATTGGCTTCGGCACATTCCTCGTAAACGAGAAACCCGCCCGCACAGGCGTTAACCCCCGCAGCGGCGAAAAGATTCAGATCGCAGCACGCAAAGTGGTTAAATTCAAACCCGGTGCCGACCTCAATCTCGTGAAATAATCGAGGCTGACAAAAGCTAAAACGAGCCGTCGTTGCTTAAAGCATCGGCGGCTCGCTCGTTATTGTATGGTTCTATCAATCAGTTGACGACGATTTCGTCGAGGAACTGGCAGCCTTCGGTTGAGTTGGCCACAAAGCGGATATAACGGGCGCGGGCAGTACCGCTCCAACTGTAGGTTTTGAACGAGAGTCCTTCGGTTTTCTCCTGCTGATGGACGATTTCAGCAAGGTCGGTGAAATTCTCGCCATCCTCAGATATGGAGATTGTAACCATGGCGGGAAGCCATGCGCCCGGACCGATAATCTGCATGAACTCACCGCCGACATAGTGGATTTCGGTCGACTCTTCCAAGTCGATGACGACATCAACTCGCTGGTCGCCGCGATAGAGGAAGCCCTGCCAGCGGCCATCGGTGTAGTTCCAGCCGCCGCGCAAGCCGTCGGTCAACGTAGCGGTTCCTGCAGCATTGTAACGATTCCACCAGGGGACGTTGTAAGTCACCGGCTTACCATAGGCAAGATGTTTCTCAACGGTGTCGAATCCGGGTTTATTGCCATGCTCGGTGCGAAGATCGAACACATTGTAGCCATGGGCACGCATAGTGTCGGCAACAGCGAGAGCACGGCTGCGGAAATCGTCCCAATTGCGGAGCTGCTGAGGCGTCCAGCCTATTTCGGCGATTGCAATCATTCGCGGGTAGAGCATATATTCGGCATGTTCGGCCGTAGGGATATACTCACACCAGAGATTGCCTTGCACGCCTTGAATCCAGGGCTTTACATGTTCGGGCAGCGAATCGGGCACGGGGTTGTAGGAGTAGACCGTCTGCAACGGCATGTAGCCGCCGATAGCCTCGGGCTGCGTTGCGGGAGCATCCTGATAGTTATCGAGATAGCAATATGCGCCGGGAGTCATTATAGCGCGATGACCGCTCTCGGCAGCACGAATACCGCCCTCAATGCCTCGCCACGACATCACGGTTGCGTTCGGCGCAAGTCCGCCCTCCATGATTTCGTCCCAACCGAGAAGGTTGCGGCCTTTTGAATTGAGATACTGCTCGATTCGATGGATAAGATAGCTTTGCAGTTCGTCGACAGTCTCCAGCCCCTCGTCGGTCATACGCTTTTGGCAGAGTTCGCATTCAGCCCAAGCGCGCTTCGAAGCCTCGTCGCCGCCGATATGGATGTCGGCCGACGGGAAAATCTCGAGAACCTCGTCGAGAACATTCTCCAGAAATTCAAATGTTTTCTCATTACCGACACAGAGGTCGGGCTGTCCATACTGCACATGGGTGCACGACAACTCAGGGAACGTTGCGTTAACCTCCTCGGAGTGCGACGGCATTTCGATTTCGGGAATGACGGTGATGAAGCGGTCGGCAGCGTAGGCCACGATTTCGCGGGCATCGTCCTGAGTAAGATAGCCACCGGTTGCACTCGGCGTGCCCTCGGGCAGATATTTATTGCCCGATTCGTTCCATTCTTTCCACTTCTTACCCTCGCGCCAAGCTGCAAAATTTGTAAGCTCGGGATACTTGTTAATCTGCAGGCGCCATCCGGCAGCGTCGGTCAGATGAAGATGCACGCGGTTGATTTTCAGACGCGCAACGGCGTCAATCTGCGTCTTGATGAAATCTTTATCGCGGAAATGGCGCGAGATGTCGAGCATCATGCCGCGATAGGCCAAGCGAGGATTGTCGACGATTCTCATCGCCGGAATCGTGTCGGAAGCCGCAGCGAGTTGAATCAGAGTCTGCAATCCGTAGAACAGACCGGCACCTCCGGTAGCCTCGACAGAGATTTTTCCGGGCCTGATGTTCATCTCATACCCCTCGGGGGAGACAACTCCCGCTATACTGTCGGCTATCGAGAATGAAATATTTGCCGTTACCGGGGCTGCGGCCGTGAAATGACGCCACTCCCCCGCTATGTAATCGGCGAGACGGAGCGAATCGGCTGCGGGTGCATCAATTGCGAGCGTTGCGTTGGGCCGCAGAATGAATTCGCCGGTCGATGTCGCGACGGCTGCCGGCTTGGGAGTCACCGGAATATCCGCGAAAACGGGCAACGCCAAAAGCAGAAGTCCCGACAGGAGAAAGTTTCTTTTCATGGTTCAATTTATGAATTTTGATGTGAATTTTGTTTTACGCATAAGTGCTGTGATAATGGCTGCTGCCAAGAACGACGTCAGCGTCATGCAGAGAATCCGCAGGAACGCCGGCATAGAAGTCATCCCGAACAGGTCGAATGTTACATATACGAAGATGAAGTGGCAGAGATAGATGCCAAATGTCAGCGAGGCGAGATACGACAGCCAACGGCGCGGCCTGATCGACAAGCGGCTGAACGCCATCAGCACCGGGAAAGTCATCATGAACACGTTGACACCCGTAAAGTACCATATTACCTCAAGATAGGAGTAATCGCCGGGGTAATAATCCTGGATGGTGATGAAACCGCCGGCGGTGATGGCGTAGCCAACGATGAACATCGGGATGCAGATTGCGGCCATGCGGGCGTTGCTCCACTGCGGCGGCCAGCGGCGAATGTAGAACGCGAGAATCAGATAACCGATAAAGCCCGTCAGGTAATAGAACGTGCCATAGGCGTTCCAGTCGCAGGCTCCGAGAATCTCCATGCTACCGAAATTCCCGGTGTAGCCAACGTGTGGAGCTAGCAAGCGCAGATATGGAATAAATAGCGTGAAGCCCCAGATTTTCAGGATGGTCAGCACCTCGCGCTGCGTTGCTCTCACAAGCCATTCGTTAAGAATCGGGATTATAAGATACAGTCCTACAAGCATATAAAGATACCATAGCGGGACCGTATCGAAATTGAAGTTGAAAACCATCAGCCAGATTTTCTGCCAAAGGCCGCCAACGGTGTAGAGCGACGTGTCGACCATCGGGTTTGCCGACTGCGGATTAACCAATGCATAATAAACGTAGAAGAGAACCGGCAGCGCCACCGACCAGAAAATCAGCGGCGGTAGCAGACGCCCGATGCGTTTGCGATAAAAGCCCGTGAGGGTAGTGCCTTCACCGAGCGGGATAATCAATATTGCTGTCATGAGCACAAACAGTGGCACGCACGGGCGCGTGAGGCTGCCCATTATCGCCCCGGTCAGGAAGGCGTCGCGGTCGGTGTCGAACGCTCCGACGAAGCCGTCGCAGCAGTGGGCAAAAACGACGAGCAGACAGGCCACGATGCGCAGCGCATCAATCCATCCTTCGCGTCGGTCAATCATTTTCATTTTCAATCATTCTAAGAGTTTCAGTTACAAGTTCTTCGGCCGGGAGGAACTTCACCGCCGGATCACGGCGAAGCCACGTCAGCTGTTTTTTCGCATAGACGCGAGTGTTTCGCGCAATCTTCTCAACCGCTTGCTGCAGAGTCATGTCGCCGTCGAAGTATGAGAACATCTCTTTGAGTCCCACGGTGTTGAGCGAGTTGAGTCCACGGCGAGGATATAGCGTGCGCGCTTCCTCTTCGAGTCCGGATTCAATCATAGCTTCAACGCGCCGGCCGATGCGGGCAAACAGTTCCTCGCGCGATCGGTCAGGCGCAACTTTTAAGATGCGGAATGGATGTTCGCGACGCCGTCCGGTAAGCAGCGACGAATATGGCAGACCGGCTTGCAGACTCACCTCTATGGCATGAATCAGCCGCTTATGGTTTGACGGGTCGGCGGTAGCGAGATAGCGTGAATCGAGACGGCGCAGTTGACGATGCAGCTCGTCGAGACCGCCATCGTAGAACATCTGCCATACGCGATTTCGCAGCTCCTCGGGAATGTCGGGGAGGTTGTCGAGACCGTTGACAAACGCGTCGATATACATCATCGAGCCGCCGCAGATAATAGCCGTGTCGCTCTTCGACCAGATTTGCGGCAACAGCCGGGCGACGTCGGCATCGAAAGCGGCAGCGCTGTAGCTTTGCTCAGGCTCGAGAATGCCGACGAGATGATGGCGCACCGCGGCAAGCTGGGCAGGCGTAGGCGCAGCCGTCACTATTGGCATACGCCTGTAGACCTGTCGCGAATCAGCCGAAACAATCTCCGTCTGTAGCCGCTGAGCCAACTCGATGGCGTAGGAAGTCTTACCCGAAGCGGTAGGCCCGGTTACAATCAGAAGAGTTTTTCCGCCCTGGTTCACTTAAGCGCCTCACTTACCTTCAGCCGCCAGACGAGCAATCTCGACAATCACACGCGTAGCCTTCTCCATCGAGGGGATGGGAACGAACTCATAGCGGCCGTGGAAGTTCAATCCGCCGGCAAAGATGTTGGGGCATGGCAGACCTTTGAACGACAACTGTGCGCCGTCTGTTCCGCCACGAATGGGCACAACAATCGGGTCGACGCCGGCGGCACGCATGGCCTCCTCGGCGAGATTGACGATGTGCATAACCGGCTCAATCTTCTCGCGCATGTTGAAGTACTGGTCGCGGATAGCGATTTCAGCGCATCCGGGGAACTCCTTGTTGATTTTGCGAGCGAGATGCTCGAGCTCCTTCTTGCGGCGCTCGAAGCGGTCGCGGTCGTGGTCGCGGATAATATAGGTAAGTACGGTTTTCTCGACGGTGCCTTCGATTGATGTCAGATGATAGAAACCCTCGTAGCCCTCGGTGTGCTCGGGTGTTTCCCAACGCGGGAGCATGATAGCATACTGAACGGCTATTCTCATCGAGTTGATCATCTTATGTTTAGCCGAGCCGGGGTGAACGTTGCGGCCATGGAATGTGACGCACGCAACGGCAGCGTTGAAGTTCTCATATTCGAGTTCGCCGAGAGCGCCGCCGTCCATCGTGTAGGCCCAATTAGCGCCAAACTGCTCGACGTCAAACTTGTGAGCACCCTGACCAATCTCCTCGTCGGGGTTGAAAGCCACACGGATTTTGCCGTGCTTAACCTCGGGATGATTTTTCAGCCAAGCCATAGCGGTTATAATCTCAGCGATACCGGCCTTGTCGTCGGCACCGAGAAGGGTTGTTCCGTCGGTGACAATCAGGTTCTGGCCTACATAGTCCTTGAGCTCGGGGAATTCTGAAGGCGAGAGCACGACGCCCTGAGCGGCGTTGAGCTCGATGTCGCCGCCGTCGTAGTTCTCGACGATCCGGGGCGATACGTGGCGTCCGGAAGCGTCGGGCGACGTGTCGAGATGGGCTATGAAGCCTACAACGGGCGCATCCTCATAGCCTTTCGTGGCAGGCAGGGTTGCCATCAGATAGCCGTTGTCGTCGAGCGTAATCTCGGTAAGACCCAACTCGCGGAGTTCCTTTTCAAGATGTTGAGCGAAAATCATCTGCCCCGGGGTTGAGGGAGTCATATTTGTCAGTTCGTCGCTCTGAGTGTCGAACTTGACATACTGTAAAAATCTGTCAGTAACGCTTGTCATGGTATACTATGTTTCTTTATTTACGTCGTTTGTAATCAATTGTCGCCGCGTGGCGTATGCCATCTGAATACGGTTGACACCGTAATACTTTCGCCGCTGTCGTCGTCATCGTCGCTCAGCTTTTCCAGCTCCTTGTAGAGCCACTCCGTGTCGCAGTCGGCAACTTCAATCGCATGATAAAGCATGTGGCCGGCAGCCTTCAAAGTCATGCGCAAACTGGTGTAGCTCAGCGGACGCGAGTAAACCAACTCGTTATCGTCGGTATCAATAGCCAGACGCGTGAACCATCGGGCAAGATTCATTTTATTCATCAGCGAGAACGCCTTATTGAGCTTTTCGTCGGGCAACTTGTCGTGCATCCGGCAGCGTATCATCACGCGCTCCTCGTCAGGTTCGTCGGCGACTTCAACCATCATCTTGCGATAGGTGCCCTTAAGGCCGAAAACAATCGTCTCCAAGCCACCCATGGTATTAGGAAGTTCGTCGTAGGCCCAGCCCTGATCGAGAACAACCTTTTTGAATAAATCCAGAACCTTGCTCATTTTCGGAATTTTCTGCAAAAATAACGATTATCCGCGACTAATCAACATTAGCCGCAATAAAAATACACAATAATTATTTTAAGGTTGCACATTAACGGCAAAATGAGTAATTTTGTGGCAACGTCTGATACAGACGAGTTCATAATGACCAGTCAGATTTAACAAATTATATGAGATTCGACGAACTCGACCTCAGCGACGATGTCCTCGACGCTCTCGACGACATGAATTTTTCTGAGTGTACACCGATACAGGAGGAAGCTATACCGATAATTCTCGAAGGGCGCGATTTGCTTGGCGTCGCTCAAACCGGCACCGGCAAAACTGCCGCTTATCTGCTTCCCGTAATCAGCCAGATATCTGAATATCAATATCCCGAAGATGCCATCAACTGCATCGTGATGGCTCCAACCCGCGAATTGGCGCAGCAAATCGACCGCCAGATGGAGGGGTTCTCCTACTTCATTCCGGTCAACAGTGTGGCTGTCTACGGCGGCACCGACGGCAAGGAGTTCGCACGCCAGGAGCGCGGACTTCGCATGGGAGCTGACGTTGTCATAGCCAGTCCCGGACGCCTGCTTGCACATCTGCAGATGGGCTATGTCGACCTCTCGAAAGTTTCGTTCTTCATTCTCGACGAAGCCGACCGAATGCTCGACATGGGATTCTACGACGACATCATGCAGATTGTCCGTCAGCTTCCCGACGACCGCCAGACGCTGCTTTTCTCAGCCACTATGCCACCTAAAATTCAACAACTTGCGTCGAAGATTCTCCACGACCCGGTTGAGGTAAAACTCGCCGTCTCGAAACCGACCGACAAGGTTGCCCAGTCGGCCGTTGTTTGCTATGAGACGCAGAAAACCGCCGTGCTTCGCCATCTGTTTGCAACGGCCCATTCGAAACGCGTCATAGTTTTCGCCTCGTCGAAGCTAAAAGTCAAAGAGCTGTCGCGCACCCTTGCCAAGGCGAAATACAAAATCGGCGAGATGCACTCCGACCTCGAGCAGCAGAAGCGCGAGGAGGTTATGCTCGACTTCCGCGCCGGGAATATCGACATCCTTGTAGCCACAGATATTGTAGCGCGAGGAATTGACATCGACGACATCTCGATGGTAGTCAACTACGACGTTCCTCACGAACCGGAAGACTACGTGCACCGCATCGGTCGCACAGCCCGCGCCAACAACGATGGTAAAGCCGTCACATTCGTCAGCGAAGAGGAGCAATGGAAATTCGGAATAATCGAGAAATTCCTCGGATACGAAGTTGCCAAGGAGCAGCTTCCCGCCGAAATCGGCGAGACTCCGGACTATCAGCCCAATCGTCGCAACCGTCGCGGCAAACCCGGAAAGGGTCAAGGAAAGAGTCAAGGAGAGGGCCAAGGGAAACAGGCCAAAAGCAAAAGCCCCAAGCAGAAACACGCTGCCGCGCCTCAACCCGCAGCAGAAAAAGCCCCGGCCGACACCACGAGCCAAACCCCTGCCGCCAATACCGGCGACAAGCCAAAGAAACGGCGCCGCAACCGCCATCGCGGCAACAAGCCCAAAACCGACAAATCTCAACAACAACAATGAAAATATTAAAATTAGCCGCGGCCGCAATAGTCGCATTCACCGTCCAAACAACAATGGCACAGAACAATACGCTTGCCGGCAATCCGTTCATGTCGGACTACGGCACCGTCTACAACATCCCGCCCTTCGAGAAAATCAAACCCGAACACTACGTTCCGGCATTGAAGGAGGGCATCAAGCAGCAGAAAGCTGAAATCGAAGCCATTACCGGACAGGCTCACGAGCCCTCGTTTGCCAACACAATCCTCGCACTCGAGCAGTCGGGCGAGCTTGTGCGCCGCGTCATGAGCGTTTTCTCGGCACTCGACGAAACCAACTCATCGCCCGAGATGGTTGAGGTCAGCGAAGTTCTCTACCCGATGCAATCGCAGGCCAGCGACGAAATCATGATGGA
>CAYNSG010000003.1:18272-28476 GCA_964399885.1 uncultured Bacteroides sp.
ATCCCCGCCTCAAACGTAGCTGTTGCAGCCGAAGAGGCCAAGAGCCGCGGCATGGAGGGCAAATGGGTGTTCACGCTTCAAGCTCCCAGCCGTCTGCCGCTGCTGCAATTTGCCGACGACCGCGATCTTCGCCGCCAGATGTACGAAGGTTACATCAACCTCGCATCGTCGGGCGAAAACGACAACAAACCCGTAATCAAAGAGATTCTCAAAGCACGCGCCGAGAAGGCTAAAATCCTCGGCTATCCCGATTATGCTTCCTACATGACTGCCAACGTTATGGCCCGCAATCCCCAGAACGCCGAGGAGCTGCTGCTGAAAATCTGGGAACCCGCCAAGAAACGCGTGAAAGAAGAGGTTGCCGAGATGCAGGCGCTTAGCGACAAGGATGGCAACACGTTCAAAATCGCCCCCTACGACTACTACTATTATGCCGAGCGCGTCCGCAAAGCGAAATATTCGCTCGATGAGGATGAAGTTCGCCAGTATTTCGCTCTCGACAGCGTACGCAACGGTATCTTCAACATGGCGAAACGTCTTTATGGCGTGACGTTCACCGAACTTCCCAATGCCCCGAAATATTTCGACGAAGTGACTGTCTACGACGTCAAGGACGCCGAGGGCAAACATGTTGCCGTGTTCATGACCGACTATTTCCCCCGCGCATCGAAACGCCAAGGCGCTTGGATGAGCGAATTCCAGAGCGCATTCGTCGACCCCGACGGCAAATCGGCTCGTCCGATTGTCTACAACGTCGGCAACTTCTCGAAACCCGCCGGCGACACCCCCGCACTGCTGACTATGGATGAGGTTGAGACGATGTTCCATGAATTTGGCCATGGCCTCCACGGAATGCTTACACGAGCCAAACTCCGCAGCCAGGCCGGAACGAACGTCGACCGCGACTTCGTTGAGCTCCCCTCACAGATTCACGAACACTGGGCTTTTGAACCCGAACTGCTCCGCACCTACGCACGCAACTGGCGCACGGGCGAAGTTATCCCCGACTCGCTGATAGAGCGCATCGAAGCTGCTTCGACCCACAACCAGGGCTTCACAACCACAGAGCTCGTCGGCGCCGCATTGCTCGACCTGCAATGGGGCAAAGTGACCAATGCCGACAGCATCGACGTTGAAGCCTTTGAAGCCAACGTTGCCGAAACTCTCGGCATGCCCTCAGAGGTTCAATTCCGCTATCGCAGCCCCTACTTCCGCCATATCTTCGGAAGCGACGGATATGCCTCGGGCTATTACACCTATCTATGGGCCGAGGTGCTCGACTGCGACGGATTTGAGCTCTTCAAAGAGAAAGGAATCTTCGACAAAGCAACGGCCGACTCGTTCCGCAAGAACGTGCTCGAAGCCGGCGGCACAGCCGACCCGATGGAGCTCTACATAAAGTTCCGCGGCCGTGAGCCCCGCGTCGACGCTCTGCTACGCAACCGCGGACTCATCGACGAACCAGATAAATCAATCCCCACCCCCGGCGGAAAATAAGAGTTTTCTACATTCTAACTTTTTTCGTCAAACTTTTTTGGCAAAGTTGGCAGCTAATGCTTAACTTTGCAGAAAACAATACGAAACTTATAAACCGACAATGGAAATCAAAGGAAGAATCATACTGGCATTCCCGGAGTTCACCGGAATCTCAAAGGCCGGCAATCCCTGGAAAAAGCGCGAGTACGTGCTCGAAACTCAAGAGACTTATCCCCGAAAAGTGCATTTCGACTTCTTCGGTGATAAAGCCGACCAGTACCCCCTCAGCGTGGGCGACGACATCACTCTGAGCTTCGACATCGAAAGCCGCGAGTATCAGGGTCGTTGGTACACATCGATTCGCGGATGGAAAGCCGAGAAGAACGTGCCCGGTGGCACACAGCCTATGGGCGGAGCAGCTCCCGTACCTCCCGCACCAAACTACGCTGCACCCACCTACCCCGCCGCTCCCCCTGCCCCGACAGCGCCGATGGAACCCGCGCCTAACGACGACCTCCCCTTCTAAGGTCGCTCCGACAACGTCCCCCCCACACAAGAGGAACTTTCAGACACCCACCGACGCCTGCGAGTTCCTCTTTTACACATTTTTCAGACCGAAACATATCCAAATTGAAACATACCTCACGATAACATACCTCACGATAACATACCTCACGATAACATACCTTACGATAACATACCTTACGCGAATGAAACGAATCATAGCCGCATCTACTGCCATGATGCTCACTTTCGGCCTCGCCGTTGCCAACGAAAACACGCCCGTCTACATCCCTATTCCCGAACGCCAGCAGGCTCAACAAGAGTTTGCCGACAACGGCTTCGGAGTTTTCATCCACTGGGGAATCTACAGCATGTTCGCCCAGGGAGAATGGTATCTCAACTACGACATCAATGCCGAAGAGTATGCCAAAGCTGCCAAAGGGTTCTACCCCGCCGACTTCAACGCCGCCGAGTGGGTCAGCGCCATCAAGGATGCCGGAGCTAAATATATCACCTTCACGACTCGCCACCACGACGGATTCTCGATGTTCGACACCGACCAGAGCGACTATAACATCGTCGACGCCACGCCGTTCAAGCGCGACGTGCTCAAAGAGCTTGCCGACGAATGCCACAAACAAGGAATTAAGCTCCACCTCTACTACTCTCATATCGACTGGACTCGCCCCGACTACCCCTCGGGACGCACAGGTCTGCACACCGGCCGCGACACTACGCTGCGCGATTGGTCCCACTACTACGACTTCATGAACCGCCAGCTGACAGAGCTTCTCACCAACTACGGCGAAATCGGTGCAATCTGGTTCGACGGTCTTTGGGACCACGACGAGGACTCCGTGCCCTTCAACTGGCAGCTGCCCGAGCAGTATGAGATGATTCATAACCTCCAGCCGAAGGTGCTGATCGGCAACAACCACCACATGGTTCCGTTTGCCGGCGAGGATATCCAGATTTTCGAACGCGACCTCCCCGGACAGAACACCGCCGGCCTTTCGGGACAGGATATCTCGCATCTTCCGCTAGAAACTTGCCAGACGATGAACGGAATGTGGGGCTACAAAATCAAGGACCAGGACTACAAATCGGTTCCCGAGCTGATTCGCTATCTCGTTAACGCCCGCGGCATGGGCGCCAATCTGCTGCTCAACGTCGGACCGCAGCCCAACGGCGAAATCCCGGCTGCCGCCATCGAACGCTTCAAAGCTATCGGCGAATGGACCAAGAAATACGGCGAAACAATCTATGCCACAACTGCCGGCGACTTCAAGGAGCAGCCGTGGGGAACATCGACGCGCAAAGGCGACAAGCTTTTCATCCACGTGTTCGACCCGACTGCTGGTGAGATTACAATCCCGACCGACGCGAAAGTTAAGAGCGCTGTGACGTTCGACGACCGTCAGCCCGTGAAGTTCACGAAGCTTAAAGAGGGCGGCGTCGCGCTTTCGTTGCCCGAAATTCCCGAAGGCACTATTGACTTCATCGTCGAACTCGAAACCGCTCCCCGCAAGAAATAAGTAAAAGATGAAGAAAGAGAATCTACTCGAAGTTTGTGCCGGCGACATTGAGAGCGTCGTTGCAGCTGCCGCCGGCGGCGCTCAACGCGTTGAGCTCTGCTCGGCCCTTGCCGACGGAGGCATCACCCCCTCGACGGGCTTTATCCGCCAGGCGCTGCTCGTGGGCGGTCCGAAAGTCCACGTGCTCATCCGCCCGCGCGGAGGCGACTTCCTCTACTCGCCCGCCGAGGTCGCTGCCATGACCGACGACATCGTGGCCGCCCGCGAAACCGGTGCCCATGGCGTTGTTATCGGAGCCTTGACCCCCGACGGCGATATCGACATCGCCGCATGCCGCCGCATGGTCGAGGCCGCTGCCGGAATGAACGTCACCTTCCACCGCGCTTTCGACCTCTGCCGCGACCCGTTCGAGGCACTCCGGCAGATTATCGACCTCGGATGCAACCGACTGCTTACTTCAGGCCAAGCCGCCTCGGCCATCGAAGGCGTAGAGCTGCTCAGAGAGCTCGTTGAGAAAGCCGACGGAAAGCTGACAATACTTGCCGGCGGAGGCGTCAATCCCGAAAATGCCGCTGAAATCATCCGCCGATCGGGCACAAACGAGGTGCACGCCTCGGCTCGCCACACAATCCAAAGCCCGATGCGCTACCGCAAACCGGGCGTAGCGATGGGAGCCCCCGGCAGCGACGAGTATTCTCGAAAAGTAACATCACCTGAAATCGTAGCCGAAATCATGGCTGCCATTAAAAACGCATAAGATACGTATAAGTATGAACCGCCTTAAAAACATATTGACCGCCGGTGTGCTCCTTGTTGCCGCCGGAGCATCGGCACAGATTGCCACCCCCACTGTTGAAGCCGACTTCGCCAACCGCAAAGCGAACGTCAACAACCCGGGATATTTCTCGATTTTCAACAACCCGTCGCTAACGCCCGAGCAGATTGAAGCGTTGAAAGTGCTCTACGCCTACAGTCCTCTTCCCGACCTCGCCGACAACTCCGGAGAGTATTTCCTGGAGAATGTCGACTACGCGCTTCGCGCCCGCCGCGAGATGCCCTGGGGCGCAAAGGTGCCCGACCGCGAATGGCGCCATTTCGTGCTTCCGGTGCGCATCAACGACGAAGCGCTCGACAACCATCGCCCCGCATTCTACGAGGAGCTGAAAGACCGCGTCAAAGGCATGTCGATGAAAGATGCTATTCTGGAAATCAACCATTGGTGTCATGAAAAGGCTACTTATCAGCCGTCGGACAGCCGCACACATGCGCCTTTAGCCACGGTTTCGTCGGCCATAGGACGTTGCGGCGAGGAATCGACATTCACCGTTGCCGCTCTGCGTGCCATGGGTATCCCCGCACGCCAGATTTACACTCCCCGCTGGGCCCACACCGACGACAACCACGCATGGGTTGAGGCCTGGGCCGATGGTAAATGGTATTTCCTCGGAGCCTGCGAGCCCGAGCCTGTGCTCAATCTCGGTTGGTTCAATGCTCCGGCCTCGCGAGGCATGATGATGAACACTCGCGTGTTTGGCAACTACGACGGCGCCGAGGAGGTGCTCTCACACCCCGACGGCTACACCGACATCAACGTGACTACAAACTACGCTGCAGTCGACACTATCAACGTAACGGTTCTCGGCACCGACGGCCGCCCCGCGCCTAATGCCGAGGTCAGCTACCGCCTATATAATTATAGCGAATTCTACCCCATCGTGACCAAAAAGACCGATGCCGAGGGGCGCTCGTCGCTCGCAACCGGTCTTGGCGACCTCATCATCTGGGCTACCGACGGCAAGAACTTCGGATTCACCAAAGCTTCGGTAGGCAAAGACAAGAGCGTCACCGTGGCTATCGACCGTACCCCGGAAACCGTCGAAACAATCGAGCTTGACATCATACCCCCGGCACCCAACTACAAGCCGGTTGAGCTTACTCCCGAACAGGTTGCGACAAACGAAGCCCGCAAAGTCTATGAGGATTCTATCCGCGGCGTCTACACCGCCACATTCTTCACCCCCGAGCAGTCGGCCGCACTGGCTGCGAAGCTCGGTCTGGACGCTCAGCGCCTGACGGCAGTAATGACCGATGCCCGCGGTAATCACGCTGCAATCGAGAAATTCATGACCGAAACCGCCGCAAACGACCGCGACCGCGCTCTGCGCCTGGTTGAATCGCTCTCCGTAAAGGACCGCAGCGACGTACCGGTTGAGATTCTTCGCGACCACATGCTGACTCCCGCTAATATCGCTCCCGAACTCGACGACTACATACTCTCGCCGCGCATCTCCGACGAGGCTCTGACGCTGTTCCGCTCATATCTTCTCTCGGTAATCACCCCCGAACAGGCCGCTGCATGGCGCGCTAATCCGCAGTCGCTCGTCGACTATGTCGCTCAGAACGTCACGATTATTCCCGACTGGTATCCCGGCAACGTGCGCATGAGCCCGATGGCTGTCGACAAATCGCGCGTCACTAACGCCGCCTCGCGCGACATCTATTTCACCGCCCTCGCCCGCACCGCCCTCATTCCCGCGCGCATCGACCCCGTCACCGGCAAGACCCAGTGGGCCGACGCCGACGGAGCTTGGCACGACGCTAACTTCGCTGCTGAAAAAGCCGCAAAGACTGCCGACGCTCCCACCGGACGCGTAAAATTCGACTTCACGACAACCGGACGCATCGACGACCCGAAATACTACACTCAGTTCTCGCTCTCGAAGATTGTCGACGGTAATCCCCGCCTGCTCGAATATCCCGAGGACGGAACGTGGAGCTCGCTGTTCCGCGATGGTGCCGACCTCGACGCCGGGCAGTATATGCTCGTTACGGGTCAGCGTATGGCCGACGGCGGAGTGCTCTCGCGCGTTGTGTTCTTCAATGTCGCTCCGGGCTCAGAGCAGACACTCCCGCTCGTTATGCGCCAGGACGATAAAGGCGTGCAGGTTATCGGCAACTTCAACTCCGAGAATCTCTACACCGACCTCGCCACGGGCGATGAGAAATCAGTGCTCTCCACGACAGGCCGCGGCTACTACGTAATCGGTCTGCTCACACCCAACCATGAGCCGACCAACCACGCTCTGCGCGACATTGCCGCACTCAACCCCGAGTTTGAGAAATGGGGACGCTCGATGATCCTCCTCTTCAAGGACGAACAGGACGCTCAGCGCTACGACCCGTCGCTGCTCCCCGCGCTCCCCTCGACCGTAAGCTTCGGCATTGACAACGACGGCAAAATCGCCCGCGAAATCACCGAAGCGCTCCACCTCAATTCGCCCGAGCGACCGATTTTCATCATCGCCGACACGTTCAACCGCATCGTCTTCGTTTCGCAAGGCTACACCATCGGCCTCGGCGACCAGCTCATCGACACTATTCATCAACTCAAAGAATAATGCAAAAAAAATGAAAATTAATTCGTTAGCCGCAATCGCTCTCCTGATTGCGGCTACAGCCTGCAACTCTTCGAAGAAAGAGTCGGCTGCAACGTTCGCCTTAAGTTCAGGCGAATTCAGCAACCAACCGGCTGAGCTGAAAGTCACCCCGGCGGGCGACACAATCGTCGTAGCCGAAATTAAGGCTATGCCCGAGCCGGCCACACTGCGCGCCTCGGAGCTCGTAGACGACCTGCGACTCGTGCGCCTCGACAACTCAACGCCCGACGCTCTCGTCAACGACGGACAAGTCTGGGTCACGCCCAAACGCATCATGATTCAGACGCAGAGCGCCGTGAAGCAATTCGACCGCGACGGGAAATATCTCGGCGACCTGATTAAACGCGGTCAGGGTCCGGGTGAATACCCCATAGCGGTTTATGACGTCTATGCCGACGAGGATGCAGGACGGATCTATGCCGTGAGCTACAACGCCGACAAGGTCATGACCTACGACACCGACGGCAATCATCTCGGCGACATTCCGCTCGCCTACAAAGCCCCGAAAGCTGTCGTGCGTGCCGATACCGAAAATCGCCGCCTGACCATCGCGGCGCTTCAGTTCAAAGCCGACGACTTGCTTCCAATAATATGGGAGCAGGATTTCGACGGCAACGTCATCTCGGAGGTAAAACGCGACAACCTGACCGTTGTGCCCGATTTCAGCAACGAGCTCAATTTTGACAGCACCGCCGACGGCAACGGATTCACATACTCTCAATTCCTGATTTCCTCGGAAAACGACACGCTCTACAACTATGTCGACGGTCGCTTGACTCCGGCAATGACCGTCGATTTCGGCGAAAATGTGCCCTGGCACCATCTGCTGTCGTTCCCGAAATTCTATCTCGCCATGACCTTTGGCGACGCCGTGCAAGTAGACGAAAACACCTTCACCATCCCGGGGAACACCCAGATAGCAATCGACAAGGAATCGCTGCTCATGGCTTCGATACAGCTGATGATCGACAATATCGGCCCGATCGTTTCCGACCCGTCGTGGGTTTGGAGCAAATCGCCCGAATATATGGTCATCAACCTCTATCCGGGCGACCTTGCCGACAAAATCGACGAGCTCCCCGACAATATTCCCGGAGCCGAGGCTGCCGACTATGAGCGCGCCAAAAAGCTCCGCGAAACAATCAACGCCGACGACAATAACTATCTTGTCATCGGCCGCTGGAAAAAATAACTCGAAATGAACCCCTTCACCCCATTTTCACTCAACATCCGAGAGCGGATTCTGACGTTCGACCGCCCGCTGGTTATGGCAATTGTCAACGCCACGCCCGACTCGTTCTATGCTCCTTCGCGTGCCGAGGGCGACGATGCCGGCGAGCGTGCCGCCAAAGCAGTGGCCGCCGGAGCCGACATTATCGATGTCGGAGCGTGCTCAACGCGCCCCGGCTCGGAGAGCGTCACGGCTGCCGAGGAGATTGAGCGGTTGCGCCCGGCGCTGAAAGCTATTCGTGAGCGACTGCCCGAAGCGATCATCTCGGTCGACACATACCGCGCCGACGTTGCCCGGGCTGCCGTTGAGGAGATGGGGGCAGACATCATCAACGATATCGGAGGCGGGCTGCTCGACGAGCGCATGTTTGCGACCGTCGGGCAGCTGCGCGTCCCGTATGTCCTCTGCCACATGCGCGGGACTCCCGCCACCATGCAACAGCTTACGGACTACCCCGACGGCGTTACCGCCGGAGTTATCCGCGAGCTCGCCCCGCGCATCCGTGAGCTGCACGAATTGGGCGCCGCCGACATCATTATCGACCCGGGGCTCGGTTTCGCCAAAACCGCCGAGCAAAACTTCACGCTGCTGCGCGACATCCCGGCGCTCACGGCCGCTTTCGCGCTGCCGGTGCTCATCGGACTGTCGAGAAAATCAATGCTGACGAAAACCTTGGCTATAACTGCCGGCGAGGCTCTTTGCGCCACGGTTGCCGCCGACGCCATAGCCCTAACCCGCGGAGCCGCAATCCTGCGAGTTCACGACCCCCTCCCCTGTCGCCAGAGCATTCAACTTTTCAACGCTACTTTCACAAACTGATATGGATACATTCGGAATTCGCGACGCACTCGATATTGCCATTGCCGCCCTACTGCTCTTCTATCTCTACAGAATAATGAAGGAGTCGGGGACAATCAACATATTCTTCGGCGTGCTGGCCTTCATCGTCGTTTGGCTCTTCGCATCTCAGATTCTGGAGATGAAGCTTATCGGAACGATTCTCGATAAATTCATGTCGATCGGGCTGTTGGTGCTCGTCATACTGTTCCAGGACCAGATAAAGCGCTTCCTCGTTGAACTCGGCGACCACAAGCGATGGCGATTTCTCAAGAAACTATTCCATCATCAGCGCGGACAGCACGAGGACTCCGCCCGACAGTATGTGCTGCCGATAGTCTACGCCTGCATGAACATGGCGAAGTCAAAAACCGGCGCGCTGATTGTGATTCAGCAAGATATATCGCTCGAAAACTACGAGAAAAGCGGCGATATGATCGACGCGCTCATCAACTCGCGCCTCATCGAGAACATATTTTTCAAAAACTCGCCGCTCCACGACGGCGCACTGATTATCGCCGGCGACCGCCTGAAATCGGCCGGTTGCATCCTGCCCGTCAGCCACGACCGCAACGTGCCCCGTGCCCTCGGATTGCGCCACCGCTCAGCCCTCGGAATCTCGCAAGCCACCGACGCCTTTGCCATCGTAGTCAGCGAAGAGACCGGCGGCATCTCCGTGGCCCATCGCGGCGTCCTCTCCACCCGCCTCTCCTCCGCCGAGCTCGAACACCGCCTCTCCCGCATCATCCACAACGAATAATCCCCCCCCGACGTAAGTAGTTGGCGGTCATTTAATGGCGAGCATTGCGATGAGCGCCGCATAGATAATCAGCGGGACAACCACGCAGATTATCACCGAGTTGAGCTCGTAGTTACCGCCCCAGCGGTTGAACCAATTGAGGAAGTCGACAGAGTCTTGAAAGGCCGTGTCGCACCATTCGCGAAACCCATGGCGGGTAGCGATAAAAATGCCGACCCAGACGAAGAAGAGCGCGAATGTTGTCAGCGGCAACCCTATCAGGCAATCGCACATTATGCACCACGACAGGGGGACGATCAGATAATAGACGAGGATGTTGACCTCGTTGTAGGTCAGCCGGCATCTCTCTCCAATCCACAGGAGCGACTGAGCGACAGCGTTAAAAATCCGATTTATCATGGGAGTTTATTCAGGTATGATGGGG
>CAYNSG010000004.1:0-22820 GCA_964399885.1 uncultured Bacteroides sp.
AAATTCCAGTCCATTCCACCAAATATTTTTAGGTATAATTACGGACTATCATTTTGATTTATCAAGATTTATCATGTTTCATCATGATGCATCATGTTATATCGAGATTTATCATGATGCTCAAAAGAAGAGCGCCGGGACGCGGTGTCTCGGCGCTTTTGTGCGATTTGGGATGTCGGGATTATTTGATGAGGGGGAGGAGTTGGGGAGAGATGGCTGGGGCGGCGGTGAGGACGCTGACGTTGCGGTCGGGGCGGAAGCGTGTTGAGATGGCTCCGGCTTCGGTGGCAATCAGCGTGGCTGCGCAGACGTCCCATTCGTGGAGGTTTATCTCCCAGTGGGCTTCGAGGAATCCGGCGCCGACGTAGGAGATTTCGAGTGCAGCAGAGCCGTAGCGACGTACGCCGCGGGTCACGGGCAGGACGCGGACGAGGTTGTCGACGTTGTTGTCGGGGTTGGTGTCCTTGTCGACGGGGAATCCGGTGGAGACTACGGCTCGGTCGAGTCGCGTCTGGTCGGAGGCGTGGATGGGCTCACCGTTGAGCCATGCTCCGCCGCCGCGCACGGCGTGGAAAAGCTCGTTGAGATATGGCGCGAAGACGACTCCGACAACGGTTTGTCCGTCGTGCTCGATGCCTATCGATGTGGCGAATGCGGGCAGTCCGGAGCTGAAGTTGGTAGTTCCGTCGAGGGGGTCGATAACCCAACGCCATCCGCTATCGGTTGTGCGCTCGGCGCCCGACTCTTCTGAGAGAATCGAGTGGTCGGGGTAGAGGCGATGGATTTCGGAGAGGATGAACGCCTCAGAAGCGCGGTCGGCGGCGGTGACGACGTCGCTTTCGTTGAGCTTGGTCGAGATGTCGAGCTCGTTGCCGCGGAAGTAGCGGAGATGGATAGCTCCAGCACCGCGGGCAATGTTGATGGCGTCAAGCAGCAGAGTGTTGAGGTCCATTATTCGGGAAGATTAGTGCGGGTGGGCACCTGACGACGGAACTCCTCGCGGAAGGAGATGAGCGTTTCGGTGCGTCCGGCGCCGAGGTTCTGTATGCGCGAGTGGAGAATTTCGAGCAGATGCTGGTTGTTGTGTGCGTAGATTTTCATGAGCAGGTCGTATTGGCCTGTTGTGTAGTGGAGCTCCACGATTTCAGGGATTTTGTGGAGGGCCTTAACGACGTCGTCGAACTTCTCGGGGTCGGTGAGCAGGAATCCCACGTAGGCGCAGGTTTCATATCCGAGCGCTTCGGGCGAAATGAGTGTTTCATATCCCTTGATAATCCCTGATGCGATGAGTTTTTGCACGCGCTGATGTATAGCAGCTCCTGAAACTCCGCAGGCATCGGCGATTTTAAGGAATGGGATACGGGCGTTGGCGGAGAGCATCTGAAGAATCTTGCTGTCGAGCGGGTCGAAATGGCGTGGCATTTTGAAAAGATTATTTAGATTTAATTTTTTAAGGCAGAACCCGAACTTTTTGATGAGTTCGTTGAATATCGATGCAAAGTTACGCTTTTTTATTAAAACATAAAGCAAGTGGGCGGTGTTATAATGGAAATTACTTCAACTGCTATTTATGAGAGTATTCATCACGCTATTGACGACGGCCATGGCTATGGGGTGCATGGCGAAGGATGTTAGTCGGGGCGCGCTATCGTTGGCAGCCGATTCTGTAGGCGGTCGTTCGCAGGCCGTTGGGTTGGTGCTCAGCGGCGGCGGAGCTAAGGGTATCGCTCATATCGGCGTTATTCAGGCGCTGGAGGAGAACGATATCCCGATCGACTATGTTGTAGGCACCTCGATGGGCGCGATTGTCGGCGGTTTGTATGCCTCGGGGTATACGCCCGCCGAGATGCTCGCATTGATTAAGTCGAAAGGATTTTCCTATTGGTCGACCGGAAAGATTGACCCCGAGCTGACCTATTATTTCGCCGCCGACGAGCCGACGCCGTCGCTGGTGACGTTCAATTTGGGTGCAGACTCGACGAAAGTTAAGTCGATTTTGCCTACGAGCTTGATAAATCCGCTGCCAATGAGCTTCGCGTTCATGGACTTGTTCTCGGCCTACACGGCGCAGTGTGGCGCCAACTTCGACAATCTTTTCGTGCCGCTGCGCACGGTGACGTCGGATATCTACGCCAAACATAAGATTGTGCTCCGCGGCGGGTCGCTTGCTGATGCTATTCGCGCCTCGATGAGCTTCCCGCTGGTGTTCCGCCCGATTGAGATTGACAGCGTGTTGGTCTACGACGGCGGCATTTATGATAACTATCCGTTCAACGTGATGCACACCGACTTCGCGCCCGACGTTATGATAGGCTCTAACGTGTCGGGTCCCGACCTGAAGCCGAAGAGCAACGACGTCATGCAGCAGCTGGAGGATATGATTATTCAGAACAACGACTACTCACTGCCCGAGGAGTGGGGCTTCAGCCTGAATGTTCCGGTAAGGATGTTCGGCATTCTCGACTTCGACAAAGCCGACATTATATATGAGATAGGCTATCGGACGGCGATGGAGAAGATGGATTCGATAAAGGCGCGCGTCACAGCCCGCACACTGGCCCGCACTCGACGGTTGCGGCGCCAGGTGTTCAAGTCGCAGACGCCGGCCGTGGTGTTCGACTCGGTAGTGGTAACCGGCGGCACGCACTCGCAGAACGACTACATAGAGTATCTTTTCAACCACCATCGGAGCGACACGTTCGGTATGGCACGTGCACGCGATTCGTATTATCGTGCCATCACGCCCGGCAAGATTGAGGACCTCGTGCCGCACGCCGTTGTCAACGATTCGACGGGACTTTTCACGCTGCGGATGAAAGCGACGCTAAAAGATAATTTCAAGTTGGGCTTCGGCGGCTACGTATCGTCGTCAACCTCGTCGATGCTATTTCTTTCGGCGGGCTACAACACGATGAGCTTCAATTCGCTGACTACATCGCTTAAGGGGTGGATCGGTCAGAGCTATATGGCTGGTGTGCTCGACGCGCGCATAACGTTCCCGACGGCGATACCGTCGGCATTGCGGGTGCAGGGCGTAGCCACGCGGCAGAAGTTCTATGAGGATGACGTGCTGTTTTTCAAAGATAACCTGCCGACGTTTATAATCAACTCGGAGTATTTCGGACGCTTGTTTTACGGCTTTGCTGCCGGAAGGCGCGGAAAAGTTGAGATAGGCGTAGGCGGCGGGCTGTTGGACGACCGTTTCTTCCTGTCGTCGCACACGGATTTCTCGACCACGTGCCGCGACAAGACACGCCGTGTCATGGGCGAGGTGTTGGCCGTCTACGACCGCAGCACGCTCGACAATCTGAACTATCCGACGTCGGGGAGTGCGCTCCACGTTGCAGCCATCGGGGCTACAGGAACGCTTAAGTATCTGCCGAACGTAGGGTCGCCCGCCGAGGCATGGGAGCGACATCTGACGTACGGGCAGCTGGATGTCAACGCGTCGCATTATCTGCAGCTCGGGAGCCACGCCGCGCTCGGGATGATGGTAAACGCCCTGGCGTCGACGCGCAAACTTCAGCCAACGTATGCCGCCTCGATAGTGTTGGCGCCGTCGTTTAACCCGACGCCATCGTCGTACAACACATTCAATCCCGGCTTCCGCGCCAACTCGTTTGTCACGGCGGGCTTGGCACCAATCTGGAAGATAACCTCGGCGGCATCGCTTCGCGGAGCGTTCCACTGCTTTATGCCAATGCGGAAGATTCTCGAAAATCCCGACGGCACGGCGCGCTACGGGCGTTGGTTCTCCAACCCGGAATTCATCGGCGAGGTTGCCGTTGCGCTGACATTTCCGTTCGCAACGCTCAGCGCCTACGGCAACTATGCAACCTATCCGGCACGCAACTGGAACTTCGGCATCTCGCTGGGATTGTTTATCCTTGCTCCCCGCTTTTTGAGGTAAAACGCATTGACGAGCGGGAAATTCTCGCTATATTTGCGTTGCAAAACCTCTTACGGAATGAAACTTATTGCAGATTGTGGAAGTACGAAGACCGACTGGGCCGCCATAATGAGCTCCGGAGCCGTGAGCTATCACACTACTGGAGGGATGAACGTCACGGTGATGACCGAGCGCGAGCTGGAGGATGCTATCCATGAGGCGATGATTGAGCTACCGCTCGACGAGCCCGTGGGGAGCGTGAGATTTTATGCGGCAGGATGTCGCACGGAACAACTTGCCGACACCGTAGCCGACGCGTTCAGAATGTTTATGCCCGACACCACGATCTCTGTGACGAGCGATTTGCTCGGCGCAGCGCGTGCGCTCTGTCTCGACCAAGCGGGGATAGCGTGCATACTCGGCACCGGGTCGAACTGCTGCGAGTATTCGCCCGAATTGGGCGGGCAGTTGGTGGCTACCGTACCGCCGCTTGGCTACATTTTGGGCGACGAAGGCTCGGGGGCAGCGATAGGCAAACATTTCGTGGCCGAAGCGATCAAGGGGCTGATGGATGTTGACTTGGCAGTAAAATTTTTTGCCTTCGCGGGGATGACCGGCGACGAGATAATTTCGGCCGTCTACCGCGGGAAGAATTCCAACCGCTTCCTGGCACGCTTTGCGCGGTTTGCCGCCGAGAATATCGGCGAGCCGAAGGTAGAGCAGGCTGTAGCCGAGCAGCTGATGAGGTTTTTCAGCCGCAACGTTCTGCAACTGCCTCATTGCAAAGAGTTGCCACTTAACTTCACCGGCTCGATTGCCGCGACATTCCGCGGAATCATTGAGCGGATATGCGACGAGCTCGGGCTGCGTTGCGGCGTTTTCGTCGACCGCCCGATTGAGCGCCTCGTAACATACCACACTGTAATTAATGATTCAATATTTTAACTGATGAGCGACAAGAAAGTAGAACTGATACTTCTGAACATAACGGGCAACGACAAACCCGGCGTTACGGCAGCCCTCTCTGAGATTTTAGCGCGCTACGATGCGACGATTCTCGACATAGGCCAGGCCGACATTCACCATACGCTCGCGCTGGGCATTCTGATAAAGTCGCGCAGCGATGTTTCGGGCGACTTGATGAAGGACCTCCTTTTTAAAGCCTATGAGCTCGACGTGAAGATTCGTTTCAGCCCGGTTGATGCGAACGATTATGAGCAGTGGGTCGACATGCAGGGTAAGGACCGCTGGATTATCACCATTCTTGGCCGCAAGATTACGGCGAGGGCAATCGCTGAAGTCAGCCGAGCTATTGCCGAGCAGGGGTTGAACATCGACGGAATCAAACGACTGACCGGGCGTGTGCCGCTCCATGGCGAGGATAGCCAGAGTCGGTCGTGCGTGCAGGTGTCGGTTCGCGGCCGTCTGGAGAATCAGACCGCGATGCAGCAGCGGTTTATGCAGATAGCCAACGAGCAGGAGACAGATATTTCGCTCCAGGAGGACACGATGTATCGCCGTAGCCGCCGTTTGGTTTGCTTCGATATGGACTCGACGCTGATTGGCACGGAGGTTATCGACGAGCTTGCCGACCGCGCGGGCGTCGGCGAGCAGGTGCGAGCAATCACTGAGAGTGCTATGCGTGGCGAGATTGATTTCTGCGAGAGCTTCAAGCGTCGCGTGGCGTTGCTGAAAGGGCTGGATGAGAGCGTGATGCGCGAAATTGCCGAGAATCTGCCGATAACCGAGGGCGTTGAGCGAATGATGACCGCGCTGAAGCGAACCGGCTACAAGACCGCAATTCTTTCGGGCGGTTTCACGTATTTTGGCAATTATCTGAAGCAGCGGTTTGGCTTCGACTATGTTTATGCAAATGAGCTTGAGATTGTTGATGGCAAACTCACGGGGCGCTATTTGGGCGACATTGTCGACGGGCGCCGCAAGGCAGAGCTGTTGAAGCTGTTGGCTCAGGTGGAGAATGTGAATATCAAGCAGACTATCGCTGTTGGCGACGGAGCTAACGACCTGCCGATGTTGGCCACCGCCGGCTTGGGGATAGCATTCCATGCCAAGCCGAAAGTGAAAGCCACGGCCGACCAGTCGCTATCGACAATCGGACTCGACGGAATTCTCTATTTTATAGGGTTCAAGGAGAGCCAGATAACGGATATGCACAACTAATTGAGCCGGTTGGAAGCGTTTAAGCCGCGATTTTGAGGCTTTTATAGGCGTTATAAGCTTTTATAGGTGGACGCCGGAGGGGATGTTGACGATAGTGTCGGCAAGATCGGTTGTTGTCGGCAGTGGTCCGGCGATAGCGTCGCGCCACATTGGCAGGCGCGTCATCAGCTCCCAGATTGGTCGCGTCATGACTCCGGCATCGTTGGTGGATTGGAGGAAAGCGTCGCGGCTCGTGCGGTCGGGCATTTTGACGGCGCATAGCCAGTAGTTTGAGCGCGTTGAGGCGGGTTCGGCCATAAATCGGATGCCGTCGTGGCCGTCGGCGAAGAAGTCGGCGTAGGCGCGGGCCGTAGCGCGCTTCGATTCGAGGAATGCCGGGAGCTGTTCGAGTTGTGCGCAGCCGAGGGCGGCATTGATGTTGGGCATTCGATAGTTGTAGCCAATGGAATCGTGGACAAATTCCCAGCGGTGGGGCACTTTGGCTTGGGTTGTCAGGTGTTTAGCCCGGTGCGCCATATCCGGGTCGGCGAAGAGGAGCATTCCTCCGCCGCCGGTGGTGATAGTTTTGTTGCCGTTGAAGCTGAGGGCGCCGATGGGAGCGAATGTGCCGGTGTGGCGTCCGTCGCGCAACGAGCCGATGCTTTCGGCGGCGTCCTCTACGAGCTCAATGCCATTGTCTCGGCAGACTTGGAGCAGGCGGTCGACGCTGGCGGGGTGGCCGAAAGTGTGCATGACGACGCACGCTTTGATGCGGCGTCCGGACGCGATGTGGCGGCAAGTGCCGTCGGCATCGCGGCGTGCATTTTCGGCGAGCCACGCTTCGACAGCGTCGGGCGAGAGGCCCATCGTGTCGGGGTCGACGTCGATGAACACCGGGTCGGCGCCGGTGTAGGCGATGGCGTTGCAGGTTGCGATGAATGTCAGTGCTTGGGTCAGCACGAGGTCGCCGCGTTCGACTCCGGCGAGCATCAGCGCCATGTGGAGGGCAGCTGTGCCGTTGACGGTGACTACGGCTCCGGCGGCTCCGGTGTAGTCGGCAATCATCTTTTCAAATTTGTCGACAAACGGCCCGACGCTCGAAACGTAAGTAGAGTCGATGCATTCTTCGAGATAGCGGCGTTCGTTTCCGGCGAAAGTGGGTGCATGGAGTGGCAGCGCAGTGCCCGGGGCGGCGTTGTAGAGGTCGCGAATAAAGGTGATTGTAGAGTCGAACATTGGCGTGTGGGTGTGTGAAAAAACAACCGGCGGAGACCATCTGTGATGTCCTCCGCCGGAGTGTAATCGTCAAGTAATCGCTGAAGGCTTTGGCAGCGTCGGGGCTGCGCGAGCCGTCGGTTGGATTACTTTCTGATACCGAGCTCCTTCTGGGCGATGATGGCGCGGTAGCGGTTGATGTCCTTCTTGATAAGATAGTCAAGGAGGCGGCGGCGCTTACCAACCAGAGCCTTCAGGGCACGAGCAGTTGTATAATCTTTGTGATTTGACTTGAGGTGTTCAGTCAAATGAGCGATACGGACCGAGAATAATGCTATCTGTGCTTCAGGTGAGCCAGTATCAGTTTTGCTCTTACCGTACTTCTCAAAGATTTGCTCTTTCTCTTCAGAATTCAAATGCATTCTTTGGAAATTTTAGGTGGGTTATTATTGAGGTTATTTGTGCCGGTTTTTTATTTCGGCGCACAAAGGTAGGAATTATTTGTCGAACAGACAAATTAAATGATAGAATTGTGCGGGGAAAATATCTTTTTCTCTTTGTCGGCGGGTTTTCGGGCGGTTTTTTGGACAGGTTTTTGGGCAGGTTTGCGGGCAAAGGAAACGCAGAAACGCGCTTCGCGCTTGGCAGAACTCGCAAAACCCCGCAGAACTATTTATTGGATAGGGAATAAAACGCAGAAGCGGTCGCTTTGCTCCCTTACGCTGAACTCGCTAAACCACGAAAACGGTCGTTTGGTTGAGAATGGGACTCGCAGAAGCGGTCGCAAAGCTCCCTTACGCAGAACCCGCGGGACTGTGGGTGGCACGAGGCGCCTCTCCGAGGCTTAAGCTGTTGAGTTACAATACCCCAGGCTGAAGCCTGGGGTTAAGCATGAGGCGCCCCGCCGGGGCTGAAATTAGTATATTGTTGGATCCCAAGGCGGGGATTGGTTATGCGGATGGTTCGACCCGGGGGTTATTCGAGGTCGACTTTCTTTTCGGGGTTGCGGAAGTAGATTTTGTGGTCTACGTATTCCTGGGTTGCGATCAGGGTTGGTTTGGGCAGTTTCTCGTAGTAGCGTGAGATTTCAATTTGCTCGCGGTTTTCAGAAACTTCCTCGAGGTTGTCGGTGAGTGAGGCGAATTCCTGGAGTTTCTTTTCGAGGTCGTGTTTCATCTCGCTGGCAATCTGGTTGGAGCGTTTAGCGATGATGCAGACGGTTTCGTAGACGTTGCCGGTGTCCTGCGACAGTTCGATTATGTCGCGGGTGACGGTGTTAAGCGGGGCGTTTGTCTTCTTGTAATCCATTATGGTGCCTTATTGTTATGTTCTTGATATGGTCGGTTATCTGTCGCCAACGTGGTTTTCGGCGATGCGGAGAATGTTGTCGGCCTCCTTGCGGTTGGGGCTGTCGGGGTAGTTGTTGATGAACGAGTAGTATTCATCGATAACCTCGCGGAAGCGGTCGGCTTTTTTCTCCTCAACGCTTTGGCTTGCCTCCTGATAGCGCGATTTGAGGATGAGCAGCTCGAGGTCCTCTTTGTAGCGTGAGTAGGGGTAGTTCTTGATGGCGTTTTGAGCGGTTATGATTGCCGATTCGTAGTTGTTGCCGAGGTAGTTGCCGAGGTTGTAGTAGAGCTGGGCGTTTTGCAACTCTTTGAGCGTCAGCTTGTCCTGGAGCTCGAAGATGGCGTTTTGGGCGATGCTGACTTTGTCGCTGCGTGGGAAATAATCGAGGAAAGCCTGGAGCTCTTCGATGCCCTTCATGGTGTCGCTCTGGTCGAGCTGAGGTTCGGGCGAGTCGAGATAGTAGCCGTAGCCACAGTAGAATCGTGCGAGCTCGGTGTATTTACCGCGGGGGTAGCGAGTGTAGTAGTTTTTGAAATATACGCCCGACGAAGCGTAGTCGCGGTTCTCGTAGTTGCTGAGAGCCAGGAGGTATAGCACGTCCTCGGCGGTTTCTTTACCGCGGTAGGCGTCGACGATGTCGCCGAACACGGTAGCGGCCTGGACGTATTTTTTTTGCTCGAAAGCGCGTCGGGCGAAGTCGAGCTTGACGTCGGGGTCGGTGCTTTTCAACACCTTATTATATTCGCCGCACGAAGCCATAAGTATGGCGGTGAGCAGCATGAGGATATATTTCTGCATCTGTAGGTTAGCGTCAAATAGTTATGCGGCGGGGCGATGCCTGCCTATTCAAGCTGCAAAGTTACAACTTTTTTCTGATTGAATCAAGATAAATATGATTGAATCAAGATAATTCGAGATAAATCATGATGCATCAAGATAAATCATGATAAATCAGGTTGCATCATGATGAATCCTGACAAGAGGGAAAGAGAACGCCAAGGGTTGCGGGGCAATCCTTGGCGTTATGGTTGAGATTCAGCTCGCGAGCAGGTTGAGATTCAGCTTGGGGTTGAAGGTGAATCAGCTCGGGGAAGTTGATTTAGCGAGAACTGAATGGGCTGTTAGACAGTCTGATATGCTTTGAGCTGTTCGGGTTTGAAGTTGGCGATGAACTCGGCGTGCTTCGTAACCTCAGCTTCGGCGTAGTTGACGTAAACCTGGAGCGACTTGGTGAAGGCGTCGTTGGTGTTGGCGTCGTTGAGCAGGAGGTAGGACATGATGATGTCGCCGGCCATTTCAACGAGTCGACGAGCCATGAAGTCGGTGAAAGCCTGGTCGCCTGCTTCGGTGACGGTTTTCACGCTCTTCTCGTAGGCTGCAACGAGGGGATATAGGCGGTTGTGGATATCCTGCAGCTCGGGACGAACTTCGTGTGAGCCGTATTCGGTCATCATGGCGGCGTAGGTGCCGGTGGTGACGTGGCGGATAGCAGCAACTACCTGGAGCTGTGTTGTGCCCTCGTAGATTGAGGTGATGCGGGCGTCGCGATAGATGCGTTCGCAAGCGTAGTCCTTCATGAAGCCCGAGCCACCATGGATCTGGATGCAGTCGTAGGTGTTCTGGTTGGCATATTCGCTGCCGAGGCCTTTGACGAGAGGAGTGCAAGCGTCGGCGAGTTTGCTGAACTGCTTCATCTCTTTGCGTTCGTCGGGAGTGAGGCTGCGCTCTTTGGCGATGTCCTCGTAGATTTTGTAGACGTCGACGAAGCGCGATGTCTCGTAGAGGAGCGAGCGCGAAGCGTCGAGTTTAGCTTTCATGATGGCGAGCATCTCGTAGACAGCGGGGAACTCGATGATAGCTTTGCCAAACTGTTTGCGGTCGCGGGCATAGGCGAGAGCTTCGCGATAGGCGCGCTCGCTGATGCCGACGCTCTGTGCGGCGATGCCAAGGCGTGCGCCGTTCATGAGGGCCATCACATATTTGATAAGACCCATACGGCGCGAGCCGCAGAGTTCGGCGGGAGCGTTTTTGTAGACGAGTTCGCAAGTGGGCGAGCCTTTGATGCCCATCTTGTTCTCAATGCGGCGAACGTCGACTCCGCCGTTGCGCTTGTCGTAGATGAACATCGAGAGTCCGCGGGCATCGGTAGTGCCTTCCTCAGAGCGGGCGAGCACGAGGTGGATGTCGCTGTCGCCGTTGGTGATGAAGCGCTTGACGCCGTTGAGCACCCACGAGCCGTCCTCTTTCTGAGTAGCTTTGAGCATTACGGACTGGAGGTCGCTGCCGGCGTCGGGTTCGGTGAGGTCCATCGACATTGTTTCGCCCTGGCAGACGCGGGGGATGTAGCGCTGTTTCTGGTCCTCGTCGGCAAATTCATAGATTGTTTCGGCGCAGTCCTGAAGTCCCCAGAGGTTTTCGAATCCGGCATCAGCGCGGCTGACGATGTCGGCAGCCATGATGTAGGGAGTGATGGGGAAGTTGAGACCGCCGAGACGACGGGGCATGGCCATTCCCATAAGGCCGGCTTTGCGGCAGAGGTCGAGGTTTTTCTGAGTGCCCTCGGCATAGATTACGCGGTTGTTTTCAACGCGGGGACCGTCGTGGTCGACGCCCTCGGCATTTTCGGCAACGGTTGTGCCGCAGATTTCGCCGACGATTTCGAGCGTTTTGTCGTAGGAGTCGATAGCGTCATCGAAATCGATGGGAGCGTAATCGTATTTGTCAGCTTCTGTGAAGTTGCGTTCTTTGAGCTCGACGATTTTACGCATCAGCGGGTGCTGGAGGTAATGGCGAAGCTCAGGATTATCGGTATAGAAATTAGCCATGGCTTACTTCGAGTTTTTCTTGTAATACTTGATGAGCTTGGGGATGATATCCTCAGCATTTCCGGTGATGACATAGTCGGCTATGTCGTTGATGGGAGCGTTGGGGTCGCTGTTGATCGAGATGATCATTGCGCTGTCCTGCATACCGGCGATGTGCTGGATTTGTCCGGAGATACCGCAAGCGATGTAGAGTTTGGGGCGGACGGTGACACCGGTCTGACCGATCTGACGGTCGTGCTCGGCGAGTCCGGCGTCGACAGCGGCGCGCGAAGCTCCAACTTCAGCTCCGAGAGTGTCGGCGAGCTGATAGAGGAGGTCGAAATTCTCTTTGGTGCCCATTCCGTAGCCGCCGGCAACGATAATCGAAGCGTTTTTGATGTTGACTCTCGATTTTTCGATATGGCGGTCGATGATTTCAACGACGAAATCTTCGGGGTTTACGTATTTCTTTACGTCGAGATTAACAACTTCGCCTTTGTGGTTAACGTCGTGAATCTGTTTTTTCATGACGCCTTCGCGGACGGTGGCCATCTGCGGGCGGCATTCGGGGTTGACGATGGTAGCTACGATGTTACCTCCGAAAGCGGGACGAATCTGATAGAGCAGGTTCTCGTACTCTTTGCCGGTTTTGGGGTCGGTGTGAGGTCCGATTTCGAGGGCGGTGCAGTCGGCGGTCAGGCCGCTGTGGAGAGCCGACGAAACGCGGGGTCCGAGGTCGCGGCCGATGCAAGTGGCGCCCATGAGGCAAATCTGGGGTTTAATCTCCTTGAAGAGATTGATGAGCACCGATGCGTGGGGGTTGGAGGTGTAGGGGAAAAGACGCTTGTCCTCAACTTTGTAGACGGTGTCGGCGCCATATTTGAAAAGCTCTTTTTCGATGTAGTGAAGCTTGTCGCCAATCACTACGGCTTCGAGTTTAACGCCGAGAGTGTTGGCAAGCTGGCGACCCTTAGTGAGGAGTTCGAGGCTGACATCGGCTACGTGTCCGTCGTCATACTCGCAATAAACTATGAGGTTGTTTTTGTCGGTCATTGTTGATGCGTGATTATGGTTAATGTCAGCCGATGGTATGGTTGGCGATAAGTTCTTTAACGAGGTTTTCGATAGCTTCGTCGTTGTTTTCGAGTCGGAGGTTCTCCTTGGCGGTGAATACGACGTTGACGATGTTTTTCACCTTAGTGGGCGAGCCTGGCATACCAATCTGCTGGGGGTCGGCGTTGACATCGGCGGCACTCCATTCGGCAATCTGAAGCTCGGGGCGTTTTTCAACGATAGCTTTGCGGGCTTCGTCGAGCTTCGAGATTTCGGAGGGCGAAGTGGCAAATTTGTAGGTCATCACGCGGCGAGCGTTGCGGGGGCGGCATTCGGCAGCCGAGCCGTTGACCGTAACGACGCAGGGGAGGGGAGCCTTAACTGTTTCAACACCATTTTCGAGGCGGCGTTTAACGGTGACGTGACCGTTGGAAAGGTCGAGGATTTCCTCAGCGTAGGTTACCTGGGGAATAGCAAGTTTCTCGGCAATCTGTGGACCAACCTGGGCGGTGTCGCCGTCGATAGCCTGACGTCCGCCAAGGATGATGTCGAAATTGTCTATTTTCTTGATAGCCTGTGCGAGCGAATAGGAAGTGGCGAGAGTGTCGGCGCCGCCTAGCACTCTGTCGGTGAGGACAATGCCGCCGTCGGCTCCGCGGAACATAGCTTCGCGAATCACTTCAGAAGCTCGGGGTAGACCCATTGTTAGAACTGTGACTGTGGAGCCCGGGTTTGCGTCCTTAAGGCGTAATGCCTGCTCAAGAGCGTTGAGGTCCTCGGGGTTGAAGATTGCAGGGAGCGCGGCGCGGTTAATAGTACCGTCCTCTTTCATTGCATCTTTGCCAACATTGCGGGTGTCGGGCACCTGCTTTGCCAGCACAACGATTTTAAGGCTCATACTGTGTCTGTTTTAGATTTATGGTTTACGTATTTGGGTGCAAAGTTACTAAAAAAATCTTAAAGTGCAAAAGGCGGAGCGGAATCTTGATAAATCAGGTTGAATCGGGATGAATCGGGATTTTTCGTAACTTTGCATCAAGGATTTGAAAAATCAATAGAAGATATGACCAACGAAGAGTATTTCAAGGGGCGGCGTACGGTCCGCCATTATACGACCGAGCCGATAAGCGACGGCGAGATTGAGCGCCTTGTGGAGTTGGCTGCGCATGCTCCGACAACGGGTAATATGCAGCTTTACAGCGTAGTAGTTACGCGCGACGAGGAAATGAAGCGCAAGCTGTCGCCGATGCATTTCAATCAGCCGTCGGTAATGGCGAGCGCAGCGGTGCTGACATTCTGCGCCGACTTCAACCGATTTGTGAAATGGTGTGAGGCGAGCTATACAAAGCCCGGATATGATAATTTCCAGTCGTTTATGACGGCTGTGCTCGACACGACGATATTCGCTCAGCAGTTCTGCACCGCGGCGGAGATGAACGGTTATGGCTGTTGCTATCTGGGGACGACGACTTACAATGCGCCCGAAATTGCCGAGCTGCTGCAGCTGCCCGAGCTGGTTGTCCCGGTGACGACGCTTACGATAGGTCGTCCGGCAGCTCATCCCGAAGATTGCGGTCGCCTCGACCCGTCGGCAGTTATTCACCACGAGCATTACCGCGATTATACGCCTCAGGCTATCAGCGCGATATATTCTGAATTTTCCTATAATTTGTACCCATAAATCATAAAATCCTGATACACAAAATATAAACAATTTTTCAAAAATTATATATAGGTACAATTGTACCCATTATTCTTTAATCTCAAAAAATCGGAGTTTGATAATCAAGCATTTGTGTTTTCAGGTACTTTTTGTGGAAAAATTCAGAGATATATGCCGAGAAAGAGGCTCGCGAGGATAGCCGACAGTTTGTGGCTGAGAATGGTAAACAGTCGCTGGCACAGGTGTTTACGGACGTGCGCTACACTCGCGAAGCGAATGAGCATTTTTCGCGCGTATATCGCGACTTTATAGAGCACGCAGGCTTCAAATTTCCGAAGTAAACAGAACGAAACGAAAATAAAAGACCGACAGCGTCAAAACCCTGCGGGGTGAGCGACGCTGTCGGTTTATTTTGTGAGTGATGCAGGCTTATGCTACGGGACCGGTTGATGCGGGCTGAGCGAGCGATGTTGTCATCGGTTTAGCTTCCCAGCCTAGAGCGCTTGCGCCGAGCACTGCAGCGTTGGCCTCTTTGAGCTCAGAGAGGAGCACTTTGACTTTGCCCTTGTAGATGCTGAGCATGTTTTTCTCCATAGCGTTGCGGAGCGGCTTGAGGAGCAGGTCGCCCGACTTGGCGAGACCGCCGAAGAGCACGATAGCCTCGGGCGACGAGAACGCGGTGAAGTCGGCAAGAGCTTCGCCAAGGATTGTTCCGGTATACTCGAAGATATCTTTAGCGATCTGGTCGCCGTTCATGGCAGCGTCGTAGACGTCCTTCGAAGTGATAGCATCGATAGGAATGTCGCGGAGCACGGAGGGCTCGGTGCGGATTTCAAGGAATTCGCGTGCGGTGCGAGCAACACCGGTGGCGGAGCAGTAGGTTTCGAGGCATCCTGCGCGACCGCATCCGCAGAGGCGACCGTTATTGCGCTTAACGATGACGTGGCCGAGTTCGCCGGCGAAACCGTCGTGGCCGTAGACGAGCTGACCGTTGATAACGATACCGGAGCCTACGCCTGTGCCGAGGGTAATCATGATGAAGTCTTTGATGCCGCGGGCAGCGCCGTAGGTCATCTCGCCGATAGCAGCGGCGTTGGCGTCGTTGGTGATAGCCACGGGAATGCCGAACTTATCCTGGAGCATCTGAGCGAAGGGGACGGGAGTAGGCCAGGGGAGGTTGACGCCGTCCTCGATCATGCCGGTGAAATAGTTGGCGTTGGGAGCGCCGACACCGATGCCGTAGATTTTGCCTTCGGCGTCGATGGCACGAACGAGACGCATAGTCTCCGTGTAGAGTTCGTCGATGTAATCGTTGATATTTGAATGTTTTCTGGTCTTGATAGAGTCGCTTGTGAGGACCACTCCGCGCGCGTCGACGATGCCGAACACGGTGTTGGTTCCACCCATGTCAATGCCTATAACATAAGGCTTTGTGTTGCTGTTTACCATCGGAATTTAAGGGTTTATGGGGTATTAAATTTATGTCGGTAAGTTTATAATGTGCAAATGTAAGGCAAAAAAATCGGAAAACCGAAGTTTTTTAATGTTTTTTGAGCAAATATCTAAATATTTGAGGATTTAGCGGCGATTAGTAGGCTATCAGGAGGCGTGTCAGCGCAGGCTGTCGACGGCCTTGAGGAGCTGTTCGAGACGCGCACGGATTGAGTAAAGACGCCTGACGGCATCGTTGTTTCGGCGGACACCCTCGGGGTTTCGGCGAAGTTCCTCCTGGGCGGCGTCGAGCTTCATGCCGCGATATTTCACGAGGTAATGGATTTGCGAAATCTTGTCGACGTCGGCGGGCGTGTAGTAGCGTCGCCCGTGGTCGTTGCGTATGGGTGAAATCACGGTGAATTGCGACTCCCAATATCTGAGAGTCGACTGAGGAATATGGAGCATTTCGGCCACCTCGCCGATTTTGTAGAACTTCTTACCGATTGAATCAGCCATCGGAGGGTCAGATTTTTTCCATGTTGAATTCAAGACGCTGGCGGACAACCTCGTAGACCGTTACAGCTGTGGCAACAGAGACGTTGAGCGAGCCGATTTTCCCGAACATGGGGATTGAGACGAATGTGTTGCACTCGCGGAGCACCTCGGGCGAAATGCCATGGTCCTCGGCGCCCATGACGAGAGCAACGGGGACGGTGTAGTCGGTCATCGTGTAGTTTATGTCGGCTTTTTCGCTGACAGCTATGACCTTGTAGCCGCTCTTGCGGAGATCATTGACGGCCTGGAGGATGGTATGGACGCGGCAGACGGGGAGATGATTGAGCGCACCGGCAGAGGTTTTCACGGCGTCGGCAGTAACGCTGACGCTATCGTGCTCGGGGATTACGAGCGCATCGACGGCGGCACACTCACAGGTTCGGGCAATGGCGCCGAAGTTGCGGACGTCGGTGATTCCGTCGAGTAGCACGAGGAAGGGCGTGACTCCCGCCTCGTAGAGCTCGGGGACGAGATTGTCGAGCGAATGGTAGGTTACGGCGGCGAGGATGGCCACGACTCCCTGATGGTTTTTGCGGGTGATTTTGTTGATGCGCTCAACAGGGACGCGGCGATTGACGATGCGGTGCTGACGGATGAGCTCGAAAAGCTCGGCGGCGAGTTCGCCAGAGAGGTCCTTCTTTATATATATGCGGTCGATATCTTTGCCGGCCTCGATAGCTTCGATAACGGCTCGGATTCCGTAGATGTAGTCTTCACGTTCCATATATAGTTGAGTTACTTATTTTCGGGAAAGGAGTGATTTGGCGTTGGCGCGTGCGGCGGGGTCGTCGGAGTTGCCGCTGAGCATAAGGGCGAGCTCGTCGACGCGTCGGTCGTCGTCGAGGGGTTCGATTCGGGTGTGGGTAGCATTTTCGTCGTCCTCTTTGTAGACCTTGAAATGGCTGTTGCCCTTGGCGGCGACCTGCGGGAGGTGGGTTATGGCGATGACCTGCAGGGAGTTGCCGATTTGCGCCATCATTTCGCCTATGCGGTTGGCAACGTCGCCGGAGACGCCGGTGTCGACCTCGTCGAAGATTATCGACGGCAGGCTCATCTTGTCGGCGATTATTGCTTTGATACATAGCATCAATCGCGAAATTTCGCCGCCTGAGGCAGCGCCGCTGACGGGCATTGGCGTCTGATTTTTATTAAAGGCGAAGGTGAATTCGACAGAGTCGGTGCCGGTAGGAGAGATTTCGGTTGGCTTGACGAGGATCTGAACCTGAAGATTCTTCATGCCCAGAGGCACTGCACGCTGCCTGAGCTCCTCGGCGAAACGCTCGGCAGCCTCGCTACGGCGGCGGCTGATTTCGGCGGCGGCTTCGCGGGCGAGTGCAAGCGCGCGGCGAGTGTCTTTTTCGATGGCGGCAATGCGGTCGTCGGCATTCTCGAGGTTGTCGAGTGTGCGCGAAAGTTTGTCGCGGGTGGCGATGAGTTGGTCGACGGAGTCGGCTTTATGACGCTGCATCGCCGAATAGATTTCGTTGATGCGCTCCTGAATGCCATCGAGTTGGCGGGGGTCGGCATCGAAGCGGCTGTCGAGAGCGGCGATATAGCGGGCTATTTCGCTCGCCTGTGATCCGATTCCTTCGAGCTGCGCCCGGATGTCGTCGGAGTCGGGGAGGAGGTTGCCGAGGCGTCGGCAAGCTTCGGCGGCATCGTCGGCAAGCGAGGCGACGTTGAATTGGCCGTCGGTCAGCGCCTGGAGCGCGTCGAATATATGGGATTTGATTTCGGCGGCGTTCGACATGATTTCCTGCTGCTGCTCAAGCTGTTCGAGCTCGCCGGGCTCTAGGTTGAGGCGCGTCAGTCCTTCGAGCTGATAGCGGATAAACTCTTCGTCGCTGCGGTTTTTCTCAAGGAGCTTTCGCTGGGCTTTAAGATTGCGCAACGAGTTGCGGAAGACTTGATATTTAAGGGCATAGTCGGCGAGCAGCTGCTCGTTTCCGGCAAGAGTGTCGATGACTCGCATCTGGTAGTCGGGCCGGGCGAGGAGCTGGTTTTGGTGCTGACTGTGGATGTCGACAAGTTGAATTGCGAGCTCCTGAAGCTTTGAGACCGGCACGGGAGTGTCGTTGATAAACGCGCGAGAGCGTCCGTTGGGCGAGATTTCGCGGCGTAGAATGCATCGTGCCTCGTCCCAATCGATATCGTTCTCGTTGAAAAACCGGCGCAGGGCGGGGTAGTCGGCGAGGTTGAATATAGCCTCGATTACCGATTTGTTTTCGGCGTGGCGCACGGCCTTAGTGTCGGCGCGTCCGCCGAGGAGGAGCGAGAGAGCTCCGAGTATGATTGATTTGCCGGCACCGGTTTCGCCCGTGATGATGTTCAATCCGGGGCGGAAATCGATGTCGACGGTGTCGATTAGCGCGTAGTTTGAAATATGAAGCGATTCGAGCATATTTATTGTTTTTCAATCAGTGAGATCCGCTCGGTCTCGGTAGGATAGAGGTCGGTCAGCAGTCGGGCAACGGTTTTACGCTCGTCGGCGGGAGCTTTGGAGTAAACTCCGGCGAGTTCGTCGAGTTTGGCGTCGCGAAATGCGGGGATGACTGCGGAGAGCGGTGCGGCTTGGGCAATGGCGCTAAGCGTCGGGAGCGCGGCAGTGATTTCGGCGCGACCCTTGTCGGGACTAACCGACATACGGTCGAGTCCGCCGCGATGGTAGGCGTAGATGAGGTCGCGGATCTTGTCGGTTGGCGACTGCATGAACGCTTCGAGCAGAGCTGCGCGGTTGCGGTTGTTGTCGATAGCGCGCCATCCTTTGGCCGCTGAGGCTCGTGAAAGTTGGACAATTCGGGCGGCGGCATCGTAGAAGTCGGAGCCACCTCGAGGCGAAAAGCTGTCGAAGTCGATTGCTATTATTAAATAGGCGTAGAAGTCGAGAAGAGCGGCGAGTTCGGAGTCGACGGTGGTTTCGGAGTGGATGATGGGGGCTCCGCGAGTGTACTCAAACGAGATGTCGTTGTCCTTGTAGTTGAGGAGAGTAGTCGTGTAGACGCTGTCGAACACCGGGCGGGTTGATTGCACTTGGAGTGTGCCCATCAGGCGATTGTCGTCAACGCTGTTGATAGTGAAGAAGAGCTGGCATTCGATGCGCTCGTTGTCGGCAAATTGGGCGTCGGTGAAGGCGGTTGTGTTCATATATTCCGCGACGGCTTGCTGCAGTTCGCGAAACAGCTCGGTATCGGCGTTGGCAACGCCGTCGGCATTGATTTCCACCTTGCATCGCAGCTCGGCGGCCGACATTGAAGCGGCTGCCGCTGTGAGAATGACGCTCAAAAGCAGACGAATAAATCTCATAGACGGTCGAGAATGGCGGCTGCGACTTCGGTTTTGGGCATCAAGGGGAGCGACTCTTCAGCTCCGGAAGCGGAGATGATAGTCACTTTGTTGGTGTCGGTTGCGAATCCGGCGCCCGGGTCGGCGAGCGAGTTGAGGACAATCATGTCGAGATTCTTGCGAGCGAGTTTTTCGCGGGCGTTTTGGAGCGCGTTGTCGGTTTCGAGGGCGAACCCTACGAGGATTTGCCCGGGTTTCTTCTCGGCGCCGAGTGTTGCGGCAATGTCGGGATTCTTTACGAGGCGGATTACGGGGACGTCATCGTGCTCGCGTTTGATTTTATGGTCGGTGTAGTCGGCGGGAGCATAGTCGGCGACGGCGGCGCACATCACGGCTACATCCTGCTCGGGGAACAGACGCTCGCATTCGCGGAGCATTTCGCGGGCCGATTCGACGCTAATAACCTCCACGTCGGGATGGCGGGGCGTAATCTCCACAGGGCCGCTGACGATGGTTACTTTCATGCCTCGGGCGGCGGCTTCGTCGGCAATGGCGTAGCCCATCTTGCCCGATGAATAGTTGCCGATGAAGCGGACGGGGTCGATTTTCTCATGCGTCGGTCCGGCGGTTACGAGCAATCGTTTGCCGGTCAAGTTTGATTCTTTGCGCGAGAAATAGGCGACGATAGCCGCGTGGATCTCCTCTGGCTCTGCCATGCGGCCTTTGCCGACAAGGTGGCTGGCGAGTTCGCCGGTTTCAGATTCGACAACCATTACGCCATCGGCTTTGAGTTGGGCGATGTTGCGCGTGGTTGTCGGGTGGGCCATCATGTCGAGGTCCATTGCCGGGGCAATCATCACGGGTTCTTTGGCCGACAGATAGGTGGTTATGAGCATATTATCGGCTACGCCGTGGGCCATCTTGGCGATGGTTGAGGCGGTAGCGGGAGCGATTACCATCAGGTCGGCCCACAGGCCGAGGTCGACGTGGCTGTTCCACTGCCCGGTGTTGGCGGTGAAGAACTCGCTGATAACGGGATGTCCGCTGAGCGCCGAGAGGGTCACGGGCGTGATGAACTCTTTGCCGGCGGGGGTAATGACGACTTGCACCTCAGCGCCGCTTTTGACGAGCAGCCGCAGAAGCGACACGGATTTGTAGGCGGCGATTCCGCCGGTGATTCCGAGTATAATATGTTTGCCCTTTAGCATTTATCTTTCGTACTTTTCTTTCAGCCCGGCGAGCTTGGCGTCCAGTTTCTCGGCCTCGCGCGCTTTCTTGGCGGCGTCGACGGCAGCGAGAACGCGTTGCTGTATGGCGGTGAAGGCGTCCTTGGTGTTCTGGGTGAAGTCGCCGCGCATAATCCAATCGAAGTAGCTGCGGTCGCGCATCATCACCTCCTCAGCCTTCTGGCCCTTATACTTGCCGAAGTTGATAATCTCTTCATTTTTATCGTTGTAGACAAGGCGCCCCATCATGTCGACATTGCGTCCCTTGTTCTGCCCCATGGTTTTTGAGAAATCGGCAAGGAATTCAACGTCGTTGTTGAGCTCGGGGTAGCGGTCGAGCTGCGCTTTGAGCACCTCGTAGGTGGCACGGGTGTCGCCGTCGGCCGAGTGGGCGTTTTCGAGATCCTTGTCGCAGTAGAACCGATAGGCAGCGACGAGGTTGCGGGGCTCTTTGCGATGGAAGATGGTCTGCACGTCGATGTAGCGCGGCTTGTTGAAATCGAAAGCCACTTTGGCGCGTGCGAACTCCTCGGCGAGCATCGGGACGTCGAAACGGTTGGAGTTGAATCCGGCGATGTCGGCGCCCTCAAACATCTGCGCGAGGCTTTTGGCTATCTGCTCGAAGCGAGGCTCGTTGGCGACATCGGTATCGGTGATATGATGGACGGCGGTAGCTTCTGCTGGGATAGGTATTCCGGGATTGATTCGGCGCGTGCGCACGATTTCACTTCCGTCGGGCATCACTTTGATGAGCGAAATTTCAACGATGCGGTCGGTGGTGACGTTCGTGCCGGTAGTTTCGAGGTCGAAGAAAATCAGCGGGCGTTGCAGATTGAGCTTCATGGGTTCAATCGACGATGTTCATGGGCATAAGGAGAATCAGCAGCTCTGATTCGGGTGTGTTCTCGGAGGGGAGGCAAACGGCGGCACGAGCGGGGTCGGCAAGCTTCATGACCACGTCGGTAGTGCTGATGGTGCCGAGAATCTCAACGAGGAAGGGAGCGCTGAAACCGATGAGCATTTCGTTGCCGTCGTACTGGCAGGGAACTGATTCCCAGCCCGATGTGCCGTAGCTGTTGTCCTGTGCGCGGAGTGTGAGCGAATCGGCGGCGAGTTTGAATTTCACTAGCCCGTTGCCGGCGTCGCAGAACACGCTTACGCGGCGTAGCGCGGTGATAAACGAAACGCGGTCGACTGTGAGAGAATAGGGGTTGTTTTTCGGGATTACGCGGTTGTAGTCGGGGAAGTTGCCCTTGATGAGTCGGCAGTCGAACGTGTAGGAGGGCGACTCGAAGAGAATTGCTTTGTCGGAGACGGTCACTTTGATTTCGTCCTCGCGGCTGAATACGTTTTTGAGCACCAAGGCGGGCTTGAGCGGCAGAATGAACGAGCATTCAACGCCGGGGGCTGTCAGTCCGTTGGTGTAGCGCACGAGTTTGCGTGTGTCGGTGGCGACAAAGATTATGCGGTCGGTCTTGACATCCCAAAGAATGCCCATCATCTGCGGGCGAAGGTCGTCGGAGCCAACGGCGAACACAGTGTTGTCGATGCCTTTCATCACTTGCTCGGTTGAGCAGACGAACGAAATGGCGTTGGCGCGGTCGATTGCGGGCGAGGTGGGATACTCGATACCGTTGCGGGCCACGGTGTTGTATGTGCCGTTAGGATAGGTGATTTTGACTTCGAGGTTGTCGTCGTCGATTTCAAACGTGATGCCTTGGTCTGGCATCTCTTTGAGGAGGTCGACGAGGCGGTGTGCGTCGAGGCAGAATGAGCCGCTGCCTTCAACTTCGGTGACATCCAGGCGTCCCACAAGCGAGTTTTCCATGTCGGAAGCCTTGACGATGAGGGTGTTTCCGTCGAGCGTGAAGAGGAAATTGTTGAGAATCTCCAGAGCGTTCTTGGAGTTAATGACCTTGCTGACTGCGGAGACGTAGGAATGGAGCGTCTTGCTGTGGACGTTGAATTTCATGATTTTATGTTTACTGAATATTTCCGTGTTAATTATTTAGCAAAGGTAGGAAAAATTCGGCAAACGTTGGGGGTTTTGCGGCGAAAAAAATGGCGGAAAGTTTCGGAAAAGTGGTTCGGAGAGGGGTGCGACAAGGTTTCGTGGAGGGGTTTTGTGGGTTTATCCATCGGCTCATACAGTAATTTTCATGATTCATCATGTTGAATCATGATTTATC
>CAYNSG010000004.1:22920-28226 GCA_964399885.1 uncultured Bacteroides sp.
CAAATGTGGAACCCGAGTTTATCCGCGTCAACTCAAAACGCAGAAACGGTCGCGTTGCCCCCTTGGGCAGACCTCGCGGGACTGCGGGCACTTATTTTGGCCCGGATTTTTGAGGGAGGACGCTTGGGAGGGGATTATTTGTGGCGGAGGTGGGCAACGGGGTAGAGGCGCCGACGGAGGTAGAGGCGGTCGATGACGGCTCAGATGACGATTGTAGCAATAACGGCTCCGATGATGAGTAGCCAGACGCAGATGGCGGGTTGAAGTGACATATCGTTGAGTTTTTGTAGTTGACGATGATTTTATGATTATTTGCTTAAAAAACAACTGCGGCTCGCCGAATGTTCGGTGAGCCGCAATTTATAGGTTACAAAATATGCTGTAATCAGATAGCGTCGTCCTCAACGGTTTCGAGGGCGTCGGCTTCAGCAGCCGGAGCGGGGGAGTCGGCGGTAGCAGCTTCGAGTTTCTTCATGATAGAGAAGATGAAGGCTGCGGAGAGCAGACAGATGACGATGAGGATAGCCCAGATGGCAGCCACGGGGATTTTGCCCCAGAGCATCATCGGGATGCTGACGAGGTAGTTGCCGACAGCTGTAGCGGCAAACCATCCGCCCATCATCGAGCCTTTATACTTGGGAGGCGCAACCTTGCTGACGAACGAGATGCCCATCGGCGAGAGCAGAAGCTCGGCGAATGTCAGGAGCAGATAGGTTGAGATCAGCCAGTTGGGCGAAACGGAGCCGTTGGTGCCGACGAGGCTGAGCGAGGCTAGAACCATCACGCCGTAGGCGCATGCAGCCATCACCATGCCGTAGCCAATTTTACGCGGTGCCGAGGGCTCTTTGCCCTTCGATGCGAGAGCGGCGAAGATAGCCATCGAAACGGGAGTCAGCGCAACAACATAGAAGGGGTTGAACTGCTGATAGAGAGCGGGGTCGATGCCTGTAACAACGTCGGGCGTCGATGAGTAGAAGTAGTAGAGCAAGCCTGCAACGGCTACGAGGATAACGGCAGAGATTCCGCGGCCTTTGGCGCTCTTGCTCTGGAAGAGGTTGAAGAGAGCGTAGACGCCTGCGGCGATTGTGACGAGAGCCCAGATGTTGAAACCGATGCGAGTCCATCCGGTAGCGTCGGGCGACGTGCAGCTCTTTGCGAACTCGGTCAGCGTCTGTCCGTTCTGGTGGAACACCATCCAGAAGAAGATAACGACGGCAAACACGAGCAGCAGAGCGATGATGCGCTGTTTTGTCTGCTCGGGTGTGAGTTCGTTGGCAACCTGCTGATTAGCTTTAGCAGTGGCAGCGCCGGCAGTCTTTTTCTTGTCGACGATGATGTGGGCGTAGGTTTTGCGTCCGAGGGTGTAGATGAGGATGCTGACAATCAGCGAGATGCAGGCAAGTCCGAAAGCGTAGGAGCAGCCTGTGGAGAATGCTGTGATATAGTCGGTTGCGAATTGGGTGAGCGAGGTGAACTGAACGGTGCACTGCGAAGCGAAATCAGAAAGATAACCGCTGAGGAATGCAGCGACGTCGCCGCCGGCTTCCATGCCTTTATCAGTAGCGAAGTCGGTCATGGTTTTGATGGTGGCGGGGTCGGTGGGCATATTGGTGAAGCCGTCGGTGTCGATACACCAGTTGCTTACCGTAGCAGCCATCGGGTCGCTGCTGAGGAAACCGGCTTTTGTGAGCGCCCAGTTTTTGAGGCCTACGGCGGCCATGGGAGCGAACATTGATCCGAGGTTGATAGCCATGTAGAAAATGGAGAACGCCGCGTCGCGACGGTCGCCATAGCGCGAATTATTGTAGAGGTCGCCGACCATCACCTGCAGGTTGCCCTTGAACAGACCTGTTCCGACAGAGATTAGCAGCAGGGCGGCGAAAAGAATCATGACCGACGTGTTGGAGCGCACGGGAGTGGGGGCTGACATGAGCGCATAGCCGATAAACATGATAGCGATACCGGAGATTACACACTTCGAGAAGCTCCATTTGTCGGCTACCCAACCGCCAACGAGCGGCATGAAGTAGACAAGCGCCAGGAAGATAGAGAAAATCTGGCCGGTCCAGGTTGCATCGAATCCGAATTTAGCCTGGAGGTAGAACAGGAAGATGGCGAGCATCGTGTAGTAGCCGAATCGCTCGCCGGTGTTGGCGAGAGAGAGCACGTAGAGACCCGCAGGTTGGTTGTTGAACATGTGATAATTTGTTGAGTGATTAATTTATGAGACAGACTCTTATTCGGCGTTGAGTTTGGCTTGGAATGCGAGGGCATAGAGTTTCATCTGTTTCACCATGGCGAGCAAGCCGTTAGAGCGCGTCGGCGAGAGGTTCTCGGAGAGCCCGATGCGGTCGATAAAATAGAGGTCGGCGTTGGCGATAGCCTCCGGGGGCTGATCGTTGAGCACCTCGATAAGCAGCGCGATGATACCTTTGACGATAATGGCGTCGGAGTCGGCGGTGAACACCACGCGGTTTTCGTCGTTGAGCGCTGCGGCGAGCCAAACTCGGCTTTGGCAGCCCTCGATGAGATATTGCGGCGTTTTATATTTCGGGTCGATTGGAGGGAGTTCGTTGCCAAGATCGATAATCATGGCGTAGCGATCCATCCAATCGTCGACTCCTTCGAAGTCTTCAATAATGCGGTCCTGTTGCTGATTTATAGTCATATATGTATGGTCGGTTGAATTGTTAACGGTTGTGCGCGGCGGTGAAGCGGACTACTGTCGACGCACAATTTTTGCAAAGGTAAGCAAAAATGATGAACTTTTGGGTTGATTTTTTTTGTTTTTTTGAGAAAAAGAGTATTAACTTTGCATCAGATTTCGAGCTGACAGCAGCCGCGCAGTAGTTCGGGCGCGGCGAAAAAGGTCAGAAAATCAAAAGTCCCCAACTGTTTATCGAAGTTTGTAGCAGGCTTTCAATTAATGATTTGAGTCTCGGAATCTGCATCAACCTGTAACTATCAGTTTTCCGATGCAACGGCTGCGATGACTCGCGCCAAAATGCTTCTCACGTGCATAACTATATAGTCAGGCGTCAGCCCCGCTGCAGGATAAATGAAACTGCATGGGCAATCCAAACCGAAAATTTACATCCCTCCACCAAACAAATAAAAATGTTTAATATTTCAGAGCTTCAAGAAAAGCCAGAGAGCGAACTTCAATCGATAGCCGCCGGCATGGGTATGGAAAAAACCTCGTCGGCGTCGAAAGATGATTTAATCTATCATATACTTGACCAGCAGGCGATTGACGCATCGAGCAATGTCGAGAAACGTCGTCGCGGTCAGAAAGCCAAAACCAATTCGGCTGACTCGGCAACAGCCGAAGCCGCCGGCGGCGAAAAGCAACGCAAGAAACCCGGGCGCAAGCCTAAGAATCAGCAGCCCAAACCCGAAGAGGCTCAGGCAGTTGAGGCTACTCCTGCGGCAGAGCCCGAACAGGCACCTGTGGCAGAAGCTCCCGAAGCCGAAGGCGACGACAAGAAACGTCGCGGACGTCCGCGCGGAAGCCGCAATAAGAATGCTAAAAAAGAGCAAGATAAATCGCTGCAGCTTGAGCTGCCCGTAGGCGAAGAAACTCCGGCGCAGGAGCCGGCAGACGACTCGCATCCCGGCGACAGCCTGACGCTTTTGGCTCCTCTTCCGGCGCTGCCCGAGGCCGAGAAAGAACCCGAGCAGAAGCCTCAGGAGGAGAAAACGGAGGCTGTTGAGGCTTTGCCCGCTGCGGTTGAGGAAGAGAAACCTCAGCAGCAGGAGCAGCCGCAGCGCGACTTCCGTCCGCGCGGCGGAAACGGCGAGTTTGGCGCATTCTTCCCACGCTCCGAGGGCCGTCGGTTTGTGCCGCGTTCGCAGCGCGAAAAAGAGGCAGCCGCAGCGGCAGCAGCTACAGCGCCGATAGTTGTCGGAGAGCCTTGGCAGCAAGATTCGTTGAATCGTCAGCAGCCGATGTCGAAAAAGCAGAAGCAGAAACAGCGTCAGCAGCAGCGCCAGCAGGAGGCTCGGCGCGAGCAGTTTAACTTCGATGGGCTTATTCAGGCATCGGGCGTTTTGGAAATCGTGCCCGAAGGCTACGGATTCCTCCGCTCGAGCGATTACAACTATCTCTCGTCGCCCGACGATATCTACGTAACCCAGCAGCAGATAAAGGCTTACGGACTGAAAACCGGCGATGTAGTGGAGGCCAACGTGCGTCCGCCCCGCGAAGGCGATAAATATTTCCCGATGACGAGCGTAATCAGCGTCAACGGCCGTTCGCCCGAATTTATCCGCGACCGCGTGCCGTTTGAGCACCTGACGCCGCTCTTCCCCGACGAGAAGTTCAATCTGACGGGCGGACGGTCGTCGAATCTGTCGACGCGCGTCGTTGACATGTTCTCGCCAATCGGCAAAGGCCAGCGCGGACTGATTGTGGCTCCGCCGAAAACCGGTAAGACCATACTCCTTAAAGATATAGCCAACGCTATTGCCGAGAACCACCCCGAGACGTATATCATGATTCTTCTGATCGACGAACGCCCCGAGGAGGTTACCGACATGAGCCGCAGCGTAAATGCCGAGGTTATCGCCTCGACTTTCGACGAGCCCGCCGAGTGCCACGTGAAAATCGCCGGCATCGTGTTGGAGAAAGCTAAGCGACTGGTAGAAAGCGGACACGACGTTGTGATACTTCTCGACTCAATCACCCGCCTTGCACGCGCATATAATACGGTGTCGCCCGCGTCGGGTAAGATTCTTTCGGGCGGTGTCGACGCCAACGCCCTCCAAAAGCCCAAACGTTTCTTCGGCGCGGCCCGCAATATTGAGAACGGCGGCTCGCTGACAATCATAGCCACCGCTCTGACCGAGACCAGCTCGAAGATGGACGAGGTTATCTTCGAGGAGTTCAAGGGCACCGGCAACATGGAGCTGCAGCTCGACCGCAAGCTCTCGAACAAGCGCATCTTCCCGGCAGTCGACATCATGGCGTCGAGCACCCGCCGCGACGACCTGTTGCTGCGCGGCGAAACGCTCAACCGAATGTGGATTCTGCGTCGCTTCCTTTCCGACCGCAACTCAATCGAAGCGATGGAATTCATCAAGGACCGCATGGAGCGCACGACCGACAACGACGAGCTGCTCCGCACGATGGGCGACTAACCCACGCGCCAAACACAATAAACAAGCACAATAAAACAGCGAGAGCACTGCCAATGGAGCAGTGCTCTCGCCTTATATTAGGTAGGTGTCAGAGATTTATGCTTCGGTTATCACGCGCTTTGCGCCGATGTAGTTTCGGCTGAAATAGCCCCCGTCGGGGAATTTCT
>CAYNSG010000005.1:0-12503 GCA_964399885.1 uncultured Bacteroides sp.
CAAAGATAGGGACAATTGCACCCCACCGTCAAGACGCTATCGCGGACGGCTGTACTTTCGCTGCGCTCACCTCAGTGCGCTCTGCCCAGGGTTAATCACAAATCGAAGTCTCCGACTTCGTGAGTGGCAAGTTCAACTCGCAAAGCGTTGCTCGCTTGAACAGAACCCGCGTGACGGCCGGCTTTGAGGGGGAAAGAATCGAAGAAATTTGAGGCAGACGCGGATCTATGACCTAACGGCCATAGGGGTGACGCGGATTGATGCGGATTTTTCTTGGGCTCTACCATTCGACGATTTTTTCCTTAGTCGTTGCAAACAAATACAACCCATAAGTTGTATTATTGAAAAAGATTTCTTATCTTTGCGTCAAAATTTGAGACTATGACTTTCGATGATATAACAGAAGAGGGACGGCTTTGGGCTGTAAGATATGACGGTGATGAGGACAACTGCCTTGATTCGTTGTTCGACCAGTGGAATGATGTCGCTTGGTTAAGAGCATTCTTCAAAGCCAACTCTAAGGATTTGGAAGGCTATTTCAAGATTACCAACATCAATGATGCGATTAAACGCACTATAGATGATAGTGAACAGCTTGAAGCCATAATAATGGATATCTCACCGGAAGCGAATCTCGATCTTATATTCCGTCCCTTGAGTAATAGTCGGATTGCCGAATGCCTGCTTGGTAAAGAGAAAGCACGGTTGAGAAATCTCGTGGGACGTTCGTCATGGCTTCGCATCTACGCCATAAAGTTGGCTCAAGGCGTTTATGTGGTGACAGGAGGTGCTATCAAATTGACGACCACTATGCAAGAACGTGAACACACTGCTGCTGAACTTGTAAAGATTGAGAACGTCAGGAATTTTCTCCTTAACGAGAGAATTGTTGACGATGAGAGTTTTATTGAATATATTGCCGAACTTTAATACTTATGACTATGAAAGAGATACAGAACCGGTTGGGAGCGTACGCATCAGCCACACCATCGAAATGGAGAGAGAAAGCAGAAGCGCGGTTAGCTAATAAGGAATGGCTGCGTTACTCCCAGCACATTGCCATGATGATGCTCGACAAGATGGAGGAACTTGGTCTGACTCAGAAATTAGTGGCAGAGCGTATGGGCTGCTCCCAACAATACGTTTCAAGAGTGCTGAAAGGAACTGAAAACTTGTCAATCGAAACCATCAGCAAGATTGAATCGGCTCTTGGACTTCAGATTTTGGAGCCGATGGTCATCATCCGATAGACCCGGAACGCGCATGACGGCGGCGCGGGCAGATAAGGTCGTCCGTTAGGACGACGATTTGAGCGTAGCCGGGTACGCGGACGCGTAGAAGATGCGAGCCCGGTTTAGTAGGTTGATATCCAATGAGGTTATTGCAAAACTCTTCGCAGTGCACTCTGGCGGTGGGAGTCGGCTGCTCCTCAGGCGACGCGCCTTGGGTTGATCACAAATCGAAGTATCCGACTTCGGGAGTTTTGGGGGACAGCGCGCTATGCCGCAAGCTAATCCCAATGAACCCATATTCAGTCTGTTTCAGATCGCATTCGCGCGGGTTCTGTTTGAGGGAGCGTAGCGACCGCTTCTGCGCTTTAATTCCATGACTGTTAATGGATTCTGCGTCGGTTTTGCGGGTTCTGCCAAGCGCGAAGCGCGTTTCTGCGTTTCTTAAGCCCGCAAACATGTCTAAACTGCTGCCGCAGAGATTCCGGGGAAAATTTGTTTAATAAGAGATAAAATGGGGCGGAGGTTGGGAAATCTGAGGGGAAATGCGTATTTTTGCAGCTTGAAGTGAAACCAATCTGTTTGAACTGATTCAAACTTGCCACCAAACGATGAGTCTGAAACCGATAATATACAATCAGTTGATTGAAGCATCGCGAACGCTGCTGAGCGCCGCGCGTAATGTCGTCATTACGTGCCACATGACTCCCGACGGCGATGCCATTGGGTCGAGCCTCGGTTTGGCCTGGACGCTTGCCGACAAGGGCAAGCGCGTGACGGTAGTAACGCCCGACACTCCGCCCCATACTCTCAATTTTCTCCCCGGCATCTGCAACGTCTATATAGCTTCGCGCTTGCAAGATGGCGCCCGCGCTATCCTTGAGGGTGCCGACCTCGTGTTCTGCCTCGACTATAACGGCCTCAAGCGTGTAGACCGTCTGGCGCCCGCCATCGAAGCATCGCCGGCGCCGCGAATAATGATTGACCACCATCTCGACCCCGAGCCGATGGCCGACGTTGTTATCTCTCACCCCGAGTGCTCCTCGACCTGCGTGCTGCTCTATCATTTCCTGCGCCAGTTGGGCTACGCCGACCATATCGGCACTGAGGCGGCAACGTGTATCTACACCGGCATGCTGACCGACACCGGCAACTTCTCCTACAACTCCAATTCGCCCGACCTCTATCTGATAATCGCCGAGCTGCTCGAAAAAGGGCTCGATAAGGATGCGGTCTACACCCGCGTTTGGAACACCAACTCGGAGCAGCGTATACGCATCTGCGGCTATGCCGAATGCCACAAGATGACGCTCATGAACGGCGGCCGCGCCGCGCTGATCACGCTTTCGCGCCGCGAGCTCGACGAGTTTGGCTACGTGAAGGGCGACACCGAGGGCCTCGTCAACCGTCCGTTGAGCATCCCCGGGGTTGTCTACAGTGTCTATCTGCGCGAAGATGAAGCCGACTACGTGAAGGTTTCGATGCGCAGCGTGGGCGACTTCCCGGTCAACAAAATCTGCGAGGAACAGTTTGGCGGCGGCGGACATCTGAATGCTGCCGGCGGCGAATTCAACGGCTCGCTTTCGGCAGCGGTTGAGTGCCTGCTTAAAGTGCTTCCCGCCTACGACGGCTTTCTGCCCGCGGTCGGCGGTAACGAAAATGAATGTGAAAGAAATTAACCGATAGAATATGAAGATGATAAAAAAAATATTAGTAATGGTCGCCGGACTCTTGGCTATCTTGACAACCGCCTGCGACGACAATGAAAGCTATGCCGAGCTTCTCTCTGATGAGAATATGGCGGTTAACCGCTTTCTCGCAGACCAGAAGGTTGTCGGCGAAGTTCCCGCCAACAACAATTTCATCACGGGCGAAGATGCTCCTTACTATCAGCTCGACGCGGACGGCAACCTGTTCATGCAGGTGATCACCGTCGGCGACCAGGGCATGGTAGAGGACGGCCAGCTGATCTACTTCCGCTTCACGCGCTACGCACTGGCAAACTACGTCAGCGGCGAAACGATGGAGGGCGAGGGCAACAGCGAAAATGTCGAGGCGGGCAACATGGCGTTCCGCTACGGCAACTACACTCTGAATTCTTCCGCCCAGTGGGGCACGGGCATCCAGCGCCCGCTCGAATATCTCCCCGTCGGCAGCGAGGTTAGAATCGTTATCAAATCGCAGGAGGGGTGGACCTCGGAGATGGCCAACGTTCAGCCCTATCTCTACCACATCCGCTACTACCCAAGTCAAATCTAAAGCCTTAAATATATGTCACTCATCAAATCAATCTCCGGCATCCGCGGAACTATCGGCGGTGCTCCGGGCGAAGGGCTCTCTCCGCTCGATATCGTGAAATTCACTGCTGCCTACGCAACATTTATTCGTCGCACAACGACGCGCACTTCTAACGTAATCGTCGTAGGCCGCGACGCTCGTCTGTCGGGCGAAATGGTTAGCGGCATTGTCGTTTCAACGCTCTGCGGAATGGGATTTGATGTTGTGAACATTGGTCTCGCGTCGACCCCGACAACCGAGGTTGCAGTCGTTGCCGAGAACGCTTGCGGCGGCATCATCATCACCGCCAGCCACAACCCGACGCAGTGGAACGCCTTGAAGCTCCTCAACGAGCAGGGCGAATTTCTCAACGACGCGCAGGGCAAAGAGGTGCTCGCCATCGCCGCCGAGGATTCATATTGCTTTGCCGAAGTGTTCGACCTGGGCCACGAGCAGGTTAACACGACCTACAACCGCAAGCATATCGACCAGGTGCTGGCACTGAAGCTCGTCGACCGCGAGGCTATTGCCAAAGCCAACTTCACAGTGGCTGTCGATGCCGTAAACTCTGTTGGCGGCATCGTCATTCCCCAGCTTCTCCGCGCCCTCGGCGTGAAGAACGTCATCGAGCTCAACTGCGAGGCTACCGGCAAGTTTGCCCACACTCCCGAACCTATCCCCGAAAACCTCACCCAGATCTCCGACCTGATGAAAGAGGGTCGCGCCGATGTTGGCTTCGTTGTCGACCCCGACGTTGACCGCCTGGCTATCGTGATGGAAAATGGCGAGATGTTTGTCGAGGAGTATACCCTCGTGGCTGTTGCCGACTACGTCCTCTCGCAGACTCCCGGCGCAACGGTTTCCAACCTGAGCTCATCGCGCGCACTCCGCGACGTGACCGAGCGCCACGGCTGCTCCTACTCAGCATCGGCCGTAGGCGAGGTCAACGTTACGACCAAGATGAAAGAGACCGGCGCCGTTATCGGCGGCGAAGGCAATGGCGGCGTTATCTATCCCGAAGCCCACTATGGCCGCGACGCTCTCGTGGGCGTTGCTCTCTTCCTGACTCTGCTTGCAAAGAGCGGCAAGAAGGTGTCGGAGTTGAAGAACACTTATCCTCCCTACGCTATCGCCAAGAACAAGATTCAGCTCACCCCCGAAATCGACGTCGACGCTATCCTCGCTGAGGTTAAGAAGCGTTTCACCAACGAGAAGATTACCGACATCGACGGCGTGAAGATCGACTTTGCCGACAGCTGGGTTCACCTGCGCAAATCGAACACGGAGCCGATTATCCGCATCTATTCCGAGGCTTCGACTATGGAAGCTGCCGAGGCTCTCGCCGAGCGTATTAAGGAGGTCATAGCCTCCATGGCATGAGCCGCCGACTTCTTATAACTCTTATGGCAGCTGTCGTGGCGATATCGTCGGCGACAGCTGCTACTCGCACCGCCCTCAGCGACTCTTCGGAGCGTTGGGGGCTGGTCGATATATCCGTGTCGTGCATTCGCACCGCTCCGGCACATAGCTCCGAGCTTGCCACTCAAGCCCTCTGTGGAACTCCGCTGCGCATCTACGCCGACAGCGGCGAATGGCGAAAAGTCGAGCTCCCCGACGGCTATGAGGGGTATGTCAACAGCTCGTCGATAGTCGAGCTTACTTCGGAGCAGCTCGATGCCTGGCGCAAGTCGAAACGGCTGATTGTCACCGCCCCCGGGCAGATAACGGTCGTTGCCGACACTCTCGCCGAGGGAGCACGCAACGCCGTGAGCGACCTCGTTGGCGGTTGCATCGTAGAGGCTCTCAGCCGTGGCGACCGCTGGCAGGAGATTGCGATGCCCGACGGACGCCGGGGTTTCATCCCGGCCGACGCTGCCGACGATCTGATAGCAGTGGCGCAGCGCGGTTTCTCGGCTGAGAAGGTGCTGTCGACAGCCTACGCCATGACCGGAACTCCCTATCTCTGGGGCGGCACGTCGGCAAAGTCGCCCGACTGCTCGGGGCTCGTGAAATGTTGCTGGCTGGCGTGCGGCATAATCGTTCCGCGCGACGCCTTGCAGCAGGCGCTTGTGGGCGACGAGGTCGACCCCGACGACTCAGCGTCGTGGCAGCCCGCCGACCTGCTGTTCTTCACCAACGCCGCCGGGTGCGTGATCCATGTGGCCATCTACGATGCCGACGGTTTCTTTGTCCACTCGTCGGGCAGCGTGCGTCGCAGCCATGTCGACCACGACCATGCCGACTACGACGGCCGCTCGCCGGTGATCGTTCGCCGCTATGCCGATGCTGTCGGCCGGCCCGGAATTATTGCTGTTCATAACCATCCCTGGTATGTCGATTAATGGTATGTCGTTAAATGAGTTCTATGAAACGGTTACTTATCTCACTGCTGATTGTTGCTTTCTCGCTGTCGACGCTTTCGGCGGCTGATAAGGCGAAGCATTACTATTTCGACGACGTGATGCAGTTCGCGCCGACGGTTGCAATGCCGGTGCTCTCGCTTTGCGGCGTCAAGTCGCAACACTCATGGCGCGAGCGGATAGCCCTGACGATTACCTCCATGGCTATCTGTGAGGGAGTTACCTACACGCTCAAGCACACCATACATTCAACGCGCCCCGACGGCACCGACCGCCATTCGTTTCCCTCGGGTCATGCCGCCCGCGCATTTCGCGGCGCGGAGATTATCCGCAGCGAATTCGGCTGGGGCTGGGGAGCCGGCGTCTACGTCGTGGCCGCCGGAGTAGGCGCGCTGCGAATCCATCACCATCGCCACCGCTTCGGCGACGTTGCAGGCGGCGCTGCCGTAGGATTCCTCTCGGCGCGTGCCGCCTATCTGTTGCTCCCGCTCGAACGCAAACTGTTCGGCTGGGATAAGAGCAATCTGACAGCCATTGTCGCTCCGGTAGCCGACTTGCAAAGCCGCAGCTTCGGAGCTCACGTATCACTCATATTCTAATTCTATTTTACATCTTCTATTTTACATCTTCTATTTTACCATGAAATTTCCAAAAACAAAATTTTCTCTGGCGGTTGCGATGCTGACGGCAGTGGTGTCGGCTTCGGCAGCCGATTATTCCGAAGGGCTCACGAAATGGTTTGAGGCCGAACTTGCAGGTCAGAACCCCGCGCCGTTCAAGCCCGACGTGAAGCTGAAGCTTTCGGAAGTCGACCGTATGAGCGACATTGTCTGGCAGGCTTGGCGCAAGGCCGTAGCAGCTGTCGACCCCGCCGATGCTCTGCCGCCGCTGAAGCCCATCAGCGCCGACTCAGCTTCGTGGCAGCTTCCCGAACAGCTCGAACCTAATGCGGTGATGACGTTCCGCTACGGCTCGAAGGGCGACAAACCCGCCGCCGGCTACCCGCTGTTTCTCTATCTCCACGGCTCGGGCGAGAAGAACCGCGAGTGGGCCAATGGTCTGACGTTTGCTACGACGTTCGACGACGCCCCGTCGGTCTATTTCGTGCCGCGCATCCCTAACACCGGCGAGTGGTATCGTTGGTATCAGCGCAGCAAACAGTTCGCCTGGGAACGCCTTCTGCGTCAGGGACTCGCTTCGGGCAACATCGACCCCGACCGCGTCTATTTCTTCGGCATCTCCGAGGGCGGCTACGGTAGCCAGCGCCTGGCATCGTTCTATGCCGACTATCTTGCCGGCGCCGGCCCGATGGCGGGCGGCGAACCGCTGGCCAACGCTCCCGTTGAGAACTGCCGCGACATCGCCTTCTCGCTGCGCACAGGCGAGGAGGACCACGGCTTCTATCGCGACAAACTGACGCGCTACACACGCGCTGCTTTCGACAGCCTCGAGGCGCTCAACCCCGGCAGCTTCAACCATTGGATTGAGCTTATACCCGGTCGCGGCCACAGCATCGACTACAAGCCGACAACCCTTTGGCTGAAACAGTTCAAGCGCAACCCCGCGCCCAAGTCGGTAAGCTGGGAGAACTATGAGATGGACGGACGCAAACGCACCGGCTTCTACAATCTCGCAGTGGTTGAGCCCGACACGCTCACAGCCCGCATGCGCTACGACATGGATATTCAGGGCAACGACATCACGCTCAACGTGAGCCGCGTTGCTTACCGCACCACTGAGACCGACCCCAAGTGGGGCATTCAGCTCGCATTTGAGCGCACCTACACTCCGGCGACCGACGGCATCGTTACGGTCTATCTCAACGAGAAGCTCGTCAATCTCGACAAACCGGTGACTCTCACCGTCAACGGCAAGAAGGTGTTCAGCGGAAAAGTGAAGCTGACGCTCGATAATCTCGTGGAGAGTTGCGCCGAATTTTTCGACCCTCAGCGCCTCTATCCGGCAAAAATCACCGTCAATCTCGCCGAGTTATGATTTTTTTAACCTGTTTTTGTTTGAAATTACGTAACTATTGAGTAAATTTGCTCTCATTATAGAACTTATATCATGAAAATCGAAAAGAAAACTGAGGGCGAGATAACCCTCTTTACAATCACCAACGCCGGCGGCGCTTCCGTAACACTCTCGACGCTTGGAGCCGGCATCGTTTCCGTAATAGTTCCCGACAGCAAAGGCGAGATGATCGACGTTTGCCTCGGATATGCAAATCCCGCCGACTATCTGGCCGACGGACCGTGTGCAGGCAAAGTGCCCGGACGCTACGCCAACCGTATTGCCCGCGGCAAATTCACTCTCGACGACAAAGAATATCAGCTCGCAATCAATAACGGGCCGAATGCTCTCCACGGCGGCCCCACGGGTTTCCAGAACCGTATTTGGAAAGGCAAAGAGACCAAGAATGGCGTTCGCTTCACCTACTTCTCGGCCGACGGCGAGGAAAACTATCCCGGAAATCTCACCGTCACGGCAACCTACACCTGGAGCGACGACAACCGTCTGACTCTCCACTTGCAGGCTGAAACCGACGCTCCGACAATCGTCAACCTGACCAACCACGCATATTGGAACCTCGACGGCCACAACTCGGGAAGCGTGCTCGGCCACACCATGGAGCTCGGTGCATCGCACTTCCTGCCGACCGACGACACCCTCATCCCCACGGGCGAAATTGCTCCCGTCGACAACACCCCGATGGATTTCCTCGCTCCCAAAACCCTTGGCCGCGACATCAAAGCCGACTTCCCCTCGCTGAAATATGGCAAGGGCTACGACAGCTGCTGGGTAATCGACAACTACGAGAAAAACGGCGAGATGCGTCTGGCTGCTTCGCTCGCTGCCGAGAAGTCGGACCGCGTGCTCAACGTCTGGACAACTCAGCCCGCCGTGCAGGTCTACACCGGCTGCTGGCTCGCCGGCTGTCCCGCAAACAAGGAGGGTCGCAGCTACGACGACTACGACGGCGTTGCTATCGAATGTCAGAACATGCCCGACGCGCCGAACCACGACAACTTCCCCTCGCCGGTGCTCCGCCCGGGCGAAAAGTTCGACGAAACAATCGAATTTGAGTTCACGACGCTGGAAAAATAATTCGGAAAAATAACTTCTCGAAAAAATAACTTTAATCAAAATATCAGATGAAACCTACTCTTTTTGTCCTCGCTGCCGGCATGGGAAGCCGCTACGGAGGTCTCAAACAGCTCGATGGTCTCGGCCCTCACGGCGAAACTATCATGGACTACTCAATCTACGACGCTATTCACGCCGGTTTCGGCAAAATCGTTTTCGTGATCCGCAAAGATTTCGAACAGGATTTCCGTGAAAAAGTTCTCTCGAAATACGAAGGTCACATCCCTACCGAGGTTGTTTTCCAGAGCATCGACGCTCTTCCCGAAGGCTACACTTGCCCGCCCGACCGCACCAAACCCTGGGGCACTAACCACGCCGTGCTGATGGGTAAGGACGCTATCAAAGAGCCTTTCGCTGTAATCAATGCAGACGACTTCTACGGCCGCAATGCTTTCGAGGTTATCGCCAAAGAACTCTCTCGCGAACACGACCGCAAGGGCGACTACTGCATGGTAGGTTTCCGTGTAGGCAACACCATGACCGAGAACGGTTCCGTGGCCCGCGGCGTTTGCTCGACATCGCCCGAAGGCTACCTCACCTCGGTTGTTGAACGCACAGCCATCAGCTACGACAAGGACGGCCGCATCGTCTTCACCGACGAGAACGGCGTTGAGCAGACTCTCGACCCCGCAACCCCAGTTTCGATGAACCTCTGGGGCTTCACTCCCGACTATTTCGACTTCAGCGAGCGTGAATTCGTGAAATTCCTCGACAAGGACCTCAACACTCCGAAGAGCGAATTCTTCATCCCCCTCTGCATCGACGCTCTGATCAAGAACGGCGAAGCTACCGTCAAAGTGCTCGACACCGACAGCAAATGGTTTGGCGTAACATACGCCGCCGACCGTCCCGGTGTTGTCGAGAAATTCGCTCGTCTCCACGAAGAGGGCGTTTATCCCGAAAAACTGTTCTAAAAAAATAGAAAAAACTTCAGGCTGCACCCCCATTCCGAGGGTGCAGTCTTTTATAAAATCATCAACTCTATTTCATCAACTCTATTTATGGAGATAGGGAAATACACAACCGACGACGTAGACTACAACATTGTTGCCGAGCCGGAGGTGGCACAGCAGATTAACACCGAGCTCAATCTCGCCCGCCGAATCATTGAGCAGACCGGAGCCAATCTGTTTCTGACCGGTAAGGCCGGAACGGGTAAAACAACTTTTCTGAGAAACCTGAAGGAAACAACGCGCAAACGCATGGTGGTCCTGGCGCCCACGGGCGTTGCCGCCATCAATGCGCAGGGAATGACGATTCACTCGTTTTTCCAGCTGCCGTTCTCGCCGTTCATCCCCGGCAAAGGTTTCATTGGCGAGAAAAAGCGCAACTTTAATTTCTCGAAGACGAAGCGCAAGATGTTGCGCGGACTCGACCTGTTGGTAATCGACGAAATCAGTATGGTGCGTCCCGATTTGCTCGATGCGGTCGACGATATGCTGCGTCGCTACCGCGACCCGTCGCGCCCGTTTGGCGGCGTGCAGCTGCTGCTCATCGGCGATTTGCGCCAGTTGGCTCCGGTTGTGAAGAGCAGCGAGGAGCAATTCCTGCGTCCCTACTACGCATCTCCATATTTCTTTGAGAGCACGGCATTGAAGCGTGCCGGCTTCCTTACGGTCGAGCTGCGGACGGTCTACCGCCAGAGCGACCGTCAGTTTATCGATCTGCTGAATTCAGTCCGCGAAGGGCGCGACGTTTGGAACGCTCTGACTCTGCTCAACAACCGCTGCATTCCGCAACCGAAGGATGAGGCGTGGCAAAACGCTATCCGCCTGACGAGCCATAACGCTATTGCCGACAGCGTCAACGCCCGCAAATTAGCCGAACTGACAACGACTGAGGTGAGCTTCGAATCGTCGGTCGAGGGTAAATTCCCCGAGTCGTCCTTTCCGGCTGAGAAATTGCTGGTGTTGAAAGAGGGCGCGCGAGTGATGTTCATCAAGAACGATACCGGCGGTGCGCGGCGCTACTATAACGGCATGCTCGGAACGGTTGTGGCAATCGGCGAATCGACAGTGACGGTTCGCGCCGACGAATCGGGCGTATTGATTGAAACCGGAAAAGAGACATGGCTCAACACGCGCTATGAGGTGAACGAGCAGACTAACGATTTCGACGAGGTTGTCGACGGTTCGTTCTCTCAGATTCCTCTGCGGCTCGCTTGGGCTATCACAATCCATAAAAGCCAGGGACTGACGTTCGACAAGGCTATCATCGAGGCGTCGAGAGCATTCGCGCCGGGGCAACTATATGTAGCGCTGAGCCGATGCCGCACACTCGACGGAATGATTCTCGACTCGAAACTTCCGCCATCGGCCGTGATGATCGACCGCGTTGTCGACGAGTTTGTCGATGCCGACGAGCATCATACGCCATCGGCTGCGGTTGTCGACCGCTACTGCGACGACTATTTCCGCAACTCGCTCGCCGAACTGTTTGATTTCTCCGGACTGCGAATAAAATTCCAGGATCTCTCGCGCGCCGTTCAGGATTATGTAGCTCCGATGCGTCATGAGCTTTTCCGCACTTTTACCGCCGCCGAACGGACGTTCGACAAGGATATTGAGGCTGTCGGGAAGAAATTTATCGCTCTTTATGCAACCCCGGCGCTCACGAAGAACTCAATAGTTGCCGGCGGTCTGATGGACGCCAAGATTAAAGGCGGCTGCAAATATTTCGCCGAGAAGCTTCGCAAAATAGCGAATCTCGTGCTGACTACCGACATGAAGGTCGACAACAAAGGCTACCAGAGCCGTTTGGACAACGCCCGCGAAGCGTTTCTCTTCGATGTCATCACGTCGGTCAAGGTGCTCGATCGTCTGGCGGAGGTGACGTTCACGCCCGCAGAGCTGGTCGACATCAGGTCGCGGTCGTCGATGGAGGTTGCCAACCTTGTGTTCAACGCCGATAATGTTGCTGAAACTATCGCCCCGGCGGGTAGTAAATCTGTGGCAACGACGGCTGCGGCAAAACCTGCGCCCAAGCCTGTTGCGAAGCCCGAAGCGAAAGGCGGCGTAGGTAATCAGAACCTGAAGAACGTCAAGAAATCGAAGAAAGAACAGAAGGCGAAGAAGCCGAAAGGCTACTCAGAGCACGAGTCGCTGAAGATGTTCCGCGCGTGCAAGAGCGTTGAGCAGATTGCGGCCGAGCGCAACTTGGCCGAAAGCACAGTCGCCGGGCATCTGTCGCGGTTCATATCGAGCGGCGTAATTTCGGCTGAACTGCTTCTCGGCCCGAACCACGCTTTCTTGATGGGGATAATCAACTCCACCCCCGACATAACAATCAACCAACTCCGCGAGCAAGTTGCCGATAGAGCCAAACCCTGGCAAATTACCGTCCTCTACAACATCGTCAAAGAGCGCAACTCCACCAACATCACGCAGTGAGACTTAGGTCATTAAGACTTATTATATCCGCTGCTTCGTTGTAGTGTCGTCAGGGGATGGGGGAGCGAAGGGCTGGAAGTTGGTGGAGGAGAGGTCGTGGA
>CAYNSG010000005.1:12603-19338 GCA_964399885.1 uncultured Bacteroides sp.
CGCGCGGCGGTTCATGTAGTCGGCAAATCGTCGCGCAACGTCGTCGGCAACCGCCGCATGGCCAACGGTGTGCTCCGTTGTCAGAATCCGCAGTTTCCCGGCCGAGGGAATCATGACGTCGGTGCGCAAGGGCGAGACGAGGACAATTGGAGTCATATCGCGGTGGGTATCGGCGGGGATGAAGTGGGTAGCCACGGTGAGTATGGCACCCGTTGCCAGGGCGGCGATGGCGAGGCGGCGCCGGGTGTGGAGCGCAACAGCGGCGGCGATGATTGTCAGCGAGGCGCAGAGGATTGTGGCAGTTGAGAGATAGATGTTGTCGATCGACGCAAACGGCAGCGAGGCAGTCGTTGAGCTGACGAAAATAAGCGCGTCGGTCAGCAGGTCGGTGAGCTTGCAAAGCAGCGGCACGGCAAACCCGACAGCATGGGCAGCAATAGTCAGTACTCCACAGCCCAACAGCAACGGCAGCAGCGGCGCGGATATGAGGTTGGCGAAGATAAACAGCAGCGGGAAGCGATGGAAATAGTGGAGTGAGACGACACCCGTGGCCAACATCGCCGCAATCGTGACGGTAACGGCTCCCGCAATGGCGTAGGCTTTGCGGTTGCGACGGTTAACGGGGTTGAGCGCTCCGGCAAACACAATGATTCCCGCAACGGCCAGAAACGAGAGCTGGAAGCTGATGCTCTTAATGGCGAAGGGGTCGAAAAGCAGAATCAGGATGGCGGCGAGGCTGAGCGAGTTTGTTGCGCTATGGCGTCGCTGCAGAGCCACGGCCGAGATAAGCACCGTAGCCATGATTACCGAGCGTGTTACCGACGGCGACAGACCGGTGACGAACGCAAAAGCCCAGAGAGCTGCAATTGTCAGCGGAGCTACGGCGCCGCGACCCAAGGCAACCCTCAGCGGCAGCAGCACGAGCGCCAACAGCGAGGCGATGATGCCGACATGGAGTCCGCTGAGGGCGAGCAGGTGGGCGAGTCCGGCACGCGAAAAGTCGTCGCGCAAATCGGCGGGGATGGCCGAGGCGTCGCCGAGCAAGGTTGTGGTCAGAAACTCCTTTGTCGAGGGTTTCATCGAGCTGCGGTCGATGAGCTCCGAAAGACGCAGTTTGATGCGGGCGGCTGCGGCCATAACGCCAGTGGCGTCGCTGATTTCCAACAACTGCTCAGGGACAACCATCGCCTGCAGGTCGATGTTGTTGCGGCGGAGCGATGCGGCAACGTCGAACTCTTCGGGGTGGGCCAAACGCGACTGCGGCTGCGCGAGGCGGGCGTTGAAGCGCAGGCGTTGCGCGGGAGCGATAAGCGGGTTGAACGAAGTGAAAGCGATGGACGCTCTGATTCCGCCAAGACTACGGACGCGGCCGAGGCTGTCGTTGGTGTCGAGGATTCTGACGGTCAGCAGCTGGCTCGTGCCCGACTCTTTTACGGCAACGACGTCGGCGGTCAGCGTAAGGTTGCGTCCGGCAAGCTCCGCGGCATCCCTGCGGTGGTCGCCTATCCCCGCGGCAGTTGCGCCTACGGCCACCGCTGCCAAAAGGATTGCCGCCACGCGCCGTCGCAACAGGGCTGCCGCAACCATAGCGACAGCAAAAGCCAACGCGATGACGACTGCGTAGCGAGCGTCGAAAAGCTCCTCAACGACGATGCCCGCAACCATAGCTGCCGCAACGGGCAGCAGGGGCATCATAGAGAGAGGAGCTTTCATGAAAAGGAGGTGGTGGAGGCTCAGGCAATCGTGCAGCGAACCACAATGAAGCTGCTGACGCCGATGATTATCCAGAGCAACACGGCCAACAGCATCGGGCGGGCTCCGACGCTACGCACGGCCTTGAGCGAAAGCGATGCACCGATGAGGAACAGCGTCAACACCATTCCCTTCTTGGCGAGCCAAACGAGCCAGCCGCTGACCTCGGCAGGAATCGAGCAGTAGGTGTTGGCAACCATCGCGAGGATAAAGAGGAAGATAAACCAGGGGATGGAGATGCGCGACGTTTTGTCGCGGAACAGAGCCATGGTGACCAGCGCCAGCGGGATAATCCATAGCGCACGCGTGAGTTTTATAAGCGTGGCTATCTGCAACGCCTCGGGACCATAGACCTGACCGGCGCCGACAACCGACGATGTGTCGTGGATAGCTATCGCCGCCCATGTGCCGAACTGCTGTTGCGACATCTCGAAGAAATGCCCGATAGGCGGGAAGATAAAGAGGGCGATGGCGTTGAGGATGAAGATTACACCGAGCGAAACGCCCATCTCGTTCTCCGTGGCTTTAAGCACCGGACCGACGGCGGCAATCGCGCTGCCGCCACAGATGGCGGTGCCCGACGAAATCAGATAGGCCGTCTTGCGGTTGATGTGGAGCCACCAGCCGATCAGCACGCCGAAAACCATCACGCTGACAACGCTCACGATCGTGAACATCATACCCTCGCTGCCCGAGCGCAACGACTCGTTGACGTTCATGCCGAAGCCGAGACCTACAACCGACGCCTGCAGCAGATATTTCGAGGTTTTCTTGTTGAACTTCGGGTAGGGACACTGGAAGATGAAAGCGAAAATCAGTCCGAGAAACAGGGCCGTTGCCGGAGTGACGTACTCTTTCATTCCGATTTTGTCGAACGGGAAGATGCAGAGAACGATGAGGATGATGTAGACCGACTTGCCGATTTCGCGTAGCGACGGACCATGACCTTTATAGCGTGCCATTGATGGTGTTGGATTAGGTTTACTGATTCCAGATTTGCCACGATGCAAACGCCTGGAGCAGGAGCATCTCGAGGCCGTTTTTAGTCTCGGCGCCAAACTCGGCACTGCGCTTCATGAAGAGTGTCGTGTCGGGATTATAGATGAGGTCGTAGCAGAGATGCTTCGGAGTCAGCTCCTCGTAGGGGATGTCGGGGGCTTGGTCGACATGGGGATACATGCCTAAGGGCGTAGTGTTGACGATAACCTTGCGGTCGGCGATAATCTCCGGTGTCAGGTCGGCGTAGGTAATCACGTTCTCGCGCGCCGAACGCGAAACGAGCTGCACGTCGACGCCAAGGTCGGTGAGCCCTACGGCGATGGCCTTCGAGGCTCCGCCGGTGCCGAGCACGAGCGCCTTGCGGCGGTCGGCGTTGAGCAGCGGACGAATGGAATCGCTGAAGCCGATCACGTCGGAGTTGAATCCCTTGAGTCGCAACGAAGCTCCGCGGCCTATGAATTTGATGACGTTGACAGCCCCGATGCGTTCAGCCGTCGGATCCATCTCATCCATATAGCCTATTACCTGCTCCTTGTAGGGGATTGTGACGTTCAATCCGCGCAGCGCGGGATATTCGGCCAACAGCTCGTTGAACTCGCCAATGTCGGCAATCTCGAAGTTGATGTAGCGGGCATTGATATGCTCCGACTCGAATTTCTGGTTGAAATAGCCCTGAGAGAAACTGTGACCGAGCACCTTTCCTATCAGACCGTAGAGTTGTTGTGGCGATTTTTCAGGCATGGGATGAGGGGTGTTTTCAGGCGTGAATAGAGGGAATGTCGATGAAAGCGGCTTCGGGATAGTGAGTCGCGACGAAGCGCTTGATGTAGCGGTGGGTGTCGGGCGAGATCACGGGGTCGTCGTCGAAATGGTGGTTGTAGAGCACGGCCGAGAGCTGCAGCCCGCGCGCCGAGATGGCTTCGAGCGACAGCAGCGTGTGGCTGATAGAGCCCAGGCGCGAGTTCGTAACGAGAATCACCGGCAGATGATGCTCAACGGGGAAGTCGATTGTCAGATAATCCTCGGCAACGGGAACCATCGGACCGCCGGCGCCTTCGATCAGCACGCGGTCGTAGCGCTCGGCGAGCGTCAGCGCTGCGCGCCATATCTTGTCGAGATCGACGGGGCGGTTGTCGATGGCTGCCGAGAGATGCGGCGATGCGGGATAGGTGTAGATTTCCGGAGCTGTCAGCCCCTCGGCATCCTCGGGGATACAGCACTGCATGATGCGGCGGTGCAGCAGCAGGTCGTCGGAGGTGTCGGTGCAGCCGGTTTGGATGAACTTCATCGTGGCCACGCGGAGCCCCTGCTCGATGAGCGAGCGGGCATACCACCCGGTAGCGTAGGTTTTGCCGGCGTCGGTGTTGATGCCGGTAACGAATTCTATTTTTTCGGTTAGAGTGCTCATCGTTTCTCGATTATCTTCTCTCGATTATCTTCTTTTGGGCGTTTTTTCGTCGGCGAAGCGGTTGGGGAAAGTCAGATGAACTTTCGGGCGCAACATCGCGCGGACAATCAGGATAATCCCGAGGAGGATGAACGGGATGCTCAGCAGCTGTCCCATGTTGAGCGCCATGTCGGCCTCAAACGCAACCTGGTCGTTCTTGATGAACTCAATCAGGAATCGCGGCAGGAAGCAGCCGACGAGAAACACGCCGAAAATCAGTCCCGGGCGCTCCTCGGCGTTCTTTTTCCAGTACATCCACATCAGCAGGGCGAACAGCGCGAAATAGCAGAGCGCTTCGTAGATCTGCGTGGGGTGGCAGGCTAGCCCCTCGTACATCATGTGCCATTCGCGCGAGCGCAGGAACATGAAGCCCCAGGGGAGCGTCGTGGCGGTGCCGAAAATCTCGGAGTTCATCAGATTGCCGATGCGAATCAGTCCGCCGACAAAAGCCACGGGCACAACCAGACGGTCGAACGTCCATAGCGGGCTGCGCTTGGTTGTGAATATCGAGTAGAAGAAAATAGCGATGATGATGCCGATGGTTCCGCCGTGGCTGGCGAGTCCGCCCTCCCAAAATTTCACTATTTCAAGCGGATGTTGGCTATAGTAGGCCCACTCGTAGAAAAACACGTGGCCCAATCGGGCGCCGATAATAGTGGCGCCGACAACCCAGAGCAGCAACATTCCGCCCCATTTCTCGGGAGCACCTTCGTGGCGAAACATTCGCTCGATGAGGTTGTAGCCCACCAAGAATCCGATGGCAAACATCAGTCCATACCAGCGGACGGTAATGGGCCCGATTGAGAACAGTTCGGGGCTGACGTTCCAGACAACGAAATCGGTAATCATAGATTCTTAATAAGCAAACATAGGATACTGCTCCATCATGGCGTTGACCTCGCTGCGGACGGCGGCGATAACGGCCTGGTCCTCGGGTGCGCTGAGGACGCGGTCGATCAGCTCGACGATGGACGGCATCTTGTCGTCTTTGAGGCCGCGGGTGGTGATGGCGGGAGTGCCGAGGCGGATGCCTGAGGTGAGGAACGGCGAGCGGGTGTCGAAGGGCACCATGTTCTTGTTGGCTGTGATGTCGGCGTCGACGAGGGCGCGCTCGGCGAGTTTGCCGGTGAGTTCGGGGAATTTAGTGCGGAGGTCGACGAGTACGCAGTGGTTGTCGGTTCCGCCCGAAACAATCTTGTAGCCGCGCTCAATCAGTGCGGCAGCCATCGTAGCTGCATTATTCTTCACCTGGCGCTGGTAGTCGACAAACGAGGGCTGCAGAGCCTCGTTGAATGCAACGGCCTTGGCGGCGATGACGTGTTCGAGCGGGCCGCCCTGAACACCGGGGAACACGGCCGAGTCGATGAGCTGCGACATCATGCGCGTCTGTCCTTTCGGATTTTTCTTGCCCCAGGGGTTTTCGAAATCTTTGCCAAGGAGGATGATGCCGCCGCGCGGACCGCGGAGGGTTTTGTGGGTCGTCGAGGTGACGATATGAGCGTATTTCAGCGGGTTGTCGAGCAGACCGGCAGCGATGAGTCCGGCGGGGTGAGCCATGTCGATCATCAGCAACGCTCCGATTTCGTCGGCAATCTTACGCATGCGGGCATAGTCCCATTCGCGTGAGTAGGCGCTTGCACCGCCGATAATCAGCTTCGGACGCTCGCGGAGAGCAACCTCCTCCATCTGGTCGTAGTCGACCAATCCGGTTTCGGCGCTGACGTTATATTCCAAGGCGTGGAACATCAGTCCGGAGAAGTTTACGGGGCTTCCGTGCGAGAGGTGACCGCCGTGTGAGAGATTGAGACCGAGGAACTTGTCGCCGGGTTTGAGGCATGTCATGAACACAGCCATGTTGGCCTGTGCGCCCGAGTGGGGCTGAACGTTGGCATATTCGGCTCCGAAAAGTTTCTTGACGCGGTCGATAGCGAGCTGCTCAACCTGGTCGACCACCTGGCAACCGCCGTAGTAGCGATGTCCGGGATAACCTTCGGCATATTTGTTTGTCAGGCATGAGCCCATTGCGGCCATCACCTCGTCGCTGACGAAGTTTTCGCTGGCTATCAGTTCGATACCTTTCTTCTGGCGCTCGCCCTCACGAGCAATGAAATTGAAAATTTCGGAATCCTTTACCATTTGCGCTAATGTTTTTGATATTTCCCGCAAAGGTAAGAATTTTTTATGGTTTCGGCCGCGTTAGTTGCCGGAAAAGAAAGCAGACGGGGGGGGACAGAAAAATTTTAGTTCAGACGCGGATCTCCAACCTTGCGGTCGGAGGGATGACGCGGATGGACGCGGATTTTTCTTGGGGCTTGTGGGTGGGCAGGGTTGGTGGCGGGAGAAACGCAGAAGCGCGCTTCGCGCTTGGCAGAACTCGCAAAACAACGCAGAACTGTTGGCGTGGCGGCTAAAGGAACTCACAGAAGCGGTCGCGTTGCGACCTTGGCAGAACTCGCAAAAGCCGGATGGAGCCCCCGGTTGGTGGCATGGTTGCGGGGCGGGAGAAGAAGATGTCAAATTGACAAATTGACAAATTG
>CAYNSG010000005.1:19438-28145 GCA_964399885.1 uncultured Bacteroides sp.
CAAATTGACAAATTGACAGGAATGCGGGACGGGAATGAGGCTGTGGAGATGAAAAAGGCTGCGACGGGGGTCGCAGCCTTATGGGTGTGGGCGGGCTTATTGCCCGTGGGAGTGGCGGGGGATTAGATGACGCCCTGGCCCATCATGGCGTGGGCAACTTTCATGAAGCCGGCGATGTTGGCGCCTTTCATGTAGTTGAGGTATCCGTCGGGCTCTGTGCCGTAGCGTACGCACTGTTCGTGGATGTCGCGCATGATTGTGTGGAGTTTTTCGTCGACTTCCTCGGCGCTCCACTGGAGGTGCATGGCATTCTGGCTCATTTCGAGGCCTGAAGTGGCAACACCGCCGGCGTTAACGGCTTTGCCGGGAGCGTAGGTTGTGCGCGATTCGATGAATGCGTCGATGGCTTCGGGTGTGCAGCCCATGTTGGAAACTTCGGCACACATTTCAACGCCGTTGGCAATGAGCTGACGAGCGTCGTCGCCGTTGAGCTCGTTCTGCGTAGCGCAGGGGAGTGCGATGTCGACTTTCTGCTCCCAGGGTTTGCGTCCAGGGAAGAATGTCGAGCCGGGGAATTTTTCGGCGTAGGGTGCAACGATGTCCTCGCCGGTTGCGCGGAGGTGGAGCATATAGTCGACTTTCTCGCCGGAGATGCCGTCGGGGTCGTAGATGTAGCCGTCGGGGCCGGAGATAGTAACGACTTTAGCGCCGAGCTCGTTGGCTTTGAGTGCAGCGCCCCAAGCAACGTTGCCGAAGCCTGAGATGGCAACGGTTTTGCCTTTGATAGAGTCGTTTTTCTCGGCGAGCATGCTCTGCACGAAGTAGAGGGCACCGAAACCGGTGGCTTCGGGGCGGATGCGTGAGCCGCCGAATTCGAGACCTTTGCCGGTCATGGAGCCGTCGCACTGGTTGACGAGCTTTTTGTACATTCCATACATGTAGCCGACTTCGCGTCCGCCGACGCCGATGTCGCCTGCGGGAACGTCGCGGTCGGGACCGATGTTTTTCCAGAGCTCGAGCATGAATGCCTGGCAGAAGCGCATGATTTCAGCGTCGCTCTTGCCGCGGGGCGAGAAGTCGCTGCCGCCTTTTGCTCCGCCCATGGGGAGGGTTGTCAGAGCGTTTTTGAATGTCTGCTCAAAGCCGAGGAATTTGAGTATTGAAAGGTTGACGGAAGCGTGGAAACGTATGCCGCCTTTGTAGGGGCCAATGGCGTTGTTGAACTGCACGCGGTAGCCGAGGTTGGTCTGCACTTCGCCGCGGTCGTCGGTCCAGGTTACACGGAATGTGACGATGCGGTCGGGCTCAACCATGCGCTCCACGATTTTGGCTTTCTCGAACTCGGGGTGCTGGTTGTAGACTTCTTCAACACAGAGGAGCACTTCGCGTACAGCCTGCAGATACTCCTTCTCGCCGGGGTGTTTGGCTTCGAGGGAGCTGATGATGTTGTTAATGTCCATTTTGGTTATATTTGTGTTATAAAAATGGTATAAGATTACGCTGCAAAAATAATAAAGTTTTTTTGAATAGTGGATATAGGAAATGTATGTTTTTGCGCGAATGAATAATTATAAGGGTGGATATGGGGTTGAGGGGGTTTTTGGCGGGATTGCGGGTTTGCGGGCGGGTTTGCGGGCGGGGGAATCGCAGAAACGCGCTTCGCGCTTGGCAGAACTCGCGGGAAGGAACGCAGAATTGTTTGGCGGTTAGGGAATTAGGGCGCAGAAGCGGTTGCGTTGCTCCCTGAAACAGAAGTTGCGGGGACGGCGGGCGGGGGACGGCGGGCGGTTTTTTTTGCGGGGACGGCGGGCGATGTCAAATTGTCAAATTGTCAAATTGACAAATTGACAAGTTGACAAGTTGATTTTCGGTCGGCTATGAAGATGGAGGCGAGGGGGTTAGCGCTTGGAGGCTTTGGCGGAGATTTTGAGGCAATCCCTAACCGGACTCAGCGACGGCGAGGGGGTTAGCGCTTGGAGGCTTTGGCGGGGATTTTGAGGGTTTGGTTGATGTCGATGCGGGTGTTGGAGGCGGCCATTCCGTTGGCGTCCTGTATGGCTTTGACGGTGACTCCGAAGCGTTTGGCGATTTTCGAGAGGGTGTCGCCACGGCGCACTTTGTAGGTTGTCGGGCGCGGTGCGGTGGCTTGTTTCTGTGTGGTTTGCTTCTTGGCGGGCGTGGCGGCCGGTTTGGCAGCGGGCGTAGCAGAGGGTTTGGCAGCGGTGTCGGCGGGCGTGGCGGCTGTCGAATCGGCGGGTTGGGTCGTAGCCGCGGTTGTGCGCGATGATTCAACGGCTGTCAGCTTAGCGCCTTCGACGGGTTCGCGCTCAACGGTTTCGATTACGAGTTTTCGTCCGGCTTTTACTTTGCTGGAGCTCATGTTGTTCCATCGCTTGATGTCGGTAGCGCTGACGCCATATTTTTTGGCGATGCTGCGGAGGTTTTCGCCTCGGCCCACGGTGTGGGTTTTGCGTACGATTCGGGTTTTTACGACGGTGCCGTCGTCGAGTGTGGTAGTGGTGACGCCGGGCTCAACGTAGGTGCGTCGGGCATAGTCGTTGGCATCGCGGTCGAGGATATCTTTCTCGCTCATGATGTAGCTGAGAACCTGTTGCGAGGGGAGCACCAAGGCGTAGGGGTGGTTGTCGCCGGGGATGATATCTTTGCGGAACTGTGGGTTGAGCATTCTAATCTCCTCGATGGGGATGTTGAGCACGTCGGCAATCTGGTTGAAGTGAACGCGGTGGTTGATGAGGACGGTGTCGGTGACGAGTTTCTGCTTGACGAGCGTGGGGCGGATGCCATGCTTGGCATAGTGGTTCATGACGTAGTTGGCGGCGATGAATGCGGGGAGGTAGCCGCGGGTTTCGGGCAGCAGGTAGGGGTAGATTTCCCAGAAATCTTTCTTGCCGCCGCCGGCGCGTCGGAGGGCTTTGTTGACGTTGCCGGGGCCGCAGTTGTAGGCGGCGATGGCAATCGACCAGTCGTTGTAGATGTCGTAGAGCTGCTTGAGATAGCGCACGGCCTGGCGGGTGGATAGGCGCGGGTCGCGGCGCTGGTCGACGAGGGAGTTCACTTCCAATCCGAGTCCGGTAGCTGTAGCGGGCATCATCTGCCAGAGGCCTACGGCTCCGGCGCGCGAGACGGCGTTGGGGTTGAGGGCCGATTCGATAATGGGTAGATACTGCAGCTCGATGGGGAGGCCGGCGTTGAGCAGCTCCTCGACGAAGATATCGCCATAATAGTTGAAGAGCGCCAGCATGTCGGCGACGAGTTCGCGGCGTTTGTCGACGTAGACGTTTATGTAGTTGCCAACGATAGAGTTGTAGGGCAATTCGATTTCAGCGGGGATTTGGCTGAGCAGCTGCTCGTACTGCTGGGGGGTGCCTTTGATTATTTGCTCACCTTTTTCGTCGGCACGCGTGGCGTAGTGTTCGAGGAAGAAATTCTCGTGGAGCTCGCGGGTTTTGGTTTCGAAGCTTTCGGGGAGCACGACGTTGTCGTCGGTGATAGAGTGCTTGATGTCGAGAATCGACATTGCTTTGGGGGCGGCAGCCGCCGGGGTGGTTACTGCGGCTGCTGAAGCTATTGCTGTTATAATCGCTATTGCTGTTTTTCTCATCGCTTGAGTTGATCTAAGGAGGGGTTGTACGGAGAGCTAAAAGGTGAATGCCCATTGCAGCCCGATTCCGGGATGGTTTCGGGAGTCGGGAATCAGTGCGGGGGCGACGTCCATCGACAGGTCGGGCGAGATGTCGAAGTGGGCAAGCTGTGCGTCGACATAAGCGTCGACCATAGCGAGCAGATAGACGCCCACCATTGAGATTATGCAGAGGTCGCGGTTGCGACGGTAGTAATCTTTTCGAGATTTGAGGATGTTTGTCAGCCAGGTTTTGTCGAGGTCTTCTTCGCGGATGGTAGAGGGGAAGAAGTCCATGTAGCTTTTTGTGTTGGGGTCGTTGTCCATGATGTCGGCATAGGCTCGGGTATAGTCGGCGAGCATGCCGTTGTTCCACGACGTTCCGTAGGCGAGTCCCATGAATCCGGCGGCGACGATGGGAAGCTTCCACCAGCGGCGGTTGTATGCCTGTCCGAGTCCGGGGAAAAGCGCCGACATCCAGACGGCACGCGTCGGGTCGGGATTGAACATGCGGACGGCCCCGGTTTCGATTCGGAGCGAATCGGGTAGTGAGGCCATAGCGGGCGCGTCGATGACGGCGACGGTGTCGATGGGGGTAATGGTAGCGGAGTCGGGCGAAAAGGCCGTTAGCGAGTCGACCTGTACGGCCTGGTCGCCGGCGATGGGCCGCGAGAGCAGAATCGAATCGGGGAGCTCGGTGGGGTGGACTCTGCGCCGAGGTTTTATAGGCTTCTGGGGCGTTTCAGAAAAAATGTTAAACGGCGCAATCAATGCGGCCAAAACCACACCGATTACAAGAAACAGCGTTTGCCGTGAGCCAATGCCACTGTGTCGTTGCTGGTCGTTATTCATTCTTTATCTCGCTTTTTCCCAGAAGGTTACGCGCCGAAGCGCGCTACTTTGGGCGCCGTTGTTCAGGCGTCGGGCTGATTTAATTTGTCAAAGATAGCAATTAATTTCTCAAGTTGGTCCTCATCTTTGAAGGGGAATGTGATTTTTCCCTTGCCGCTGCGGTCGCAGACGAACTGCACGGGCGTCTGGAATTTGGCGGAAAGATGCTGGCGGAGGATGTCGAAATCGCGCGAGAGTGAGCCTTCGATACTCTCCTGAGCTTGCTTGGCTGCGGCCGACTCTTCGCGGACTTTTTTGGCCAATTCCTCGACTTTTCTTACCGAGAGACCTTCGCGGAGAATGCGCTTGTAGAGCTTGAGCTGCTCGGCGGGGTCGTCGATAGAGAGGAGAGCGCGTGCGTGGCCCATGTCGACGAGGCGTTCGCGCAGTCCTTTCTGCACTTCGGCGGGGAGGCGGAGCAGACGGAGGAAGTTGGCAATCGTTGCGCGCTTTTTGCCTATGCGCTCGCTGAGGCGTTCCTGGGTCAGATTATAGCGGTCGATGAGGTTGCGGAGCGCCAGGGCGATTTCGATGGCGTTGAGGTCCTCGCGCTGAATGTTTTCGATGAGGGCCATCTCGGTGAGCTCGGCGTCGTTGGCGGTGCGGATATACGCCGGGACGGAGCGCAGTCCGGCGAGCTTTGCGGCGCGGAAACGGCGTTCGCCGGCGATGATCTGGTAGGATGTCGGGCCGGTTTTACGGAGCGAGAGGGGCTGAATGATACCGAGCTCGCGGATTGATGTGGCGAGTTCGGCGAGGGCTTCGTCGTCGAAATCAGTTCGGGGCTGCTCGGGGTTGCGGGTAATCTGGTTGATGTCGATTTCGCTGATGGTTGATGAGCCCTGTGCGGGGACATCGTCCATGGCGATGAGTGAGTCGAGACCGCGTCCGAGCGCGGGGCGTTTGAGTGCCATCTATATTAATTATATATGAGTGTTGTTTACTTAGCTTTGTGTTTGGCGATAATTTCGCGAGCGAGGGCGATGTGGGATGTTGCTCCGCGGCTTTCGGGGTCGTAGAGGAGCGCGGGGAGTCCGTGGGAGGGGGCTTCGGAGAGGCGGATGTTGCGGGGGATTACCGTGTTGAAAACCATGTCGCCGAAGTGGCCTTTGAGCTCTTCGTAGATTTGGTTGGCGAGCTTTAGGCGCGCGTCGTACATCGTGAGCAGGAAGCCCTCGATTTCGAGCCCGGGGTTGAGCTTGGGCTTGATGATGCGGATGGTGTTGATGAGTTTGGTGATGCCTTCGAGGGCGAAATATTCGGCCTGTACGGGGATAATCACCGAATGGGCGGCTGTCAGGGCGTTGACGGTTATCAGTCCGAGCGAGGGGGAGCAGTCGATAAGGATATAGTCGTACTGGTCGACAACTCCGCTGAGCACATTAGCCAGGACGCGCTCACGGTTGGGGCGCGAGATGAGCTCGAGCTCGGCTCCGGCGAGGTCGATGCGCGAGCCGACGAGGTCGAGGCCCTCGACGCATGTAGGCACCTGCGAGCCCGCCATGGGGTAGTCGTCGACGAGGCATTCGTAGATCGACGAGGTCATCTGTTCGGGTGAGATACCGTAGCCCGAAGTGGCGTTAGCTTGTGGGTCGGCGTCGACGATAAGCACCTTTTTACCCTCGGCGGCGAGTGATGCTCCGAGGTTGATTGTGGTAGTTGTTTTTCCGACGCCGCCTTTCTGATTGGCGATAGCTATAATTTTACCCATTTGGTGTGTTGCGTTATGAACTGATTCAAACTTTTTAACGAATGTTAAATAAGTTCCTTTGAATGAGTTTTTTTTCAGAGTGCAAAGCTAAAGGTTTTTGGCGATAAAATCAACTTGATAGCGGTTGAAAATGAGTTAAATGTTTATAAATGGCAAGAAATGTTGATAACTGTGGAACATTTTGTGGGCAGGTTTCACGCTTGGCGGAGGAGCAGCTGGGCGTCGCCGTAGCTCAGGAAGCGGTAGTTGGCGGCGAGGGCTTCGTCGTACATCCGCCGCCAATCGCCGCCGGTGAAAGCCGAGACGAGCAGCAGCAGCGTGGAGCGGGGTTGGTGGAAGTTGGTGACCATGCCGTCGACGATGCGGAAGCGGTAGCCGGGGGCGATGATGATGCGTGTGGAGGCCACGAGGCGGTCGGCTCTGGTGGCGTCGAGGTGGCGTAGCAGTGCTGCCATCGCTTCGGCGACGCTGAGGTCGGGGTGGGATTCGGCGTAGGGGTACCATTGCGGGAGCTCGGCGGGGAGCGAGTCGACGGCGGCCATGCAGCCAAGGTGGTAGAGACTTTCGAGTGTGCGGACCGAGGTTGTGCCGACGGCAATGACAGGCGATTTCTCGCGGGCGAGCTCCTCGATGAGGCTGCGGTCGACGGTTATCAGCTCGCTGTGCATCTCGTGGTCGCCGATGGTTGCCGACTTGACGGGTTGGAACGTGCCGGCGCCGACGTGGAGCGTCAGTTCGCGGCGTTTGATACCGGCGGCTTCGATGGCGTCGAGCAGTCGGGGGGTGAAGTGGAGTCCGGCGGTGGGGGCGGCTACGGAGCCTTCGATGCGCGAATAGACTGTCTGATAGTCGGTTTTGTCGCTCTCCTCGGTGCCTCGGCAGAGGTAGGGCGGGATGGGTATTTCACCGGCGCAATCGATTATCTGCGAGAATGTTACCGCGGGGTTGTCCCAGCTGAAGCGTACGGTCGAGGCGTTTCCGCAGCGTCCGGTGCGGTCGGCGCGGAGAGTGAGCTGCCGGCCGTCGCATTGTAGATCGAGCGAGAGCGTCAGCCCCTCGTTCCAGCGCTTGCTGTTGCCTACGAAGCAGAGCCATTCGGTAGAGGCTGTCGCGGCAAATGCGCGCTCATAGTCGGCGGGCTCGACGGGCTCGAGGCAGAACACTTCGATGAGGGCGCCGTTGGCTGATGTAGAAGTGGCTTTGCGAAAGCGCAGACGGGCGTTGATTACGCGAGTGTTGTTGGCGACGAGCATCGCGCCGGGCGGCAGTAGCGAAGGGAGCTCGGTGAAAACGTGGTGGGAGAGGCGGCCCTCGCTGTCGCGCATCAGCAGCTTGCAGGCGTCGCGCTCGGCCAGCGGGTGGCGCGCAATGCGGTCGTCGGGCAGGGGATAGTCGAAGTCGTCGATATTTATTTCGGTAGTAGCCATTGTTGTCGGAATTAGAGTGCAAAATTACGAATATCTATTGTAATTTTGCGCAACGATGCTGTCGATAATACTAATCATGATTGCAGGCATTATTGCCGGGCGGCTGTTGCGAGGCTGCGCCGTGGTGAAACGTTTCGCCTCGGCAGTCTCCGTGACGGTGTGTCTGCTCGTGGCAGTCCTGGGCTTTACGGTGGGTGCAAACCGCGAAGTTGTCGACTCGCTCGCGACGGTCGGCGTCGACGCTGTGATTCTCTCTCTGGCGGGAGTCGCGGGGTCGATTTTGGTGGTAACTTTAATCCGAAGGCACCATGGGTAGCGTTGTTATTGTGCTCTGCTTCGTGGCGGGGCTGCTGTGCGGCGGGGTGGTTGGCGAGGCTCCCGGATTCATGTCCGACCTGAGCCTCTGGCTGCTGTTTCTGCTGATGTTTCAGGTTGGGATCGGCGTTGGTGCCGACGACAATCTGCCGACGTTGCTGCGCCGCCCCGCGCCGAGGCTGATACTGCTGCCCGCGGCGACGGTTGTCGGCACGTTGGCTGCCACGGCAGTGGTTGTGCCGCTGCTGCAGAGCGTGAGCTTCGGGCAGGCGTTGGCGATAAACTCGGCGTGCGGCTACTATTCGCTCTCGTCGATTCTCGTGCCGCAGCTGACTGTTGGCGACGTTGGCGTAACCATAGCTGCCGAGTTGGGAGCGATAGTGCTGATAGCTAATGTGTTGCGCGAGCTGATAGCGCTGGTATTCGGCAAATGGATAGCCGGGCGCTTCGGGGCTGAGGCTGAGATAGCCGTTGCGGGCGTGACGTCGGTTGACGTCTGCCTCGCTACAATCCGCCGCTACTGCGGAGAGCAATGGGTCGCTGCCGCCGTCATCCACGGAACCCTCATCGACCTTGCAACCCCCTGGCTGATAGCCCTCTTCTGCTCGATAGGGTAAATTATTGATAAAAATAGGTGGGTTTGTATAATCCGGGGCGGGTTTTCGGGCAAAAAGACATTATGTTTGCACCCGAGAATCGACGCATCCTCGGGTGCGACCTTAT
>CAYNSG010000006.1:0-25619 GCA_964399885.1 uncultured Bacteroides sp.
AAAACCAAATGATGCGAATCGGCAGGTATTCTGACTTGTTCCCTCCTCTCCCGAAGCCTTCCCAACAGCGCTGGGCTGTCAGTGACTATTTCGACGGGCGGAGTTTGGGTTGGAACTCACAGCAGCGGGTCTGTCCGGGATTCTCACCCGGTTCCCTTTTCATCGCGCCGGATTGGGGCGCGACACCGTTTCACGCGGCAAAGGTAGAGAGTTTTTTCTAATCTTGCAAGAGGGAAAATGCGCGAAGCCCGATGCGCGGAGGCACATCGGGCTTCGTAAAAGCGGGGGAGTGAGGCGTTATGCTTCGGTAGTTTCGGGTTCGGGGGCAATCAGTTTGTAGCCTTTGCCGTGGATGTTGATAATCTCGATCGAGGGGTCTTCGCGGAGATGCTTGCGGAGCTTGGTGATGTAGACGTCCATGCTGCGGGCATTGAAGTAGTTGTCGTCGATCCAGATAGTTTTGAGGGCGAAGTTGCGTTCGAGAATCTCGTTGACATGGGCGCAGAGAAGGCTGAGGAGTTCCGACTCCTTGGTGGTCAGCTTGGTTGATTTATCGCCAATCATGAGCACCTGTTTCTGGGTGTCGAACGTGAATTTGCCGATTTTATACATCGTTACCTCTTTGCCCTTCTTGCCTTTGACGCGGCGGATAATAGCCTCGATACGGAACACGAGCTCCTCCATCGAGAACGGCTTGGTGATATAGTCGTCGGCGCCAATCTTGAACCCTTCGAGGATATCCTCTTTGATTGATTTGGCGGTCAAGAAGATGATAGGCACTTCGGCGTTGACCGTGCGGATTTCCGAGGCGAGAGCGAAGCCGTCTTTTTTCGGCATCATCACGTCGAGCACGCAGAGGTCGTATTTGCCTTTGAGGAAAGCTTTGTAGCCGCTCTCGCCGTCGGCGAAGAGGTCGGCGTTGAAACCCTTTGCCTGGAGATATTCGCGGAGGAGCATGCCGAGGTTCTCGTCATCCTCGCAAAGCAGTATGCGCAAACGTTCTTCCATAATTTTCAGTTTTTAGTTAGGGGTAAAGTTATTATAAATTTTGTTCCTTGTTGGGGCTCGCTTTCAACGGCGATTTCTCCGCGGAGTTCGCGAACCATTTTCTGCACGTAGGCCAGGCCGAGGCCGAATCCTTTGACATCGTGGAGGTTGCCGGTCGAGACGCGATAGAACTTCTCGAAGATTTTCTTGAGGTCTTCGCGCCGGATGCCGATACCGTTGTCGGCAATGGTGATTTTCAGCCGGTTTGCAGAGATGTCGGTGGTTGTTACGCGCAGCAGTAGGGGGACGTCGTCGCGGCGGTATTTGACGGCGTTGTCGAGGAGGTTGAAGATCACGTTGGTGAAGTGCATTTCGTCGACGTTGATTGTAGAGTTTTCGGCGAGGAGGTCGGTTTCGATTTTGCCGCCATATTTTTCAACCTTAATCTTAAAGGTGTGGACGATGTTGGCGATTGCCACATTGGCGTCGATGTCCTGGAGCTTGAGCGTTGCTCGCTGGCGTTCGAACATTGACATCTGCAGCACTTTCTCGACCTGGAATCGCAGGCGTTTTGTTTCGTCGTTAATGACGGATGAGATATGTTCCTGCATCTTTTCTGATTTGCGCACCGAGGGGTCGTTGAGCATCTGTGCGGCGAGCGAAATCGTAGAGATGGGGGTCTTGAATTCGTGGGTCATGTTGTTGATGAAGTCGTTTTTCATCTCGGAGAGTTTCTTTTGGCGGAACACGAGGTAAATCGTGATGGTGAAAACGACCAACAAAATGAACGTTAGAATCAGCGAGGGGATGATGTATTGCAGCGCCGACATGATGTAGTCGCTCTTGGTCGGGAAGTAGACCTTGAGGTAGTTCATGCGGTTCTTGGAGTCGTTGGGGAATAGCGTCTGGACGAATACGTTATTGTCGCCGGCGCGGACGGCATCGTAGCCGGCGGTTCGGTAGACGATGGCTCCGAGACGGTTGACGACAGCGAATTCAAACGGAATGTGGAGCCCGTTGTGGTCGAGCTCCATTCGGAGATAGGTTGCAACTTTTGCTGAATCGGCGCGCTGGTCGATAGGGCGGTTGCTCGATTGGGAGATTATTTTCATGATTACCTCGTCCATCAGCTCCTTCTGGTAGAGGTATTGTTCGCGGAGGATCTCCTGGGTTGAGCGCTGTCGGTCGGGGGTTCGGGGAGTGGTGGCTCCGAGGACGTTGATGTCGCCTTGAAGCGTCAGAGCTCCGCGTTTGCCCTCGGCGGTTGTGAATGAGAATTTTATTCCGCCTTGGTCGGCTTCGCCTACAGAGTAGCGGGGGAGCACGGAGGTTTCGATCTGGGCGGCATCCTCTTCGAGGAAATATTTTGTTTCGTCCTGCTCGAGGGCTGTTGTGACTGCAAAAAGACTGCGTTTGACACCTTCGCTGAACTGTTCATCGCGCATCCTGAGCATGTTCTGCAAATACATGACTTGCAGATAAAGCAATCCCGCGAAGGTGAGAGCCATTACGATTGTTATTGCCCAGATGGTTGATTTTTTCATTTTGCGAAGCCGTTGTTACGTTGTATCTATCTGTTTGTGTCAGGTTTTGTTTGAATAAGTTTAGCCTAAGCGGTCGGTTGTAGGCCGATTTTTAAAGCTATATTATGTTAACAAACCAAACACGTTATTGTTAACCGGGAATCAAAATTTTTTGTTGCCCTTTTAACATTCGGCGTCAAAATTAACACTTAAATGTGAAAATTGCAAATTTTGAGTGAGGTTGGCGTCAGATTGGGAACAGCAGAACGCCGGAGCGTTTGGTTATATTAAATGCTGTGAGCGAACTAATCGAGATTGCGCGTTGTTTCATAATCAGCAGGGCGGAAGGCTCGGCGCAATTAATGAAATATTAACTTTCAACTATTTATTTATGTTGGCAGAATTAATACCTTCGCATCATGTGGCAGCTTGGTTGCTGAAAACGATTGATGGTGTTCTCGATAAAATCGGTTTGGAACATAACCCGGTAATCGAGGAGGTTATCTATGTGGCTGTCATTGTGGTGTTCGCTCTTTTCTTAGGCTGGCTAATCAGAAAGCTCATACTGGTTGCGTCGCGACAGGTTGTCAAGATGCGCCACAGCGACTTGACTCGCGATCTACTGGAGCAGAAAGTGCTGACGAAGTGTAGCCACATTATTCCGCCGCTCGTTATCTTGGGTTTGATACCGTTTGCTTTCGACTCAGGCTCGAAGCTGTTGAAGATATTCCAGGTCTGCGTATATATATATTTGGTGATAGTCACGGCTCGTGCGGTTAACACGATTTTGGCTTTCATGTGGACGAGATTCGACAAGCATGATAATTCGAAAAATCTTCCGTTGAAGGGGATACTGAATGTTTGTGTCGGTATTGTCTGGATTATCGTGGCGATTATCATCGGGTCGATTCTGCTCGACAAATCGCCGGCCGCGCTACTTGCCGGCTTGGGCGCGTTTGCAACGGTTTTGATGTTGATTTTCAAGGATACGATATTGGGATTTGTTGCCGGGATTCAGCTGTCGCAGAACGATATGCTTCGTGTTGGCGACTGGATTGTGGTTCCGTCGACGATAGCGAATGGCATCGTGATCGACGTTTCGCTGACGGCCGTAAAGGTTCAGAACTGGGATAACACAATCGTGACGCTGCCGCCTTACACGCTCGTGTCGACGTCGTTCCAGAACTGGCGCGGAATGTCGGCTTCGGGAGCTCGACAGATTTGCCGTGCGGTGATATTCGACTCCTACTACGTGAAGCAATGCGACTCGGATTTGATAGCCAAGGTTGAGGCGAAACATCCTGAGATGAAGGCGTTTATCGACAAGACTCAGCAGGCCGGCAAGGTTGATTATGATTCCGGACTGGCGGTTGTTAACGGCACGACGGAGACGAATCTCGGTTTGTTCCGCGCCTATATGTGTCAGTATCTTCTGAATCACCCGCTGATTAACAAAGAGCAGCAAATTCTGGTGCGCGTGATGGTTCCGTCGGGTATCGGTATTCCACTGCAGCTATGGTGCTTCACGACAACTGCATGGACAGCCTACGAGGCCGTTCAGAGTGAGATATTTGAGCATATCGCCGCCGTTTGCAAGGACTTCGAGCTCCAGCTGTTCAACTATCCTTCGGGTATCGACGTGGATACAATCCAGGTCGCTGACCCCTCGCAGATTGAGAGCGTAGAGAACGCCGCCAAGGCAGAATCAGCCGGTTAAAGGTTGAAGAAGTTAGCGGCTGAGGCTGAGGTCAGGCGGGCGAGTTCGTCGGTCGGGATTTCAAGCGCGGCTGCTGCGGTTTCGGCGATAATCGGAATGTAAGAGCTCTCGTTACGTTTTCCTCGGTGGGGCACCGGAGCGAGGTAGGGCGAATCGGTTTCGAGTAGAATTTTCGAGGCAGTAATTTCGGGCAGAAGTTGGCGTAGGTTGGAGTTTTTGAACGTAACGACGCCTCCGATTCCGAAATAGGGGTGGTTGCCGATGCGTCGGCGAATCTCGCTGATGTCGTCGGCCGAGCCGCTGAAGCAATGAAAGACGCATTGCAGATTGCGGTGGTCTTCAAGCACTTCGACAGTCTGAGTCATGGCGTTGCGGCAGTGTATGATAACCGGGAGGTTGAGCTGCTCGGCCCAGGCGAGCTGACGGTCGAAAGCACGCATCTGTTGCTGCTCGAAAGTGGAGTCCCAATAGAGGTCCATGCCGATTTCGCCGACTGCGACGTAGCCTGCGGCGGGGTTGAAAAGCTCTTCGCGGATAGGCGCGATTGTCTGCTCCCAATCAGCGGTTATTTCTGTCGGGTGGAGTCCCATGGCCATGAATGTCGAGTCGGGGTTCTGCGCGTGGAGCTGTTTCATCGGCTCGATTGAGTCGAGGCCTACATTCGGGAAAATCATTCGGTTGACTCCGGCGGCTTTAGCGCGGGCAACGGCAGCGTTGGCGTCGTCGGCAAATTCTTCGAGATATAGGTGGGTGTGGGTGTCGATAAATGAAGCGCTCATTTCATGCGTCGTGTCATGTTGGTTGCGAGGGTCGTGAAGAACTGACGGGCGTCGGGCTGCAGCCGGGCGTCGGCGAGTGCTTCGTTAGCTTTGTCGGCGTAGCTGTCGATCAACTCCTGACAGCGCTCGGGGAGGTTAAGAGCTTTGTAGACGCCGCTGACGCGGGCGAATTTTTCGGGCGTCGGGTTGGTAAGCTCTTCTCTGATGACACCCGAGCGGTCTTCGGCTAAAGCGGTGATGAGCAGCCATGTTTTTTTGTTGTTCACGATGTCGCCACCGATAGGTTTGCCGAAAGTATCGGCGTCGCCGAACGTGTCGAGCAAGTCGTCGCGCAGCTGGAAAGCGAGCCCGAGCTGTTCGCCGAAGCGATAGATAGCGTCGGTGCGGGTTTGCGAGGCATCGGCTACGATTGCGCCGAGAGCTGCAGCACAGCCGAGAAGCACGGAGGTTTTCAGTCGAATCATTTCCATGTATTCATCAACGGTGACATCGGTGCGCGTTTCGAAGTCCATGTCGAATTGCTGGCCTTCGTAGACCTCCATGGCTGTTCGGTTGAAGAGCGCCATAAGTCGATGAGCTATAGACGGGTTGTCGATGTGGGCGATTTCGATTGACGCGAGAGTGAGCATCGCGTCGCCCGACAAGATTGCCGTCGCATCGTTCCATTTGCGATGAACCGTAGGACGTCCGCGACGCATGTCGGAATTGTCCATGACGTCGTCGTGGAGAAGCGTGAAGTTATGGAAGAGCTCGATTCCGGCCGCCTGATGGAATGCTTTCCCGGGTTCGGCTCCAAAAGCGTCGGCGGCAGCGAGAGTGAGTACCGGGCGCAGACGTTTTCCGCCATCGGTCATTACGTAGCGGATCGGATTGTAGAGACCTGCGGGCTGCTGAGGAAGTGCGATTTGCGAAGCAAGGCAGTTGGCGATGGCGAGATATTCTTCGAATGATTTCATTGGTTCAGAGCTTGGTTGAAAGATTGTAGGGCGATTGAATCGTCGGCATAAGCTTCGCGGATTTTCTCGATGAGCTCGGGGGTAGCCTCGGCGGCGTCGAAGCGGAGTGTGCGTCCGAGATGGGCCGGGCGCATGGCGACGACGTAAACTCGGGCGAGGCGATCGGTTGAGAGAGTGGATTTTATTGAGTCGAGCGCGAAGGCGAAATGTCGCGAAGCGTAGTTGTCGGTGCTGTCGTAGACCGAGATTATTTCCCGCGTCAGCTCGCGGGCAAAAGCGTTGTCGTCGGGAGTGGCATCGGCGAGCCAATCGACGAGGCGCGAAGCTACCTTAGCCGGCGAGCCGGAGGCAGTAAGGTCGACGGCCTGTGGATGGGCAGGCTTTTTCGGGTCGATTCCCGGCATGCCTGAGCCGCAGGCGGTTAGTAGAATGGCGCATAAAAATGCGGCAGTGTTGCGTTTCATGCGGCAAATATAGTTAAATTTGCAGAAAAATCGAATAGATATGGACTATCAATTACCAAACGACCCGGCGATGCTGATGAGCATGATCAACATGAAGTTGCGCGACAATTATGAGTCGCTCGATGAGCTGTGCGATGACCTGAACATCAGCCGCGAGATGCTTCAGATGAAACTCGGTCAGGCCGGTTTTGAGTACGACGAACGGACGCGGCGATTTATTTGATAAGTATCTAATAAAAAAATTTCTTGCCGAGGGTGTAACCAATTGAGTCGCTGTTGCGTCAAAAGCTCAAAAGAACTTTACAATGAAACGAATTAAATCAATCATGATGTTGGTTGCGATGGCAATCACACTCTGTCAGTTCTCGACATCTGCTACCGACCGCGCAGCCGAAGTCGGTGAAGCCGTGAAGGACCGCGCAGCCGAGGTCGATGCGGCCGTTAAGGACCGCGTGGCTCAGTTGGAATCAAGAATTCAGGCGCTCGACTCAATCTCGCAGGAAACGGTAGTTGTCAGCCAAGAACGTAAGTCGGAGCAGCGGATGTTCCCGTTCAGAGACCGCCAGGTTTCGCAAATCTGCGAGATGATAATCTCGGTTGTGGCTATTTTGGCCGTGCCATTGGCTGCAATAATTATCTTGCTGATAGTAATGCACTCGCGGCGCCGGCGCCTATTGGACAAATATGCTGTAATAGAATCGGCAATGCGTTCGGGCGTAGAGCTGCCCGAGGTTTTTTATACCGGTCAGAGTCGCTATGACATCTCGCTGCGCACGCTCCATTCGGCCCTGATATGGGTAGCCTGCGGCGCTACGCTGATGATTTTCTTCATCGTTGTCGACTCGGAGGAGATGAGTGCGTTGATGACGCTGCCGATATTTGTTGGCATCGTGAAGCTCATAGTGTATTTCGTAGGGATACACCAGCAGAATCTGAAAGAGGCAGCTGAAATCCCGGCGCACACAGATGCTGACCAAGCTTGAGGAAATATCACTCATTGCGCGATGCGTGGCGGCTGATGACCGCCGCGCTTTCTCACGTCTGGTCGATGAGTACAGTCCGCGACTGCGCAACTTCCTGCTGAACCTCTGCAACGGAGACAGTTGCATGGTCGACGACCTGGCTCAGGAGACATTTATTAAGGCGTACGTTTCGTTGCGTCAGTTCAAAGGCGTTGCGAGATTCAGCACATGGCTCTACAGGATAGCAATCAACGAATACTCGTCGGCGATGCGCTCGGCACGCCACGGCGTTTCGCTCGATGAAATCCGCGAGCCGGAGGCGTCGACTTCGCCCTCAGGAAGCGGCGAGGAGATTAGCCACGATTTGAGCGTAGCATTAAAAAGCCTGTCGGACATAGAGCGCACGTTGATTCTGCTGCGCTACTATGAGGACCGTCCGATAAAAGAGATTGTTAAAATAACGGGACTGCCCGAGGGAACGGTGAAGGTTTATCTTCTCCGTGCCCGCGAGCGCATGTCGAAAGTGCTTAAGTATGAAAGATGAAGAAAAGATGGGCGATGTTGATCGCCGTATAGCCGAGGCTATGAAACAGCTACCGAAGGCCGGGGAGTCGGCATGGTTTACACGTAAAGTGTTCAACCGGCTTCCCGAGCGTAGGCAGAGGATAGCCTCGCAGATTGAGATGGGCGTGTGCGTTGTAGGAATTATCGTGACCGTATTTTTGGGCATACGGTTTGTAAAGAACACGATAGTCGCCGGCGCGTTTACTGTTGGCGATATTGTTCTCTACGCTACGTTTGTTGCGATAATCCTCGCATTGGCATCAAACATAGCGGGATACATGCTGTTGCGACCGGTAAGAGCAATGATTCAGCGGCGGAAAGGAATGGCCAAAATGTAGTAGACCGGGACATTGATGCCGTCGATTTTCCCGGCATTCCATCGCGGCATGCGTGAGATGATACGCAGCGCCTCGCGATTGAGACTCTCTTCAACGCCACGGATGATTTCGGGGTTGACGATGGAGCCGTCGGGAGCGACAATGAAGCTGCAGAGCACGCGGCCTTCGATGCCGGCATTATAGGCGTCGACCGGGTAGCGGCGATTATTATTGATGAATTTAATGAGCTCGGATTCGCCGCCGGGGAAGCGGGGCGATTCGTCTACAGCATCAGAGAGGAACGCTTCGACGCTGATGGTCATGCTTCCTTGTATTACAGTCTGATACGTTACAACGCGGCGAATCTGTGCTGACATCGGGGATGGGAGGAGAAGGCACACGAAAGCGACGGCAGCCAATGAGATGGCTGCAACGCTGCGCGACCGACCCTGATGTGAGAACGTTTTCAAGATTTATGTAAGTGTGTGTAATGATTATTTTGATTGCATGACAAAAGTAGTAATGCGGCATTAATCCGCAAAATCTTGCTGCGGAATTTTGAGAAGCTTTATTATTGTTTTATCTTTGTTGACATTTCCGAGCGACAATAAGTCGGGGAATTTTGCGTTAATAGAACGATGAGACGTTATCTTAGAACAATCACAGCGTTGATAGGGCTGACGGCAAGCATAGCCGCCGGCGCTTCGGAGCCGGGAATGTACAGCTTTCTCGACATTCCGGCGTCGGCGCATACGTATGGGCTTGGCGGTGTCAATATCTCGGCTCTCGATGGCGGAGCGTTCTCCACGATGCAGAATCCCGCATTGTTAGGTCCGGAATATGAGCGCGAGCTGTCGCTGAGCTATATGCGTTACATCGCCGACGCAAATTTTGCCGGAGCAATGTTTGCCAACAGTGTCGACGAATATAGCGCCTACGCTTTCGGCGTGCGCTACTTCGGATACGGGTCGATGACGCGTAATGAGATCGACGGCACCGAGACCGGCAGTTTTTCGCCGAAAGATATCGTTGTCAACGCCACATATTCGCGCGACATCGTAGGGCTTCTTCGCGGCGGAGTCACGCTGAACTGGATTTACAGCTTGTATGACTCGTATACGGCTATGGCTATCGGGGTCGACTTGGGCATTAACTACTACGATCCGGAACGCGATTTGTCGCTATCGGCAGCCGTGGTCAATCTCGGAGGGCAGGTGAAGCGATTCGACACGCGCTATGAGCGCATTCCGCTCGACGTCAGATTGGGCTGGACGCAATCGTTTCCCGGACTGCCCGTCAGATTCTCAATAACCGCATGGAACCTGACGAAATGGCATCTGCCCTACACGGATTCGGGCGACGGCAGCAGCGGGTCGACAATGACTGTCAAGCAAAGTTTCGCTTCCGACCTGTTCCGCCACCTCGTGTTTGCCGCCGACCTGATACCGTCTGAACGATTCCATATCGGCATCGGTTATAATTATAAGGTGCGCACCGACATGAGCGGCTACTCGCGCAATCTGCTGAGCGGCTTCTCAGTCGGAGCGGGGTTGAACGTAGGCGGCTGGAGCGTTGGCGCTGCTTTCGCTCAGCCCCACCGCGGTGCGGCAACATTAATGATTAACCTCTCGGCCCCTCTATCACGTTTACTCTAAAAATACTCATAACTAAATATGGCAGAAGATAAAAAGATTATTATAGCAGTCGACGGTTATTCATCGTCGGGTAAAAGCACGATGGCGCGCCGACTGGCAGCGCGAACCGGCTACAGATATATCGATTCGGGAGCGATGTATCGCGCCGTGACGCTTTTCGCACTCCGCAACGGACTCATCAAGGACGGAAAGGTTGACGCCGACGCTCTCGCAGCTCGCCTCGGCGAAATTAAGATTGACTTCCGCCCCAACGGCGCAACGCAATCGACGCTTCTCAACGGCGAGGATGTAGAGAAGGAGATACGCTCGATGGAGGTGAGCAGCAATGTATCGCCTGTGGCAGCGATTCCGGCCGTGCGCAGGGCGCTGACCGAGCAACAACGCCGCATGGGCGAGGAGCGCGGCATCGTCATGGACGGTCGCGACATAGGCACGACGGTGTTCCCCAACGCCGAGCTGAAGATTTTCGTGACCGCCTCGGCCGAGACCCGTGCACGCCGCCGTTACGACGAATTGAGAGCCAAGGGCGACACGTCGACGAGCTATGAGGCTGTGCTTGAAAACGTTCGTCAACGCGACCATATCGACGAAACTCGCGCGGAAAGCCCGCTCCGGAAGGCTGATGATGCAATTGTTCTCGACAACTCCGAGATGAATCCCGACGAGCAGGACGAATGGATGATTGAGCAGTTTCGCAAAGCCACGCAGCGATGAGCGCGAATGTTGAAATCGATCCGGGGTCGGGTTTCTGCTTCGGAGTTGTAACGGCAATCCGCAAAGCAGAGGAGGTTCTCGACAAAGACGGGAAGCTCTACTGCCTGGGCGACATTGTTCACAACTCGGCCGAGGTAGAGCGACTGCGCCGCCGAGGTTTGATTACGATTACTCACGCCGAGCTTGAACAGTTGCACGACGTCAAGGTGTTGCTTCGTGCTCATGGCGAGCCGCCCTCGACCTACGAGACTGCCCGACGGAACAATATCGAGATTATCGATGCAACGTGTCCGGTTGTGCTGAAGCTCCAAAGCCGTATAAAACAGACGTATGACGCGCCGGGAGAGAAGCCCCAGATTGTAATTTACGGGAAGCACGGCCACGCCGAGGTTAACGGCTTGGTAGGGCAGACCGATGGTACGGCCATAGTGGCAGAGGATATCTCCGGGCTCGACAGCGTTGACTTCAGCCGCCCGATAGCGCTATATTCGCAAACCACAAAATCGCCCGAAGGGTTTGCCGGCATGATCGAGGAGATAGAGCAGCGAAAAGCTCCCGACGCTAAATTCGACCATTACGACACTATTTGCCGACAAGTATCGGGGCGCGCCGAAGGGTTGCGACAGTTCGCTCGAGCCCACGACGTAGTGCTGTTTGTGAGCGGCGCGAAAAGCAGCAATGGCAAGGTGCTCTATGCTGAATGCCATGCAGTTAATCCGAACACATATCTTGTTTCCGGACCTGATATGATACGCCGCGAATGGCTCGAGTCAGCCAAGTCAATCGGTATATGCGGGGCAACGTCGACGCCACGCTGGCTGATGGAAGAGGCTCGCAAGCTTGTAGCCTCAATGCTCGAAGAATAGTCGGTTAAAGCCGTTTCTCTTTGACTGTGCCGTTTCGGAAGGCCGTCAGCAGCTGCTTCAGTTCGGTGATTTGCGACTGGAGCTCCTTGCCTTTATCGGTATCTTTCACGCGCAGGCGTTTGGTAGACAGCTCGACAATAGTAGTCGTGGCGGCGATGTCGGCACCGGTGACTACTACCTCCTTGACCGACGTGAAAGGCTCGTGCTGAACGAGTTGGAAGCCGGTGCTGTGGTAGACGAGCGTGTAGCCTGCGATACCGGTCTGGGAGTGGAACGGCTTGGAGAAACCGCCGTCGATAACCATCAATTTGCCATTGGCTTTAATCGGGCTTTCGCCGTCGGCGGCACGCACGGGGACGTGGCCGTTTATTATGTGGCGGTAGGGACCTGTGGCACCGAATTCCGTGAGGATTTTTTCGCAGATTTTCTCGTCGTTACGCAGCGTGTAGTATGCCCCTTTCTCTTCCTTGTGGGTCTCTTCGTCGGCGATGAAATAGCGTTCGAAGGTCGTCATCCGGCGCTTGTTGAACAACGGCGAAAGCGGACCGCACCAAAGATACCAGAAGAAATCGACAGCGAATTTCTTGTCGTCGCGAGGCGTTTCAGTTAGGAAGGCTGAGCGGACGAGCCAGTTGAGATAGTCGTAAAGTTCCTTGCCTTTGTAGGCAATTCCTTTAATCTTCACCTCCTGGAAGTCGCCGTCGGCAGTTAGCGGAACAGCGGCATGGTAGAGGAGGTTGGAATTGCATACGGCATACATTGAGCCGTGGCTTATCAGGCAATGGATGTGGCGGCGAAGTTTGTCGCTGACGAGGAACGAGTGGCGCAGTTGCTTGATGATGTTTGTTTCTTCGGGAGTCAGCGCGTAGGGGTCGTCGGGATTAATCGTCGGGAAATTAGTGTCTTTGAGCTTGTATTCGGCGTTGAGCCATGATAGGAACACTGTCCCTTCGGCTGGATTCAGCCGGCTGAGCACTTTGCGGTCCTGCATCTGCCACTCGGGGTAGCGGTCGATAAGCTGCCCTTCGAGTTTGAACTGGATGATTGATATAGCTTTGTGCATGCGTGCATAGAGCCGGAGCACGCTCTCATCGATATGCTCGTTGTTGCCCGTCAGAATCGGCATGAACTCCGAGCAAGGGTCGTCGCCGTAGTGGTCGAGGGCAAATGTTGCGAGCGAGAGGAGGTTGATACCATAGCCGTCCTCGAGAGTTGCGAGATTGGCAAAACGTAGCGAAAGACGCAGCACGTTGGCTATGCAGGTTTCGTTGCCGGCGGCAGCCCCCATCCAGACGATGTCGTGGTTGCCCCACTGGATGTCGAATTTCTTTTTCTGCAGGAGGTCGTCGAGGATAAGGTGGGCGCCCGAGCCGCGGTCGAAGATGTCGCCGAGAATGTGGAGCTGGTCGATAGATAGGAATTGAATCAATCGGCACATCTCGATGATGAAATTATTGGCCTGCCCGGTTGAAATGATAGTGTCGATAATCCGTTCGAAGTAAGCATTTTTATCGGCATCGGCGGGCGATTCGTGGAGAAGCTCCTCGATAATGTAGGCAAACTCTTTCGGCAGCGCCTTTCTGACCTTCGAGCGGGTGTATTTCGACGAAACCGCTTGGCACACGGAAATAAGCTGGTGGAGCGCAATGCGGTAGAACTCGCCCATGTCCTTCTCCTCGGCCATAATCAGCGGCAGTTTCTTTTCGGGGTAATAGATTAAGGCGCAAAGCTGGTGGATGTCGTATTCGCGCAATGAAGTTCCGAAAAGCTCTGTCACTTTTCGTTTTATGTTGCCGGAAGCGTTGCGCATGATGTAGTTGAAAGCATCATACTCGCCGTGGAGGTCGGCAATGAAATGCTCCGTGCCCTTCGGAAGGTTGAGAATCGCTTCCAGATTTATTATTTCCGTGCTTGCAGCGCTTATGGAGCCAAATGATTGACTTAGAAGCTCGAGCAGTCGTTGGTCAGCCATGGTTGAATTTGGTTTTAGTCTAATGGCAAAGTTAGTGATTTTTGTTGAAGATATATCAAGGCTGCTTAATAAAAAGAGATTATTCAGAGAACTCTGAGATCTCAGAGGTCTCTGAGCTTTCTGAGTGTGCCGCGCGGGAAAATGCATCGGAGAAATTGGACGGATGGATAAAAATCGATATTTTTGCAGTAATTTTTCAACTATCAGCTTGATGGAACTGAACGATGAGATTCTGCGCAAACTGCGATTGTTTAGTCCGGGCATAACCGACGACAGCATTCGGCAGTTGGCTGACTGCCTCACGCCGACGACGTTTTCGAAGGGAGAATGTCTGGTCAGCGAGGGGCAGCGATGCGTTTTCGCATATTTTATCGAAAAGGGAATGACGCGGTCGTATTGGGTGGTCGATGGCGAAGAGATAACAACTTCGTTTTCAACCGAAGGCGACATCGTTTTCAGTATGGATGCCGTCTACTACGGCAAGCTCAGCGAGGAGTATATAGAAGCATTGGAGCCTTTGGAAGCGTTGAAAATCAACATCGCGGATTTGCGGAGGTTGACCGATAATAACATAGAGTTTGCCCGTTGGTGGGGGGCAATACATCAGCATGAATACCGTCGGCTTCACCGCTCGCATAAAGAGAGGCTGTCGCTTCCAGCTCAGGAGCGTTATGAGGCTTTCCGACAGCAGTTTCCCGACGTATGCCGGCGCGTTTATCGCCGATATATAGCCTCTTATCTTGGAATAACGTTGTCGACCCTCAGCCGCATCAGCCGAATTTGATATATATCAAATTTTTCAATCGGCTAATGTCGTAACTTTGCGGCATGGAAAAAGCAATACAATCAAAACCACGCTATGAGCTGCTTGATGGGCTCCGCGGAGTGGCGGCGTTGATGGTAATATTCTATCATCTCGGCGAAGGATTCGCAACGTCGCCCGTCGACCAGAATGTCAACCACGGCTATCTTGCCGTCGATTTCTTCTTTGTTCTGTCGGGTTTCGTAATCGGTTATGCCTACGATGGCCGATGGTCGCGGGGCATGTCGACGGGAAATTTCCTGCTGCGGCGCGTCATACGTCTGCAACCGATGGTTATTATAGGCGTCCTGCTCGGATTGATATCCTTTGCTATTCAAGGGTTTGAGAAGTGGGACGGCACAACGGTAAACATGACTGCTGTTGCGTTGTCGTTTGTGTTCGGACTGTTTATGCTACCCGCGCTTCCGGGCACGCTTCCCGAGGTTAGAGGCAACGGCGAGATGTTTCCGCTAAACGGTCCGGCATGGTCGCTCTTCTTCGAGTATATCGGCAGCATTTTCTATGCGTTGTTTCTACATCGATTCTCAACGCGCGTTTTGGCGTGCTTCACGGCCGCAGCCGGAGCTTTCTTGGCCTGGATTGCATTGGGAAATCTGTCGGGCTTCTATAATATAGGCTTCGGTTGGAGTGCCGGCGACTACGGTTTCTTGCTCGGTATGGGACGAATGACGTTCTCCTTCTCGGCCGGTCTGTTGATGTCGCGCGTTATCCGTCCGGTAAGAATTCGCGGAGCGTTCTGGATCTGCACGGCGCTGATTGTCGTTGCTCTCTCGATTCCCTATCTTGGCGCACCGAATCCGAGCATCGCCAACGGATTCTACGACTGCTTCTGCACGCTGATTCTATTCCCCGCAATCGTTTTCATCGGCGCATCGGGTCACACAACCGACCGCTATTCGGGGAAAATATGCGAGTTCTTGGGCAATATCTCCTATCCGGTCTACATCATTCAGTATCCGTTTATGTATCTGTTCTACGCATGGTTGTGGAACGGTTCGCCCGACCCGGCGATGATTAAGCCCGTGGCTGCAACGTTGGTAGTAACAGTTGTCGTTCTGGCATGGGTATTCATGAAATACTATGACACACCCGTACGCAGCTGGCTGAACAACAAGGCTTTCAAGCGCAGCTGAGAGAAATGAACACTAAACATTAAGAGCTTGCCCCAAGTGGAGCAAGCTCTTTGATTTTTCGGCAGTTCTGTGTTAGTAGGACTCTGCGCGGAGATATTTTCCGGTAACGCTGGCGGGGTTTGATGCAATCATCGCGGGCGTACCTTTCGCCACGATTTCACCGCCATGAACGCCTCCGCCGGGTCCCATGTCGATTACATAGTCGGAGTTGCGGATAACGTCGAGGTCGTGCTCGATGACAATCACCGTAGCGCCTTTTTCGATGAGGCTTTTGAATACGCCGATGAGCGTCTCGACGTCGAGCGGGTGGAGTCCGATAGTAGGTTCGTCGAACACGAAAACTGTGTCGGACTGACCTTTGCCCATCTCGCTGGCAAGCTTCAATCGCTGGGCCTCGCCGCCTGAAAGTCCCGGCGTCTCTTCGCCAAGGGCCAGATAGCCAAGCCCCAAATCCTGAAGCACCTGAAGCCGTCGGGTGACGAGCGGCAAGTCGCGGCATGCTGTCAGCGAGTCGTTGACGTTCATGTCCATCAGTTCGGGCAGAGTGTTTGCGCTGCCGCCCTTTTTCGGCTCGCGTCGAATCAGGCTCGCTTCTTTAGCGTAGCGCGAGCCGCCGCAGTCGGGGCACGGGATGTCGACATCGGGCAGGAATTGCACGTCGAGGCTTATTTGTCCGGTGCCGTCGCACGTTGGGCATCGCAGGCTTCCGGTGTTGTAGGAGAAATCGCCGGCTTTGTAGCCGTGTTGCTTGGCGTAGGCGGTGTGGGCAAATACTTTACGCAGCTCGTCGTGGACGTCGGCATAGGTCGCAACGGTAGAGCGGACATTGATTCCAATCGGGGTGGCGTCGATGAGCTTCACCTGCGTTATCCCCGGCGCGGAGATAACTTTGATGTGCGGTGGCAGTTTTTTACCCTTAATCTTCGCCTCCAAAGCGGGAATCAAGCTCTCGAGAATCATGGTTGTTTTGCCGGAGCCCGATACGCCGGTGACGGCTATTAATCGTCCCTTCGGGAAGTCGACCTCCAAGGGCTTGACGGTGTGGATTTCTGAGGTTGACAGATGGATGGTGCCAAGGTCGAACATCTTATCCTCCGGGATGTGGGCGCTCATGTCGATGACTTCTTTGCCCGAAAGGAAGCCGCCGATTCTCGACGCCGGGTTGTTGGCGACCTCGTCGATTGTGCCTTGAGCGATGATTGTTCCGCCGGCAGCTCCCGCGCCATAGCCCATCTCGATTAGCCAGTCGGCTCGGCGTAGCACGTTGGTGTCGTGGTCGACAAGCACAACGCTGTTGCCGTCGGCAACGAGGTCGTCCATCACTCCGGCGAGACCTTCCATGTTGGCGGGATGGAGTCCGATAGATGGCTCGTCGAGGACATAAAGCACGCCTGTTGTTCGGTTTCTGACGGCTCTGGCAAGCTGCATGCGCTGGCGTTCGCCGGTAGAGAGGGTCGATGCCGCGCGGTCGAGCGTCAGATATGATAATCCGAGGTCGATCAAGCGGGCCGCAGCCGTCTGAAACGACTCGCAAATGCTATCGGCCATCGGTCGCATCTCGGCGGGCAGCAATGCCGGAACGCCTTTGACCCACTCGATTACGTCGGAGAGCGTCATCTTGCAGACATCGGCAAGCGAAATGCCACGCACACGAGGCGCACGCGCACGCTCGTTGAGACGCGTACCGCCGCAATCGGGGCAAACGCTTTGGCGGAGGAATTTCTCAACGCGCTTCATCCCTTTCTCGTCCTTCACTTTCGAAAGGGCATTCTCGACGGTGTACGTGGCGTTGAAATACGTAAAGTCCATGTCGCCGGCAGCGCCGCTGGTTTTGTTTTGATAAATGATATGTTTCTTGACAGCCGGTCCGTGGAACACGATATCTTTTTCTTTGTCGGTCAGGTCCTTGAACGGCACGTCGGTTCTGACGCCCATCTCGCGGGCGATATCTTTCATCAGCGACCACATCAGCGTTTGCCATGGTGCGACTGCCCCCTGGTCGATCGTCAGAGAGTCGTCGGGTACAAGCGTCGACTCGTCGACGATTCGCACTATTCCCGTACCGTTGCACGTTTTACATGCTCCTTGGCTGTTGAACGATAGCTCCTCGGCGCTCGGCGCGAAAAACTCCTCGCCGCACTCGGGGCATACCAGCGGCAGTCCGGCGGCAACGTTGAGCGATGGCGCGAGATAATGACCGTTTGGGCAGCGATGGTTGGCAAGGCGTGAGAACATCAAGCGCAGGCTGTTGAGGAGTTCTGTGCCGGTGCCAAACGTGCTGCGTATGCCGGGAACGCCCGGACGCTGACGGAGAGCCAGCGCGGCAGGAACATACAGAATCTCGTCGACTTGAGCTTTTTCGGCCTGCGTCATTCGGCGGCGGGTATAGGTCGATAATGACTCAAGATAGCGGCGCGACCCTTCGGCATAGAGAATGCCGAGAGCCAATGAAGATTTTCCGGAGCCCGAGACCCCGGCTATGCCGACAATCTCGTTGAGCGGAATGTCGACATCGATATTCTTCAGATTGTGGACTTTTCCGCCTCGAATTTCAATCTTATCAGGATGTTCTGCCATAGTCGGTTGGTTATGAGTGGAGTAGAACAAAGCTCCGCAGAGCGAATCCTCTGCCGGAGCTTTGCGGTATGGATCGGCAGTAAGGATTATCTTACGGCGATGGTTTCGATTTCAACGAGAACCTGCTTGGGGAGTTCGCGGACAGCAACGGCCGAGCGAGCGGGGTAGGGAGCGGTGAACTCTTTGCCGTAAACCTCGTTCATCGGAACGAAGAGGCTCATGTCGGCGAGGAACACGGTTGTTTTAACGACGTTGTCGATAGAGAGTCCTGCCTCAGCGAGGATAGCCTTGATGTTGGCGATGCTCTGTGCGGTCTGAGCGGCGATGCCTTCGGGGATTTCGCCGGTTGCGGGATTCACGGGAATCTGACCCGAGATGAACACCATGTTGCCGAGGTCGATAGCCTGGCTGTAGGGACCGATAGCGGCGGGAGCAGCTGTGGTTGCAATCTGTTTTTTCATGTCTTGATATTTAGTGAGATTATATTTGTTTGATCGGCGACATCGATCATCGCCGATACTATTTCATCCGAAACTTTTGTGACGGCCGAGAAATCTGTTTCGAAACCGGGGATGAATTTCGACGAACCGCGGCTTTGCAGACGGCGGACGATCTCGCCGACCGTCAGATTGGTCACGTCGATTCCCGGTTGAAGGCGGTGTTGGGCAAACTCCGACTTCGAGGCGACAAACGTTATCAGCCCGACGTCGTGGAGCCGCAGTACGATTTTAATAACGAGGCTCTGAGGGATGCCATATTGCTCGGACAATTGATTGACCGTCAGCGGTTCGAGTCCTTGCACAAAGCGCTTCGAGACGATGGCCATGACCGCAAGCGTAACCTCGCGGTTGTAGTCGGGAGCAATCTTATCGACATCCTGATAGAAACTGAAGTTACCGGCGTTTTGCGACGCGTAGCAGAGCAGAGCTCCAATCAGCGTGATTAGCCAAACCAACTGCAGCCAGATGAGCATCAACGGCAAGAAGGAGAAGCTACCGTAGATGGCGTTGTACTTGGTGACATACATCTGTCCGGTAAGGAACACCCATTGAAGCACCTGGAACGCAATTGCTACCGCCGCACCGCAGACGAGGGCATTGACGAATTTCACCTTTGTGTTGGGAATCATCGAGAAAGCGCCGGCGAAGAATAGCGCCGTGAATATATAGCTTCCGGCATCGATGAGCCAGTTGATAGCCGGTTGCATGAACTCGACATCGAAGATATGGCGCAGGGTGTTCGACATCAGCAGCGACAAGCCGGCAGAGCATATCATCAGGATGGGCAGGATGAGGAATATCGCGAGATAGTCGGTGATTTTGCGCCAATAGGAACGGCTTGAGCGGACATGCCAGATGCTGTTCATCGAATCCTCTACGCTGCCGAGCAATGAGACCAATGTCCAGAGCAGGAAGACGATGCCGACGCCCACGAAGATTCCTTCTGACGCCTGGTTGAGATAGGAGTCGACAAACTTAAATGCCGCCAAAAGAGCGGTTTTCTGCGAGGGGAGATAGTCGAGAATCTCGTTTTCGAGCATTGTTTGCAGGCCGAAGCCACGGCCGATAGCAAACAGGAGGGCCAAGGCCGGAACCATGGCGAGAAGCATCCGGTAGGTGAGTGCGCACGCTTGCGACTGAAGGTCGCGGTCCATGAAACCGCGTACGGTCAGATTCACTATCTTTATGAGTTTCACTCGCCAGTCGTTGCGGCTGTCGCGCCAAACGCCGTTTATGAAATAGTCGACACAAGCCACGGCGTGCTCCTTAGCGCGGTTGAAGCGTTGAGCAATCGTGGGTTTGCTGTTGTTATCTTCCTCGTTCATGACTGATTAACGCCGACTGTCAGCTAACGGTTCAATCGTCCTCTCGATAGATTTTAGCGCCGAGTGCGTTAAGTCGCAGATCGATATTTTCATAACCGCGGTCGATCTGCGATATGTTGCCGATTTCGCTTATGCCTTTTGCCGACATGGCCGCGAGCAGCATGGCGATTCCGGCACGGATGTCGGGCGAGAGCATCTTGTTGGCTCTCAATGGGAAACGATGATCGAGCCCGATGACTACTGCACGGTGGGGGTCGCAGAGCATAATCTGTGCACCCATATCAATCAGTCGGTCAACGAAAAACAGTCGGCTCTCGAACATCTTCTGGTGAATCAGCACGCTGCCCTGGCACTGCGTGGCGAGAACGAGCATGACTGAAAGCAGGTCGGGAGTCAGTCCGGGCCACGGAGCGTCGGCTATTGTCAGGATTGAGCCGTCGAGGGCAGTTTCAATCTGGTAGCAATCCTGGGCGGGGATGAAGATATCGTCGCCGCGACGCTCGAGTTTGACGCCCATGCGGCGGAAAGCGTCGGGGATTATGCCGAGATTGTCGTATGAAACGTTTTTAATGGTTATCTCGCTGCAGTTGAGGGCCGCCATACCGATAAAGCTGCCCACTTCAATCATGTCGGGGAGGATGCGGTGGGTGGTTCCGTGGAGTTTTTCGCAACCATGAATCGTGAGCAGATTCGACCCGAGTCCATCGATTTTAACGCCCATCCCGACTAGCATCCGGCATAGCTGCTGCACGTAGGGTTCGCAGGCAGCATTGTAGATTGTAGTGTAGCCATGAGCGAGAGCGGCAGCCATGACGATGTTGGCGGTGCCGGTCACGGAGGCTTCATCGAGAAGCATGTAGTTTCCTCGCAGCCCACCGTCGGGGGCAGTCAGTTTGAACGCATGCAACCGTTCGTCATACTCCAGCTCGGCGCCAAGTTTCATCAAACCGAAAATATGAGTGTCGACCTTTCGACGGCCAATTTTGTCGCCGCCGGGTTTGGCGAAGAAAGCCGAACCGAAGCGAGCCAACAGCGGACCGACAACGAGCACCGAGCCGCGGAAGGCCGCGCAAATCTTCACGAAATCCTCGCTGGCAATGTAGTCGCGGTTAATGTCGTCGGCTTGGAATGTATATTTTCCAGGAGCTACACGGCTGACTTTCACCCCCATGCCTTCGAGAAGAGCAATGAGGTTCCTGACATCGAGAATCTCGGGGACGTTTTCGATAGTTACCGGGTCCGACGTCAGCAGAACGGCGCTGATAACTTGGAGCGCCTCGTTTTTCGCGCCCTGGGGTTCGATAGCACCTGATAGCCTGTGGCCTCCTTCGATTATAAATTTGCTCACGTTTAGTAGATTTTTTGGTTGGGGTTAGCAGCCGGAGATGTGTTCGACTTCCGGCGACAGCACGATGCCGAATTTCTTGGCGACGTCTGCTATGATGTTTTGTTCGAGTTGGATGATTTCGTGCGGGGTAGCTCCGCCGAGATTTACGAGAATCAGGGGCTGCGACTTCCAGACGCCGGCATTTCCGAGGCGTTTGCCTTTCCACCCGCAGCGATCAATCAGCCAAGCAGCGGGGATTTTCACACGAGCGTCGGGTAGGATGAAGTGAGGCACAACGACGTCGTCGCCGAAGAAACGGCGGGATGTAGCTACAACGCGGTCATAGTCGGCAGCGGCTACGATGGGGTTCTTGAAGAAACTGCCGGCGCTGCCAACTTCGGGCAGCGGGGGAAGCTTCGACGCGCGAATCTCGCGAACGGCTTCTCTGATTGCGAGCGGCGTGGCCTCGAAAGCATCGACTTTTTCGCGAAGGTTGCCATAGTCGAGCTTGGGCTGCCAATGGCGGGGAAGGCGGAAGGTTACGGCTGTGACGACAAATCGGTCGGGTTCGTTTTTGAAAAGCGACTCGCGGTAGCCGTAATCGCAATCTTTGACCGGGATTACCGCCACGCGGCGGCGCTTGGTGTCAATACAGCGAACTGAATCAATAACGTCTTTGGCTTCAACACCGTAGGCTCCAACGTTTTGGACCGCAGCTGCCCCGACTTGTCCCGGAATGTCGGTCAGATTTTCCAATCCGCCCATTCGGGCATTGCAGGTTTGGGCAATGAGGTCGTCGAAGTGCATTCCGCTTCCGGCGGTGAGGAGCACGCTGTCGTCATGCTCGATTGTCATGTCGATGCCGAAGATGGCCGAGTGGAGCAGCGAGCCGCAGTAGTCGCCGGTGAAGAGCAGATTGCTTCCCTCGCCGATTGACTTGGCTTTGTGGCGCTCAAGCTCGTCGACAAACTGCCACACGTCGGTCTCCGAAGTGTATTCAACCCAACGGCGCGTAGCGACGTTCATGCCGAACGTGTTGCAGGCTTTAATGTTGAAATCATCAATTACGGAAATCATTTCTCAGCTCGGGTAGAATCGGAATTAAACGTACGCGCCATCTGGCTGCGGGCAATGTCGAGACGACGCTCAAGCAACTGCTTTTGCATCGACGCCCGACGCAGAGCGCCAAACGAACGCGATGCGCCGTAGACTTCGGCCAACGCTTCGGCTTGAGGTTGTGAAAGTTTCTCAGAGGTTGAGCGACCGCCGTTCCAGGTAACGGTCAGCGGTTCGCCGGCGTGTTGTGTGGCAAAAACGCCAAGTGTGTCGCATTCGGTAGGCATGAAGGTGATGATTTCAACTCGGCGCGAACGGTCGTTACGTTCGCCGTCGCAGGCAACTTCAGGTGTAGAAACCTTATCTGTAGCGGTCGAAAGGCTGACGGATGTGCTTCCTGTGCCTTTCTTCGCGCTGGAAATCACGGTGAAAACGCCTTCGGTCGACATTCGCGCGTACAGTCCCGAGGCATTTGCCGGAACTTTATCTTTTAGCTTGCGTGAAGTGTAATATCCCTCGAAATCGTCGGGGACGAACACGAGCACGTCGCGCAGCGAATCGGTTGTAAGAGTTAGAACCGCAATCAGGCTGTCGGTGGTCGTCAGTTGGCGGAGAGTCTGTCGCTCGATGATTTGCGGGCGCAAGTGCATAGCCTCGCGGCGGAGCTCGGTTTGCTTCGGGTAGCGGGCATCAAGAGTGTCGAGCAGTGCGATAGCCGCGTCGTAGTTTTGAAGAGTCATCTCGCTGCGAGCCTCGTCGATAAGCGATGCGGCAGCTTTTTTGTCGCTGTCGCCGCAGGAGGCAAATATTCCGGCAACCGTCAGTATCAGCAACGGTTTACAAATTGCGTTGAACATCTTTAACACCTTTTACTGTCTTTATTTTTTTGATTAGATTTTTCAGCACATCAATGTCGGTCACGCCTACGGTCAGGTGGCCGCTGAACATTCCGTCGTTGGAGTCGATGGAGATGCTTCGCAGGGTTGTGCCGTTCTCTTTGTTGATTATCGATGAGATATTTGTGACGATTCCGATGTCGTCGTGACCGACAACGTGGAGCGTGGCGGCAAACTGGTCGCCCGAGCGCCCGGACCAACGCGTCGCAATTATTCGATAGGGGTAGCGCTGGCGAATGTTAGCCGCATTCGGGCAGTCGGAGCGATGGATTTTTATGACGCCCTCGGATGAGACGAAACCAAAGACGTCGTCGCCATAAATAGGGTTGCAGCAGCGCGACATCCGGTAGTTGACGCCCTTGATGTTATCGCCTATGACGAGCACGTCGGAGCTCGAAGAATCCTCTTCTGGCACAGCCAGCTCGAACTCTTCGGCCGAGCGGACATCTTGTTGCTCGGCAGCTTTGCGCTCCATCTCCTCGTAGGAGGCGATGACATGCGCCGGGTCGAGGCGTTCGGCGGCTATCTCGGAGTAAAACTCCGTGACAGTTTTGTAGCCGAGTTTCTTGATGACTTTCATCAACGACGCTTCGTCGATGTCGACTTTGCGGTTCTTGCAACGGCGTTGCAGCAGTTCGCGTCCCAGCTCTGCGGCATGGTTTTCGCGTTCCTTGATGCTCTGGCGGATTTTGGAGCGAGCCTTTGAGGTTGTGACGAAGTTGAGCCAGTCGGGTTTGGGCACCTGGTTGGCCGAGGTCATAATCTCGACGGTGTCGCCGCTCTGCAGCCGATGGTTTATGCGGCGCGTGCGCCCGTTGACTTTTGCGCCGGTGCAGGTGCAGCCGATTTTGGAGTGGATATTGAAAGCGAAATCAAGCACGGTGGCGCCGAGGGGGAGTTTGAACAGGTCGCCCTTGGGGGTGAAAACAAACACCTCTTTATTATAGACGTCCATCTTGAACTCCTTCATGAGCTCCATCGGTCCGCTCTCGCCGCTCTCCATTATTTCGCGCACCTGGTTGATCCAGGTGTCGAGATTGTTTTCGCTCTTGATGCCTTTGTATTTCCAGTGGGCAGCGACACCTTTTTCGGCAATCTCGTCCATGCGCCGCGAACGTATCTGTACCTCAACCCAACGTCCACCGGGACCGCGCACGGTTATGTGGAGCGATTCGTAGCCATTGCTTTTCGGAATGCTCAGCCAGTCCTTGAGTCGGGCGGGATTGGGCTGATACATATCAGTGACGATTGAATAGACGAGCCAGCATTCGCTGCGTTCACGGGCGGGCTCAACGTCGAGGATGACACGGATAGCAAAGAGGTCGTAGATATGCTCCAGGTCGTTGTTTTGTTTCTGGATTTTATTCCAGATTGAGGAGATGGATTTGGTTCTGCCTTTGATGTCGAATTTTAATCCGGCCTTTTCAAGCTCTCGCTTCACGGGGGCTATGAAATCGGCGATATATTCGTCGCGCGCGGCTTTTGTTTCGTTCAGCTTGCGGGCTATGCGAGTGTATATTTCGCGGTTGGTGTATTTTAGCGAAAGGTCCTCGAGCTCGCTCTTGATTTTATACAGACCGAGGCGATGGGCGAGCGGAGCGTAGAGGTTGCGAGCTTCGTGGGCAACTTCCATTACGCGCTCTTGGTCGGGGTGATGATTGATAGCTTTCATTAGCACGTCGCGTTCGACTATCATAATGATAATGACGCGAATATCCTCGGCGAACGTCAACAACAAATTGCGGAAGTTTTCGCTCTCAACCGACGTCTGCCGGCTGTAAAGTTCGGCGACTTTGAGAAGGCCACGTAGGAGAGTGGCTACGTCGTCGCCCCAGCGGTCTTTTACCTGGTCGGGCGTAATCAGTCCGTCGTTCAGATAGGGCATGAGCATTACGGCGACTGTCATGCTGCGGTCGGGGCTCACTGATTCACAAAGCGAGCATGCCGTTGCGAGCGAATGCAGCAGCGGGTGAATGCCGAAGAGGTCGCGCCCCGGAGCATCGCCGGCAGTAGCGTGCATCGTGGCTCGCAGCGCAGCGACATCGCCCGGCTGAATCACCTGTGCGGTCAGCGACGCGAGCTTTCTGGCAAGCTGCAATATTTCAGCCCGCTCGGCAGGCGTGACCGTTTCCGATATGTTTGGCTGTGTGTCCATTTGTTGCAAAGTTAGCTATTGTTTTGCAAATGGGGCATACCGGCGCGATAAAAAATGTTGTGGGGGCGGATTGTGGGCGACGACATTGTTGCCGGGAGGTGTCAAATTGACAAGTTGTCAAAATGACAAATTGACAGCTTGTTAGGGCGAGGGATACCGGGAAGTTTGGGTGCAGACCCGGCTTAGAGGTGATTTTTCTTGGAAATTAATCGAAATATTTTTTGCGGAAAATTTGCAAGTGTCGGAGGAAGTCTATAATTTTGCATCGCAATTCGGCAGAGAGATGCCTGAAAATGCTGCTTCAGTAGCTCAGTTGGTTAGAGCACCTGACTGTTAATCAGGGGGTCGTTG
>CAYNSG010000007.1:0-25319 GCA_964399885.1 uncultured Bacteroides sp.
ACCGTAGGCTTCTATCTGCTCGGCATCAAGGGGACGCATCTGTTTCCTTACGACCGTTATCGCCTGGATTACAACCTCTATTTCTACTCGTTCCCGACTCACTTTTGGGGCATCGGTTACGAGATGGGAAAAAATAGCGCCAACGATTCGAAATTCAAACAGTTTTGTTTCAAAGGCTCGCTATGGGGACTGAAACGTATCGGCGACGGATTGTTTGCCGGAGTCGGAGCCGAATTCGACCGAATCGAGGCAAAGAAGGTTGAAAACCCGCATCTCTGGATGGACGAAGCATTTCGCACATCGACAATTGGCGTTGGGCTGAAACTTCAGTACGACACCCGCGACAGCCACACGGAGCCTCATCAGGGATGGTTGGCAACGATTGAGCAGAAGTTTTGTCCGGCATTCATTGGCAATAAATATGCGTTCAGTTTCACAGCCTTGCGCGCATCGCACTATCGCGGAGTGTGGGAAGGCGGCGTGCTTGCAGGATTAATCAACGGACGATTCTCTTACGGCGATGTCCCCTGGGGAATGCTCTCGACATTCACCGGTCAGAGCGGCATGCGCGGCTATTATGAAGGTCGTTACCGCGACAAATGCGAGCTCGATGTCACCCTTGAGCTGCGCCAGCATATCTGGCATCGAATCGGAGCGGTAGCATGGGTCGGAGCGGGAACCGTCGTCCCTCGACTCAGCGCAATGAGCTGGCGAAAAGTGCTTCCCTGCGTAGGCGTAGGCTATCGCTGGGAATTCAAAAAACGTTGCAATGTGCGCCTCGATTTCGGCATAGGTCGTGGCGAAACCTCATTCATTTTCAATATCAATGAAGCGTTCTGATAGAATTTTCAAGATGGCTGCAGCGTTGTTTGTCTGGACGCTTGCAGTCTGCTCCATACCGAATATCATTCTCTCCATCACAGAGCCAATGGCATGGGCTCAACGCGCGGCAAACATAGCGCTGCCGGTTGGCTTATGGTGGCTTTTGCTGTCGCTGTCGCGCAAAATCGGAAGCTCGTCGCTGCTGATGTTTCCGGTGATGTTTTTCGCAGCCTTTCAGCTCGTGCTCTTGTCGCTCTACGGCCGTTCGGTTATAGCCGTCGATATGTTTCTCAATCTGGTAACGACGAATCCGCGCGAGGTCGGAGAGTTGCTCGGCAACATGGGCGGAGCCGTTGTGCTCGTTTGCGTGCTGTATCTTCCGCCGATTGTCGGAGGAATCATTGCTTGCCATAACCGTTGGCGACTCAGCCGTCGGTTCCGTCGCGCTAACCGCACGATAGCGTGGGTTGTGCTTGGCATAGGCGTCGTTATGTTCGGGCTGAGCTTCACGATGAAACGCCCATATCGTCCGCTGAAGGATCTTTATCCGCTAAATGTGCTTTACAACGCCGGATTAGCTGTTGACCGCACGGCAAAAATGACCGATTATGCTCAGCGCGTGTCGGGCTACAAGTTTTTCTCCGCGCCCGAAGAGCCTGCCGACACATCGGCAAGAGTTGTGGTTCTGGTTATTGGCGAAACCTCGCGCGCCGACCGTTGGCAAGAATGGGGGTACGACCGCCCGACTATGCCCGAACTCAGCAACGACAGCAACTTCGTCTTTTTCAAGCGTGCGCTGAGCGAATCGAACACTACCCACAAGAGCGTGCCGATGCTTCTCTCGCATCTTTCGGCCGAGACATTTGCCGACTCAATCTACGACGTTCGCAGCGTTATCTCTGCCTTTAAGGAGGCCGGCTACTCAACCGCTTTCATCTCCAACCAGCGTTATAATCACTCGTTTATCGACAGCTATGGTTTTGAGGCCGATACGTGTCTGTTTATAAAGGATACCGACGGCGGCGACCATTTCGATATGGAGTTGCCCGAACTTCTCGCCCGGCATCTCAGCGCCGACAAATCAAAGAAGCAGTTGGTGGTTCTCCATACCTACGGTTCCCACTTCAGCTATGCCGACCGTTATCCGGAAGAGATGGCATATTTCACTCCCGACCGTCCTCTGGAGGCAAAAGCATCGAACCGTGAGACCCTCGACAACGCCTACGACAACACAATCCGCTACACTTCGCTGCTGCTCGATTCGATAACAAACGTGATGGAATCCTTTGGAGTTCCGTCGGCGATGATCTACACCAGCGATCATGGCGAAGATATATTCGACGACAGTCGTAATCTGTTTCTCCACGCCTCGCCCGAGCCGAGCGCCTATCAAATCTATGTGCCGTTTATGGTTTGGCTCTCGCCGGATTATGCCAAACTATATCCTTCGACGCTTACAAATCTGCTGGCTAACAGCGGACGCCAGGTTTCGTCGAGCAAATCATTTTTCCACACAGCAATTGATTTGGGCAGAATTCGGTCGGCAGTTGATAACGCGCAACTCTCGGTAGCCGACAGCCTCTACGCTGAGCCGGAGAGAATGTATCTTAACGACCACAATGAAGGCGTCCGGCTTTCAGAAACCGGGTTCCGGCAACAAGATTACGAAGCCCTCGATCGCTGGGGAATCAAGTGATTAGGGAAGCTCGGTAGCTTCGACGTAGAGCTGTGCATTCTCGTAACGCACAACCTTTACGCGCACTCCCGCGTCAATGAAGCCAAGCGTCGAGACTGCATCGAAAGTTTTCGCCTCGATCTCAATCTTACCGGAGGGGCGCAGGGGAGTGATGGTTGTTGCGCGTCGGCCAACATAGTCGGCGAGCGAAGCATCGACTCCGATGAATCCGTCCTTGACTTTCAATTCTGTAACGAGAACGGTTGTGCGGCGGATAAACTTCGGTGCATAGCGCGACATCATGAACCATATCAACCCTATAGCGAGCAAGATGCCGGCGATGAACGTTGCGAATGCCGACCAGAAACCGCTCAAGTCGAAGCTTTCGGGGTAGAAACTGAAATTGTCGAGCAATCCCATGAAGAGGGCAAAAATCATCATGATGCCGCCGGTGATTCCCGTCACTCCGAAGCCCGGGACAACGAAGATTTCAAACAACATCAGAATGAATCCGCCGAGAAACACGAGGACAATCCAGCTGCTGACGATGCCCGTCAGGTAAAGCGGCAGGAAATAGAGCGTGGCGGCAGTGATGGCGGCGACAGAGGGAAAACCCATGCCGGGAGTGTGGAGCTCAAAGTAGATTCCGCCGATAATAATCATAATCAAGAACGACTGAACGATAGGATTTGTGAAGAAACCCATTAGGCGGTCGACCCACGTAGGCGTGTAAGTAATTGTCGGCACATCGGCTGCATTCAATTGCTGCAGAACCTGATTCAGGTTGTCGGCCATGCCGTCGGCGTAGTGCCAATCGACGGCTTCGCGGGCAGTGAACGTCAGCACTTTGGTCGAATCAATCAATCCGTCGACAACAACTCGCGGGTCGACCATCGCCTCGGCAATCGCCGGGCTACGGCGCCACTGTAGAATGCTGTCGGAGTCGCGATATCGGCCGTGGTGTTCGGCCGTGGCCCGCATCATTGCCCGCATATATGATTGATATTTATCGGGCATTGCCTGACCGTCGTCGCCGTTGACAACCGTGGCCGCTCCCATTGTAGCGTCGGGGCGCATATAAACGCTGTCGCAAGCCAATGCTATCAACGCTCCTGCCGATGCTGCATTGTTGTCGATAAAAGCAACCGTCGGGATGTCGAGATGGAGAAGAGCCGAGCGAATGGAATCGGCGTGTAGAACCGTGCCGCCATAGGTGTTCAGCTTGACGACAAACAGACGTGCGTTTTGGCGGCGCGCCTCGTCGATAGCATTTCGGGTGTAGTTCCACGTTGTTGAGCCGACCTCATCGTTGAAATCGAGAACATATACCGGTTGACGATTTGCCGATGCGGTTAGAACCGTGAAAAACAGCGTGATGAATGAAATTATGCGGGTCATGTGATTAATGATTGTGTTTCTTGAAACTTTGTTTTAGCCAAGCCGGCACCATGAATGCCCCGACGCCTAAATAAACGTAGTATGTGATTATACGCCAGGCAATTGCTATAACCAGCGCTACCGATGGGTCGGGAAGCAGATCGCCGTAGTAGGTGGTGAACAGCCATTCGCTGACGCCGCTGCCGCCGGGAGTAGGACTGACTGTCAGCAACGTCCAGACCACGAATTGACGTGCGAACGCCAACATCTGCGGAGCAGCCGAGGCAAACGCGGCAAACAGGGCGTTGACAACAAGATAACGCGATGTCCATGAAAATATTGTGGCAGCTGAGGCTTCGGCCCACCATCGCGCCGGGCGGTGGCGGATGTCGCGAGAGGCTGTGAGCATATTCTCCGCCGCTTCGTTGGCTTTCGCAGCCCACCGCCTAAGCGGTTTCAGCTTGAAAACACCCTTTATGATTCCGGCTACAGCTTCGGGGCGGACAAAAAGCCCGGCGAAAAGCAGAAAGGTGATGAGCACAATAAGGGCATAGACAATCCAGAAAGCGACTCGGATGCCATTGGCGAGCGACGAAGCGTCGAAAGCGAAAAGCTCAGAGGCCGGAACCAGAATGAATATCAGCGGACAAGCTACGACAAAGAAAGCCTCATCGAGAAGTAACGTGCACATTGTCAACGTCGTAGCGTGCCCGACGGTCAACCCTTCGCGCTGAATGAAAACCATCGACAGAGCGCTTCCGCCGGCTGTCGTGGGCGTTATTGCCGACGTGAATTCACAAAGCATCGTAATCTTTACGGCCTGACGCCATGAGAGCCGCCTGTCGGAGAGCACGCGGAATCGCCATGCGAGTCCGGTTTCGCGTCCCGCCATGCAAATCCACGCAACTATAATGAACCATACCGCATTGGATGTCCACTCGATGCGGCGAAAATCTTCGATGTTAAACTCGCGGGCAAAAAGCCAGACAACGACCGCCAGCCCTATGGCTACCGGAAGCATCGTCTTAAGCAACAGCGAGTTTCGATTCATCAGTTTTCGTCTTTGAATAGCTTATCTTCTTCGTCGAGTTTGAAATTGTGGGCAAGCAGAGCAATGAAACGTGAAATCTGCCGGATGGCCTGAGCGGTTTCGGGAGAAATCTCCTTTCCTTGCAGGCGGAGCATGAGCATACCGTAGAGCGCGTTGAAGCAGGTTTCGATCTCGCCCGCCTTCTCTTCGCCGGCTTTAGCTCGGAGCTCGACGATGTAGGGGAGTGTGCGATAGAATTCTGCCGTGTATTCAGCAAATCGAGGGTCTTTCAGCAGAGCCTGATGAAGGTCGACCAGCTGGATGATAACGTTCTTGTTGATTTGCAGATGGCCGCTCTTCTCAACTCCCTCGCAGCGCATCATGTCAATCAGACTTTCATACCAGTCGGTCATTTCGCGGCGTTGGTTGTCGGTCAGCGACGGGTAGCGGTCGATAACGTTCTCTTTTATTTTGTCGATATCGAGCGAATTAGCTCTTAAGATATCCTCAATCTGCCACATGTAGAGCAGATATTCGGCTATGTTTTCTTTGCGTTTCTGTGAAGCTGTAATCATGACTTGGAGCTGTTAAAGATGTATTGAGCGGCAGATTCGGCGGCACGTTGTCCGTCGATGGCAGCCGAAACGATACCTCCGGCATATCCTGCGCCCTCGCCGGCAGGGAATAATCCGGCAGTGTTGACCGACTGTAGGTTTTCGGGGTCGCGGGTGACTCTTACGGGCGACGATGTGCGGGTTTCATCGCCGATGACGGTTGCCTCCGACGTCAGAAATCCACGGTTCTTGGCTCCGAACTCCTTGAATGCCACCTGTAGTCGGCGCGAAACAGGCTCGGGGAGCAGCAGGTCGACTCGCGAGGGATGTATTCCGGGCGCATAGGATGTTGCCGGAAGCGATTTTGAGGGACGTCCCTCGGCAAAATCGGTCATTCGCTGAGCGGGAGCATTCTGCGAACCGTCGCCGTCGGCAAAGAAACGTTTCTCGATATCCATCTGATAATCCATCATTTTCAGCGGATTATCGTCGGACGACACATCCTCGGGCAGAATCTCCACGACCATTCCCGAATTGGCCCAACGCGAACCGCGGTTGGAGGGCGACATGCCGTTCACAGCCATTTCGCCGGGGGCAGTAGACGAGGGGACGATTATTCCGCCGGGGCACATGCAGAACGAGTAGACGGCTCGGTCATCAACGCGAGTGAGCAGAGTGTATTCTGCCGGCGGGAGGAATTTACCGCGTCCGGCAGGATTATGATAGCGAACAATGTCGATTGTTCTCTGTGGATGTTCAAGTCGAACGCCAACTGCAATACCTTTCGGCTCGATAGCGATTCCGGAATCATTCAAAGTGTGGTATACGTCGCGCGCCGAATGACCGGTTGCGAGAATAACCGGTCCGTGAAATTCGCCCCGGGTAGTAGCAACACCCGTAACCGTGTTGTTGTCAATCAGCAGTGAGGTCATTTTTGTTGAAAAATGAACCTCGCCGCCACAACGCTCAATCGTGTGGCGCATCGACTTGATTATGTCGGGCAGGCGGTCAGTGCCTATATGGGGGTGGGCATCGACGAGGATATCTTCGGGGGCGCCGTGCTGGCAGAATATGTTGAGTATGTCGGTAGTGGAGCCGCGTTTTTTGCTTCGCGTGTATAGCTTTCCGTCGGAATATGTTCCGGCACCGCCCTCGCCGAAGCAGTAGTTTGAGTCGGGGTCAACAATGCCCTGTCGGGCAATTGCCGCCAGGTCCTGGCGTCGGGAATCGACATCCTTTCCGCGCTCAACGACAATCGGTTTCACCCCAAGCTGGATAAGTCGCAAAGCGGCGAAAAGTCCGGCGGGGCCTGCACCGACCACAATCACCTGAGGAGCCGTGGTCGGCAGCGGTTCGAAGAGCTGAGGTTCGCAAAGCGATTGATTGATTGGCGGAGTGTCTAATGTAACTCTGACCGTCAGGAGCACCATGATTTTACGCTGTCGAGCGTCGATGCTTCGGCGGGTAATTTTCAGCGATGTGATTCTATTGGCATCAATCTTCAGCTGAGTGCTGACCAGGCCCATCAATTTAAGCTCGGAAGCAGCCGTTGGCGGGTCGACTCGTAGCTGCACCTCCATGACGTTATTCTGCTGAGGATCCATTTTCTACAGTTCTTAGCCGCATCTGTTTGTCGTGACGGCGGGTTTCATAAATTAATGTAACTATTGCGAATATAAACGCTATGAAGTCGCTGGCCGTCATGCTAGCCCAAACGCCGTCGATTCCGAAATAGCGCGGAAGAATAATCAAGAACGGGATTAGGAACAGCAGCTGGCGCGTCAACGACAGGAAAATCGATATTTTTGGCCGACCGACCGACTGAAAGAAGTTTTGAATAACAACCTGGCAGCCAACGACCGGATAGCAGATGATATAGATTCGGAACGCACGACGGGCTATTGCGATAAGGGTTTCGTCGGTGGTGAACAGCGAGCTGACCGTGTTAGGCATAAGCTCGGTGATAATCCATCCGACGGTTGTGATTGAAACGCCGAGGAATATGCCGATGCGCAGGGTCTTTTTCACGCGCTCCCATTGTCCGGCGCCATAGTTGAAGCCGAGGATCGGTTGCATGCCCTGCGTCACGCCGAACACAATCATGACGAAAAACATCGTAGTTCGATTGAGGATACCGTAAGCTCCGACAGCGAGATTGCCGGCTGCGGCGCCGTAGTCGAGCAGCGCCTTGTTGATGAAAATAACTACTACGCAAGCGCAGATATTCATCAAGAATGGCGACAGGCCGATAGCGTACATTCGCTTCATTATCGACGGTGTGAACCAGCGGTTGTGGAGCTTGAAATGGATAAAGCTCTTAGGTGAGAGGAAATGAATGAGAACCCAGATGAACGCTGAAAACTGCCCGCAAACAGTGGCAAGAGCCGCTCCTTTAATGCCCCATTTCAGCACAAAAATGAAGATCGGTGCGAGAATGACATTGACGGCAACCGAAAGCAAAGCGGAAATCATAGCCTTGCGAGGATAGCCCGTTGCGCGCATGATGTTGTTAAGCCCGATGAACACGTAGGATATAGGCGTGCCGTAGAGGATAACCTGCATGAATTCGCACGCGTAGGGGATTGTCTCTTCGGTTGCTCCGAAAAAGTAGAGAATCGGGTCGAGGAATATCAGAGTCAGTCCGCCGAAAATAATAGAGTGAATAAGGCATAGCGACATGACGTTGTTGACAACATCCGTTGCTCTCGAGATGTTTTTCTGCCCGAGAAAGATTGATGAAATCGTGGCTCCGCCAACAGCAATCAGCGTACAGAACGCCACTACGAGGTTCATCAGCGGGAATGTGATGGCAAGTCCGGCAATAGCCATAGCTCCGACTCCTCGGCCAATGAAGATGCTGTCGACAATGTTGTAGAGCGACGTTGCGACGCTGGCTATAATGGCCGGTACGGAATATTCCACCAGCAGGCGACTGATGGAACTGGTACCGAGAGTCATCGGCGAATTGTTGGTTGTCGGCTGTGCCATAGTTATGTTTCTCTTTTTTTTGCAAAATTAAGCCAAAAAGTGTGGTTGGTAGCGACTTTCAGTATTAAATTTGCATAAATTTTATGATTTGACAAAATGAAACGTTTTGGAGCACTATTTGATCTCGATGGCGTCATAATCGACAGCGAAAGCCGGTACACTGTATTCTGGAATGAAATAGAACGTTTGTATCCGACCGGAATAGATAATTATGCCGTGGCCATCAAGGGAACAACACTCCCTGTTATATTAAACAATTATAAGTCGGAAGTTGTTAAGTCGGACATCACTCGACGGTTGATGGAATTTCAGGCCCGGATGCCTTTTGAGGCTTTTCCCGGAGCAGTAGAATTTCTCGAGAAGCTAAAGCAGACGGGCATTCCGGCTGCGTTGGTGACAAGCAGCGACGAGCAGAAAGTTGAGCGACTTTTCGAAGCGCTGCCTGAGCTTCGCGATAAATTTGTTACGGTAATTGACGGCTCGATGGTGAGCCGTTCGAAGCCTGACCCTGAGGGATATATCCGCGCGGCTAAATCGCTCGGCTTTGAGCCGCAGGAGTGCGTAGTGTTTGAGGACTCCATGCAAGGACTTGCTGCCGGTCGCGCTTCCGGAGCTAAAGTTGTGGGGCTTTCAACGACCTATCCCGCCTCGCAGCTCGAAGGCAAAGCCGATTTGATTGTCGGCGCATTGGCCGATGTTTCGTTGAGCAATCTTGAAAATCTCGTGGGGAATGAATAAGATTATTGTTGCATTGGCAGTTGCGGTGTTGCTGCCGCTCGGAGTTGCCGCGAAGGTCGTTTACTCGCCGGAGTCGGCTTTGATACCGGTTCCCGTATCGGTAACGATTGATAATCGCAAAGCTTGTGATTTTGGGCGAGGATACAAACTGTCAGCTCCTTCGTCGCTTGATTTTGAGAAAGCAGAGCTTGAATCGGTGCTTGATAATCGGTTCGCAGCCAAGCCGTCGGCCTCGGGCGTGAAGGTGTCGCTGGCTATTGATAGTGAGCTCGGAAATGAAGCATATCGGATAGTTTCGGGCAACGATTCGCTGACAATTACGGGCGGCGATGCTGCCGGAGTCTACTATGGGATTATGACCCTCGATCAGATTCTGTTGGGCGACATTCCGTCGACGGCGGAAGGAGAACTCGCCGCGGTGACAATCAATGATTATCCGCGTTTTCATCATCGCGCCTTGATGCTCGACCCTGCCCGCAGCTTCTTGCCTGTCAAGGACGTGAAACGCTACATTGACCGCATGGTTCGCTATAAATTCAATCGCCTGCAACTTCATCTGACCGACGACCAAGGCTGGCGAATTGAAATTAAAAGTCACCCGGAGCTAACACGCGTAGGCGCTTTCCGCAACAAGAAAGAGGAAGCAGGAGCGCCCGACAACGGCTATTATACCCAAGATGAACTTCGCGACCTTATTGCCTACGCCGCTAAGCGCCATGTCGAGATAATCCCCGAATTGGACGTGCCCGGACATACCGTGGCATTGTTGGCATCTCATCCCGAGTTCGGTTGTCGAGGAATTGTCGGCGATTCAGTGGCTGTTGCGCAGTTGGGGAATCTGATGCTTTGTGCAGCGAATCGGGCAGTTTATACTCTTCTCGACGATGTCATAACGGAAGTCGCCGACGTGTTCCCCTCGCCGATGATTCATCTCGGTGGCGATGAGTCGGTTATTGATCATAACTGGGGTTCGTGTCCCGACGACAGCGCCCTGATGGCCGCGCATGGGTTTGATTCGCCGGCTCAACTGATGATGGTTTTCTTTGGAAACGTTCTGAACAGCGTGCGTCGCAACGGCAAGAACGCTGTGCTCTGGTGTGAACTCGACAATATTTATCCGCCGGCCAATGAATATCTGTTCGAATATCCCGAGGATGTTACGTTGGTCACTTGGCGAAACGGATTGACTCCGAAATGTATCGAATTGACTCGGCGTCACGGCAATAAACTGATTATGGCGCCTGGAGAATATGCCTATCTCGACTATCCTCAGCTGCGCGGCGACCTGCCGGAATGGAACAACTGGGGAATGCCGACCACAACGTTGAGACAGTCCTACGAATTCGACCCCGGATTCGGATTACCCGCTGACGAACAAGAACATATCTCCGGCGTTATGGCTACACTTTGGGGTGAAGCTATCGCCGATGTCAACCGTGCGACCTATATGACTTATCCTCGCGGCCTTGCAATAGCCGAGGCCGGGTGGTCGCCGATGAGCCGCCGGGATTGGGATTCGTTCCGCGACCGCATGTGGCACAATGTCAGCGACCTGATGCGCTCCGGCTACTCCGTCAGAGCCCCCTTCGAAGTCGCCGAATAAGAGTCTTGGTTTTTTGATTGTAGCAAAAATATAGTTAGAAACTTTCCAAATTTGGAAAGTTATTTCTAACTTTGCGTTTACAATCGTTGTTATATTCATGTCATGAATGCAAAAGAACATAAAGAAAACACTCTCGGCACTCTTATTCGTCTGGAACGACAGAAATCTGGACTAACTCAGGCTCAATTAGGAAAATTGATTGGGCTTGGAGAATCTCGTGTATCAAAGATTGAAAACGGTGCGCCAATTACCCCTGAAGTAGCAGATTATATTCTTGAGAAAATGGGGTCGAAATTGCAACTGAAGGTCTTGAATAAGAATGCTGATGAAGATTCTACCGGCTTTCTTACATCAGTTGTGTATCATTTCTCGAAAATAAAAAGTTTGTCTCTCAGCCATGCGTTCCGTTATCTCAGAACATTCAAAGGATTTGAATATCTCGCTCAATTTATTGATATAGAGCGTACGTTATCCTATTCTGAGATTACTGAGAATCTAACGCTCGTTTGCGCAAGAAACGGCGGCACGTTATGAGGCTTTATCACGGTAGTTATTGTCGGATAACTGATGTTGATTTAAGTCGAAGTCGAGAATATAAGGATTTTGGCAAAGGCTTCTATTTGACTCCTGATTTTGGTAGAGCCGTCACAATGGCAAACCGAAGTGTTGTCCTGAATCAGTCGGGTTCTGCAGAGGTAAATCCATTCATCTTCAATAAATCTTCCTGCCCGCCCGGATTGAAAATCAAGGAGTTTCGGTCGAATAACTGGGAGTGGGCAAGGTTCGTGATGATGAACAGGGATAGATCAATTATCCCCCCTTACGCGCATGATTACGACATTGTTGTTGAGCCGGTGGCTGATTCAAGCGTTGATGCGGAAATTGAATCGTATCGCCGAGAGTATGGCGACGAATATCTGTTACCTAAAAATTTGAAGATACTTGCTTCGAGATTGAAATATCATAGCAGTTACACCCAATATTGCTTTTGCACGACAAGAGCGATTGAAAATCTAATTCGCGATTGAGTTATGGATGATAAAATGATTGAAAAGTTGCTGACGGAGTTTGTTATCAGAACCGCCAAGCATTTTAATTTGAGCTTTGAGGATGCTTTGGCTGCTGTGATGCAGTCGAAAGTGGCTAATGATGTAGCTGCTTTTGGCAACCCCGAGAATCGCTCGGTGGAAGATTTATGCCAACAGCTGTTTCATGATATATCCAAAGGATGTTGAGTCAGGCGGGAAGGGTAGCGACTACTGAGCCTGATTGGGAGATAAGATGGATTGTCAGCGGCATTTCCATTCGCTGCGATGCGTGACGGTGGCATAGCGAAAGGATTGCGTGCGAGAGCTTTGTCAAATCGTCGTCGGGGAGAAGTGTGTAGATTTCGCGGGCGAGTTTGAGCGACGAAAGAGCTTCAATCCCGGCGGTTGAACAGCCTGCCTGTCGTGCTATTTCTCTGAGGAAGTCTCGGTTGAACTCAACATTATGACTATGAGTGTTAAAATGTCCCTCGGCAAGTTTTGCCGCCTTGCCAATCATCAAACCCATGCTTATTTCCGGCCTGAAAACACTTCCGTCAAATGATTGGCGCAAAGCGTCTAACGTGTCGCCGATTGCGTTGCCATAGTGAATGAATCCCTGTGGCGGAAGGTCGGGATAGAGTTGTTTGAGTGTCTCTTGGCTGTTTGCCCCGGAGTTTATTACAATGCGGTTGAGGTTCATTGCCTTAGCTACGGAGATTTCGCGGCGGATAGATTCGATGAAAGCTTCGTTTGAGAATGGCATCACGACCCCTTTTGTTCCGATTACAGAAATCCCCCCGACTACGCCCACTTTGGGGTTGAACGTGCGCAGAGCCAACTCCTCGCCTTCGTCAATTGATATCTCTGCGGCTACGCCTCTGTCGGCAATCTTTTGGATTTCAGTGCGAATCATTTCGAGGGGCACTTTGTTAATAGCCGGAGAGCCGACCGGGAGTCCCAGCCCGGGAAGGGTAACGCGACCTATTCCCCGGCCACCGGAAATCTCTATGTCGACATTAGGTTTGCGACGAACCGTTGCTCTGACATGGCAACCATTGGTGACATCCGGGTCGTCGCCAGATTCTTTCACGACTACTGCTGTAAACATTTCGCCTTCAGCTGAATATTCGCTGATTCTGACGATAATATCTTCGCCGTCGGGAAGTGTGACCGCAACTTCAGCCGGACTTTCGTCCAAGAAAGCGAGGCGAGTAGCAGCTTGAGCGGCAGCGGCAGCACAAGTTCCTGTGGTTAGTCCGCTTTTGAGACTATAAAAATCCGGTAGTAATCGCTCGATGGCTCTTCGCAAACCCATTGGACCGGTTACGGTTGCGTCGTAGGAGGGGAGTGGCGGACGTCGGATAACGAACACTTTCGCTCCAATCGCCTCGGCCGCATCGATTTTGTCGGCGAAAAACCCGGACTCGCCGCTCTCTTTTGTGATAATGGCGTCGGGGAGATATTCATTAAAAATCCGGAGGTCATCTTCGTTGGTTGAATAGTAGATGATATGGTCAGCCGGAAAACCGGTTTTGGCGGCTATTTTGCGCGAGATATCGCGGTCGAGAATCCTGAAGAACGTTTCATGTTCAGTCCAATAGGGTTTGAGCGAAGCGATGGTTTGAACTCCGGTCAATGCAAGCAGACGCACCGGAGGATTCTCTTTCAGCCGCCCGACTGCATCAGCCATGTCGTTGCAAACAGTGGCCGACGTCGGCAGCTTGGGGTAGCGGCGCTCGTATCTGACTGTCGGGATGCCACATAACGATCCCGCGCGAGCTACATTGTCGTGGAGCGAAGCGGCGAAGGGATGCCCGGCATCGACAATCAGACTGATATCCTTGTCGCGAATGAACGCCGACAAACCGTCGACATCCATAGCTCCCGAGCGCATTATGGCGTTCGTGCAGTCGATAGTCTGCAGTCCGTCGCGAGTAGAGTAAAAGAACGGTTTGTTCTCGCGATCAACGGCGGCTGCGGCGTTGCGTCCCTCTGTGGTTCCTCCGATAATCAGAATCATTCCCGGAAAAGATGAGAGAATGAAGCGTCGTAGAGCTTCGATAGCCCTTGGCGATTGTCGATTGCGTCGCCGACAACGAGCAATGTTGTGAGCGTCAGATTGTTATCGCGGACAATCTTCGCGAGATTTTTCAATTGCCCGCGGTAGATTCGCTGTTCGCGCCATGTCAGTTTGTAGCAAGCCGCAACGGGAGTCTCGGGCGGATAGGCGCGGAGCAACTCCTCTTGCACCGTCTCAACCACCGCCGCGCTGAGATAGATACACATCGTACTCTGCGATTGTGCAAGTTTATGGAGCTGCTCGCGTTCGGGCATGGGTGTGCGTCCCTCGCCGCGAGTGAGGATGATTGTCTGAACCCTTTCGGGGATAGTGAATTGTGAACGCAATTCGGCTGCGGCAGCCTGGAATGACGAAATTCCGGGGGTGATATGATACGACATGTTATGGCGATCGAAGTAAGCCATCTGCTCTTGAATGGCGCCGTAGATGCAGGGGTCGCCCGTGTGGAGCCGCACAACGAGTTGCCCGCGGTCGTAGAACTCCTTCATCAACCGGAATTGTTGTTCAAGGTCCATATCTGCCGAGCTGCGGACAACGCAACCGGGATGGGCGTAGAGTGTCAACTCCTTGGGAACAAGGCTTCCGGCATAAAGAATCAGATCGGCCTGCTCGAGATAGCGGCGTCCGCGCACTGAGATGAGCTCGGGGTCGCCCGGACCTGCCCCCACGATTTCTATATGCCCGCCGGCAAGAGTGCTGCTGTCGGCAGCTACGGCGAAAGTGAAGTCGTTGGCAGCGGAATCCTTGGTTGCTCCTTTCTGTTTCTCAATCAGCAGCGGACCGCAATTTGCCGAAAGAATGGCCGCGGCTTCGGCAACGCTTTCAGCCCCGGTGGCATCTTTAACCCGCGACGATGGGTTGGGAACCTTTACGGCCTCGAGCTCGTCGGCTGAGAAAATGTCGATGCGCGACTTGCGCCATTTTGAAGCCAACGCCTGAATCAACGGCTCATCTTTTTTCAGCTCAATCGACGCGATTGCGCAAATCGAATTAGGACTGTAGCCTTCGGCACGCATCTTGGAAACGATAGCTTCGGCAACTCCCTCTGTCGGGCACATCTTACGGCATCCTATGCCCAAGCTTAGAACTCGCGGATGATACATCACCAAAGCTTTGTCGCCGGGGTTGAGAATTCGTGGCGTTACAGCTATAATAAGCTCGAAATCAGCGAGGGGAATATCCTCGTAGCGGTCGAAAAGCGTCACATTCGCCGGAATATGACTTTTCATGCTTCTTACGGCCTCAGTGTTGCATTCCGCAACAAAAGCCGTTGGCCGTCCATTGACGAGCGAGAAAATAGCTCGGTTCATCGATGTGTTGCGAAGTTCAGTAGCCCAATCGTTCTGCGAGCCGAGTGTGTCGAGCGCCCAGCAGCCGGTCAAATCGCTCTGAGTGGTGATAACCGGTTCGGAACCAAGCAGATTCGCGATATGTTTAGTCAGCGTGTTTGCATTCCCAACATGACCGGAGGCTACCGATATGGCAAAACGGCCGGTTGAGTCGACGCAAATTATTGCCGGGTCGGTATGTTTGCTCTTTAAGTATGGCGCGATTGTGCGGACGCATATCCCCATAGCGCCTATGAATATCAGCGCTTCAGCTCGCTTAAAAATCTCCTCGTCAAACTCCTTCACGCCAATGGTTTTGCAATTATTGAAAGCAGCAGATATCTTGGCGGCAATGTCGGATGATGCTAAAGATGTCGTTATGATGAAATTACTCATTTTGTAGCCCTTATTATAGTGATTGGGTTATAGCTGTCGAGAGCTAACCGATGTTGGCAATCGACGGTCAGCCCGCAGTCACGGCTTGATTTAATAAATGTTTCGCAAGAAGCCTCGCTAACCGAATTGAAAACGATGCACCCGCCGGGGAGAAGAACCGCGCTCAGTCGGCGGATTATCTCTTCCAATCTCCCGCCATGACCACCGATAAACACTGCATCGGGCGGTGAGAGACGTGAGAGATCGACCGCCATAAAATCGCCGATAATCAGATTTAATCCCGGCGCACCGAATCGTTTGGCGTTGTCGTTGACGATAGCCTCGCATTCGGGGCGAATCTCAAACGAAACTATATCGAGATGAGGAAAACTCAATCGCGCCTCAATGCTGACCGACCCGGTGCAACATCCTACATCCCAGAAGGTCATGGCTCGGTGGAGGTTGAGCATTGCGAGAGCCGTCAGTCGATAAGGCATTTTGGTAATCATGTTGGGTCGACCGGGCAAAGATTTGAAAAGATGCTCGTCAATTCCTAACCGGCGGTTGCGTTGAGCTTTGGCTCTTAGAATCATGCAATTCGGAGCGGGAATATCGGCTGTAGTCAACTCTTGAAGTAAAAATGTTCTTATCTCTTCATCGTCGTCATTACCGAGGTTATGGCCTACGATTGCCTCATAGTCGGAATAGCCGAATTCAATCATGCGTCGGGCAATCTCGGCGGGCGTTTTCTTCCGGTCGGTGAGCACTCCAATCAGCGGGCGGCATTCTATCAGCGCATTGTCAAACTCTTTCCAGGGGCGTCCGGTGAGTGAGACACACGTCATTGAGTGATATGCAGTCAAAGATTTGTGGGCGAGCATCTGCAGAGAGTTAAACCATGGGATGATGGTTAACTCCGCCTCGGGAATTTCGCGCATCAGCGTGTTGGCAAATCCATAGAAAAGCGGGTCGCCCGAAGCAAAAATGACAGCCTTTGGCTCTTGACGCAGACGTTGGAGCGTTGCGTCAAGAGGGACTGTAATCTCAATCCATTCGCTGCCGTCGGGGAGATAAGGCTGCATAATATCCCGATGACGTTTGCCTCCGGCGAACAGTTTTGTCGACGCTATAGCCGCCGCAGCTTCAGGCAACAGAACCGGCTGTCGGCTATCGGAAACGCCAATCAATGTGAACTGTTGTTCAGACATCTCTTCCGGGTTTGAGCTGCTTGGCGTCGGGCCAGCAGAGGATGGAGTTGACGAGCGTTGCGGCGAGATTACTTCCGCCTTTTCGGCCATCGACGATTATTTTTGGAATGTCGCGCAAGGTTTTCACGGCGTGCTTACTTTCGCAGACATGAACGAAACCAACCGGCGCAGCGACAATGCCGCAGGGGTTAGCTTCGCCGCGGCGCACGAGCGAGCAAAGCTCAAGCAAAGCCGTCGGCGCATTGCCAAATGCGTAAAGAGCATCGGGATACTCCTTCACAGCCAAGCGGATTCCGGCTTGCGAGCGGGTGATTCCCTTTTCTGTGGCCATTTGGGCAGCGCGTTCATCATTCAAGCAACAAACCACTTGCAGGCCAAGGCGTTCCAGAGCTCCTTTGCGGATGCCCGAGGCGACCATGGTAACGTCGGTCACAATTGTTTTGACTTGGCCGGATGCAAGTCGCTCGTAGATGCTGCGCGGGGCGTCGTTGTCGACTTTCAAAATCGAAGCCATGCCGAAGTCGGCAGTTGTGTGAATTGCGTGGTGCAAAGGCCATTTCACGTAAAGCGGAAGGTCGGGGCGATTGAGCTCGCGGTCAATCGTGCGGAAGCTCTCCATCATAATCGCTTGGCCAATTTTGTTGCCGGAAGCTGAATCGCGATAATATCCTCGCGGCGTAATCATCTTACCGTCGGCGATATAGGTTTGGGAGTTGCCGATAACTATGATCGTGAACATATCGATATCGTCGGGGTTGAATTCCGACAGCGATGTGATTGTCACGGTTTGCTCATCGCGTCCCGCCTGGCGAACGAACCCTACGGGAGTAGAGCCGTCGCGACTTTCAAGGAATATCTCTTGCAGGCGATTCAGCTGCCAATAACGCCCATGGCTTCGCGGGTTGTAGACGGCGGTGATGAAATCGGCCTCGGCGGCGGCACGGATTCTCCGTTCGATAAGGCTCCAGGGGGTCATGAGGTCGCTCAGGGAGATGACGCAGAAGTCGTGGCCCATCGGGGCACCCAGGAGCGACGCCGCCTTTTGGAATGCGCTGATGCCCGGAACCACGGCGATTTCAACATCGCTTTTCCGCCGACGCTTCATCTCGAAGATAAGAGGCGCCATCCCGTAGATGCCGGAATCACCGGAGCTGACCACGGCAACATTGGCTCCCTTCTCGGCTTCGACAAATGCGGCCTCAGCACGCGCCACCTCCTGCTTCATACCGGTTGCAATGACCTGCTGCCGCGGGCTGAGCAGATGGGTTATAAATTCTGTGTAATATTTATAGCTGACAATGACATCGGCTTCTTCAATAGCGGCAACAGCTTCAGCCGTGATTGACTCCCGATTTCCGGGACCGATGCCTATGACGGTTATTTTACTCATGATTGTTCGCTTGATTTTGCAAATTTACAAATATTATGTGTAATTTCGCGTATGTTTCCACAGTTTCTGATAGGCGCCGCTTCCTCGGGCTGCGGCAAAACGACACTGACGCTCGGACTTCTGCGCGCGCTTTGTCGTAGGGGTTGGGATGTGGCTGCATTCAAGTGCGGCCCGGACTATCTCGACACCCGGTTTCATGCACTTGCCTGTGGCAACGAATCGGTCAACCTCGATCTTTTCATGGGATCAGAGTCGCTGTTGGCGGCAGAATACTCTGCCGGCGCATCCGGTAAAGATTGCGCTATTGTAGAGGGCGTCATGGGGCTGTTCGATGGTTACGAGCGATGGCATGGCAGCTCGGGCGAGATTGCCGAGCGATTGCGGTTGCCGGTGATTCTGGTGGTTAACGCTGCTTCGACGGCCTATTCGGTTGCGGCTACAATTGCCGGGTTCAGCAATTTCCGCGAAGGAGTGAGAATCGTTGGAGTTGTTTTCAATCGCGTAGCCTCGGAGTCGCACTATTCATTTCTTGCCGAGGCCTGCAAAGATGCCGGCGTAGAATCGCTCGGCTACATAAAGCGCAACGAGAACCTGACGATGCCGTCGCGGCATCTCGGGTTGCAGATCGGCGACGAGGCTATGATGCAGCAATTTATCGAAGCGGCGGTCGACGCTGTGGAGCAGACGGTTAATATCGAGCGGCTGTTGGAGCTAACAATGATGCCGGCTCCTGCTCCAAGTCGATATGATGTTGATTTAAGTCGTTTGGATGGCGAGGTGATAAGCGTTGCCTCTGATGAGGCGTTCTCATTTATCTACTCTGCAAATTTGAAAAGTTTTGAGCGGCGCGGCGCAAGGCTGATGTTTTTCTCGCCACTGCGCGACGAAAAGATTCCGCCCCTTACCACAATGCTTTATCTCCCGGGGGGATATCCGGAGCTATATGCGCAGCAGCTTGCGGCTAATATCGATATGCGCCGGAGCGTGGCACGTTTTGCTGCCGACGGCGGACGAATTTTCGCCGAATGTGGCGGAATGATTTATCTCACGCAGGATATCGACGGCGCTGAAATGTGCCGTGTGTTGCCGACGTCGTGCACAATGAATAATTCACGATTGACCCTCGGCTATCGCACGATAGAAACTCCCAAAGGCGAATTTCGCGGCCATGAGTTCCACTATTCGCGATTGGTCGACGACAGCAAGATAAGGAATATTGCACTGCAAAGAAATGCCCGAGGAAATGAGGTCGCTACGAAGTTGTTCCGACAGGGGAACGTCGTGGCTGGTTACACTCATTTCTACTGGCCTGAAACCGATATAATCAGTTTGTTTGAATGAGCAAGATTTACACTCGCACGGGCGACCGCGGCACAACAGCTATTGCCGGCGGCGAAAGAGTAAAGAAAACCGATGTCAGAATCGCCGCCAATGGCGACCTTGACGAGCTTAATTCGGCGATAGGCGTGGCTCGCGCGTTTATCAGCGACGAGCAGATGCAAACGACGCTTCACGGCGTGCAAGAGCAGCTGATGGAGATAATGGGATTCGTCGCTATGCCCTCGTCGAAACGTAAAGTCGCTGAGACGGGCAACGAGACAATAGTCTCGATGGAAAAATCGATCGACGATTATTTAGCTCAGACTGCCGACACGGGATATTTTATTTTGCCAGGCGGGACTCCGGCGGCTGCTTTTTTGCAGCAGGCGAGGGCGGTTGCGCGCCGAGCCGAACGCTCTCTTTGGGCGCTGAACGATAGCGATTCGGTCGACGAGTGGATTCTTCGTTATGTCAACCGTCTGTCGGATCTACTTTTTATAATGGCTCGCTACGGACTCCAATCGAGCGACCGCAGTGAGGAACTTTGGCGTCAATTCGGATGGAGAAGGAGATGAAGAAGGAGATTGAGGTGAAGAAATATTTGCGCCCAATAATGCTGGCCGGGACAGGCAGCGATGTAGGCAAGAGCGTTATTGCCACCGGCTTGTGCCGGATTTTCCTTCAAGACGGCTATCATCCTGCACCGTTTAAGGCGCAGAATATGGCTTTGAATTCCTTTGTTACGCCCGACGGACTGGAAATCGGGCGCGCCCAGGCGGTGCAAGCCGAGGCTGCGGGAGTTGACTGCAGCGCGGATATGAATCCGTTGCTGCTGAAACCATCGGGCGACAGAACCTCGCAAGTGGTGCTGAACGGCCGCCCTATTGGCAACCGCGATGCCTACGATTATTTCCGCAAAGCCGGACGCGAAGAGCTTCGCGAAGCTGTTTGCCAAGCTTTCGACCGGCTTTCCGAGCAATATAACCCGATAGTGATGGAAGGCGCCGGGAGCATTTCGGAGTTGAATTTAGCCGACACCGATCTTGTCAATATGCCAATGGCGCGACATGCCGATGCGGCTGTGATTCTTGTAGCCGACATCGACCGAGGGGGAGTGTTCGCTTCAGCTTATGGCTCGATAGCGTTGCAGACGCCCGACGATCGCAAGCGAATTAAAGGCATTATTGTCAATAAATTCCGCGGCGATATGCGGCTGTTTGAAGATGGACGCCGGATATTGGAGAAAATCTGTGGCGTTCCGGTACTCGGCGTTGTGCCCTATTTTCGCGATGTGCATATCGATGAGGAAGATAGCGTCGCTCTTGGCAGCAAACAGCATTCGTCGACCGACGGGAAAATCAACGTAGCCGTCGTCCTGCACCCTCACATCTCCAACTTTACGGATTTCTCAGTGCTTGAACGTCAGCCGAATCTCAATCTCTTTTACACCACAACCCCCAAAGAAATTGAGGCTTCGGATATTGTGATACTGCCCGGAAGCAAATCGACAATAGCCGACCTTGACGCCATGCGGCAAAATGGCGCGGCGCAAGCTGTTCTGCACGCCGTGCGCGAAGGCAAAACGGTGGTTGGCATCTGCGGCGGCTATCAGATGATGGGTCTCGAAATTGCTGACCCTGATGGCGTCGAGGGGCGCCGTGCAACGGTCGCCGGGCTGGGTATTCTTCCGGTAAAAACCATTCTGACAGGCGATAAACGAACCGTAAGACGTCAGTTCCGATTCCGCGACAAGCTGGAGATATGCGATGGTTACGAGATTCATGTCGGCAAAACTGAAGCCGTAGATGCTGAGTCGCCGGTATGCTTCGGCACTGATGGCATCAACGACGGATATCTATTGAACGACAACTGTTTCGGGACGTATATGCACGGGATTCTCGATAACCCGGTAGTGATAGAATCGCTCTTGAGCCGGTTCTCAAAACAGCCGATTGAGCCGATCGATACGGATAGCTTCAAGCAGCAACAGTTCGACCTCCTGGCTTCGCATCTGCGCGACAGCCTGGATATGAAGAAACTCTATGAAATTATGACCGAAAATGTTTGAAGGACACGGAGATGATATTTACCGCTACGACGGCATAAAACATAATTTCAGCTCGAATATTTTCCAGGGGTTCGACCATTCGGATCTTTGCCGATGGCTGGGACAACAAGTGGCAGCCGTGGCCAATTATCCGTCGCCGACGCCTGATGATGTAGAAACTATAATCGCTGAATATCATGGGGTTTCTCCCGATTCGGTAATGTTGACAGCCGGCGCAACCGACGCTATCTATCTGCTTGCCGAACTTTTTAGAGGCGTCCGCAGCCATATCGTGTCGCCGACATTCAGTGAATATGAGGATGCCTGTCGACAATATGAGCACTCAATCAGCTTCGGATCATTGTCAGATATTGATAGCACCGACATTGTCTGGCTATGCAATCCGAATAATCCTACCGGCGAAGTCGCCACGGTTGAAGATGTTGAGTATCTGCTATCCGATTTGAAACGATTAGTCATAATGGACGCGTCCTATGCGGGTTATTCCTCGGCGCCTCAATGCAGTCCGCAAATGTTCGTCAACTCGGCGAATGGCATTATGATAAAGTCGCTGACGAAAAGTTTTGCGGTGCCCGGGCTTCGTCTTGGCTATATTATTGCCAATCCGGCGATTGTTAGTCGGGTGAAACGGCTTCGTCGGCCATGGGCTGTCGGAGGCTTGGAGCGAAAAGCAGTTGAATGGTTGTTTGAAAATCGAGAACATTATCGAATCGACGTCGACTTGTTGTTTGCGGAGGCAAAGCGCCTAGGCGATGCGCTGAACGATATGGGAATCTCGGTGGGGGATTCGCAGACCAACTTCTTACTCTGCGAATTGCCCCGAGACGAAGCTTCGGAACTCAAGCAATGGTTAGTAGACAATTATGGCATTCTGATTCGCGATGCCTCGAATTTCCACGGCTTGTCGCCACGTCATTTCCGAATCGCCGTGCAGCGACCGGAAGAGAATGATTTACTGTTAGAAGCAATAAGGAAATGGTTAATCTAATAAGGGTTCTTCCGCTTGGGCTTGGTTGGATTGCCGACTTGATTTTTGGCGACCCGCAACGTTTGCCTCATCCGATTGTCGGCATGGGCAAAATAATCTCGGCCTGCGAGAAACGGCTGAACCGCGGAAACCGCAGGATGGCTAAAGGCGCGGTGATGGCAGTGGGGCTGATAGCCGCAACTTTTGCCGTCGCTTTGCTTTTGCTTCATCTACTCGAGTCGTGGAGCTGGGCACACGTTGCAGTTGAATCGATATTGATTTTCTACTGTCTCGCCGGAACGACACTCATACGCGAAGTCCGCAAAGTGTTTGCCGCAGCCGACCGCAGTCTCGACGAGGGACGCCGACAAGTAGGGCGTATCGTTGGCCGCGACACCGCTTCGCTCTCCGACGGCGAAATCCGCACGGCAGCACTAGAAACCTTGGCCGAGAATCTCAGCGACGGCGTTGTCGCGCCGCTTTTCTGGTATGCTCTGCTCGGAGTGCCGGGGATGCTTGCCTATAAGATGATTAACACGATGGACTCAATGATAGGCTATCGCACGGCACGTTATCGCGAATTCGGCTGTTGGGCAGCTCATATCGACGACATCGCCAACTGGATTCCTGCACGACTGACCGCCGCTCTGATGGCTTTGACTTCTATGTCGCAAAACGCATGGAGGAGCATCCGACGCTATGGCCGCTGTCATGCCAGCCCTAATTCCGGATATCCCGAGGCCGCTCTTGCCGGGATATTAAAATGTCGCTTTGGTGGCACCCACGATTATTTCGGCGAGGCTGTCTACAAGCCTTATATAGGCGATTGCCCACGCGAGCTGACGTCGGCCGATTGCCGCCGCGCCATAACAATAAACCGCCGCGTTGAGGTCGCGACGGTTATATTGGCTGCTATAGTGCGCTTGGTCTTAGAGTCTGTCTTATAACTACTTGCAAAGCAAGCTCATGATGTCTGTTGTGATTATGTCGGGGTCGAGACGATTGGCTCGCGCCATCTCCTTATAGTCGTAGCGGTCGGCAAACTCTTTACGCATTCCGTAGCATTCGACTTCCATCGGCGATGTGCCGTAGAAGCGTGCGATTTTCTCGCCAAAGCCGCCGTCGAGAATGCCATCCTCGAGAGTGACAACGAGACGATGACGATCTTTCAGGCTTTCAAGAAGGTCTGTGTCGAGCCCGCTCAGATAACGAGGATTTATGAGGGTCGGATTCTGCCCCTGCGCAACTAATTTCTCAACAACCTGTTCGCCTAACTGATAGAACGATCCGGCTGCAATGATTGCCACATCGCTTCCGGCGCGAGTCACTACGTATTTATTCAAGTCGGAGTAATCTGTCGGGAACTCTCGTCCGGTTGTAACAACTCGGCCCGGTATGCGGATAGCAACGGGATGGTCAGTCTGATTCAACGACCAGTCGAGCATTGCCAGATACTCTTCCTTGCAGGTCGGAGCGAGGTAGACAAACCCCGGGATATTGCTGACGAGGGCTATGTCAAACCAGCCGAGATGGGTCACATCGGTCATGCCGTACATCGAGCCATAGTAGATGCCGATTGTGACCGGTGTTATATTAATCGACACATCCTGCGTGAGTTGGTCGTAGGCTCGCTGAAGAAATGAGCTGACTACTCCGAAGAACGGTTTTGCGCCGCCTTTAGCGAGTCCGGAGGCCAATGCAACTGCCTCTTGCTCGGCAATGCCGACATCGACGAATTGTTTGCCGGCTATGCGACGGCGTTCGGGAGTGAAGCCGATAGTTCCGGGCGTTCCGGCTGTGATGGCAACAACAGTTGAATCTTTGCCCATAGCCTCAAGTAGGTGAGTCGCCGTGATGTCGCCATAGTCGGGGGCGGGATTGACGCTAAGCGGCTCGCCGTCAGAGATATCGAACGGACCCCCGAAATGGAATTTTTCGCGGTCGGCTTCGGCGGGTGCGAATCCTTTTCCTTTCTGCGTCGCGATATGCACAACAACCGGGTAACGGCTATCTTTCACGGCTCGAAAAGCGTCGACAAGCGAGGCTACGTCGTTGCCATAAGCGACGAAACGATAGTCGTAGCCGAGGTTTTTGAAATAATTGTTTTCGGCTTGTCCGTCGGTTTCGCGCAGCTCACGAAGATTTTCATAGATGCCGCCATGATTCTCGGCAATCGACATGTCGTTGTCGTTGACGACTACAATGAAATTACTGTCGAGCGTTGCTCCGAAGTCTAATCCCTCGAATGCTTCACCGCCGCTGAGCGCTCCGTCGCCAACCACGGCTATCACGTTCTCGTTATCCCCCGGATATCACGTGCTTTTGCAAGACCGCCCGCAAGGCTGACGGCAGTCGATGTGTGGCCGATAGTGAACAGGTCGTAGGGACTTTCGGCGGGATTGGTGAACCCGGTAACATCACCGTAGTGAGCCGGATCGGTGAATGCTTCCATTCGGCCGGTCAGCATCTTATGGACGTAGGTCTGGTGCGAAACGTCGAAAACAATCTTGTCGGTAGGTGCGTCGAAAACATAATGGAGGGCGACTGTAGCCTCAACCATTCCGAGGTTGGGTCCGATATGTCCGCCGTGGCGCGAAAGTTTTTCCAAAAGAGTTGCGCGGATTTTGCCGCAAAGTTCTGTCAACTCATCAACGGTTAAGTGCTTGATGTCTTGAGGAAAATGAATATCTGTAAGTTCCATCTGATTATATGTTTTATGTTTGGTGTAGAGCAACGTTTCGACCGGTCGCTCACCGTTGATAAAACAA
>CAYNSG010000008.1:0-25090 GCA_964399885.1 uncultured Bacteroides sp.
CCGACCGACCAAACTCGTCGCGCATGGCAACCACTTCTCCGGCAAAAAGTGCGTTTCCCAGCCCCGAGTTCATTCGATTCATTGTACTCTGCAGAACTCTTCGTCTGTCATTGGCTGGAGGCTGCAGTTCGGGCGCGGTAGGCTGCGCCAAAGAATCGAGCCGAGGCCCAGCTGCCCCGGCTCTTTTTTTATATCTCCTCCCCTCGAATCGGCATCTTGGTTATCTCGGGTTTTTTGCGTAACTTTGCAGAATGGATTTTAAGCTTTCGTCGCAATATAAGCCTACGGGCGACCAGCCTCAGGCAATTCAGCAGCTCGTTGATGGATTAAACTCGGGTGTCGACGCTCAGACGCTTCTGGGCGTTACCGGCTCGGGCAAGACGTTCACGATGGCCAACGTCATCGCGCGCGTGAACCGTCCGACGCTGATATTGAGCCACAACAAGACGCTTGCCGCCCAGCTCTACGGAGAGTTCAAAAACTTTTTCCCGGAGAATGCCGTAGAGTATTTCGTTTCGTACTACGACTACTACCAACCCGAAGCATATATCCCGTCGGTCGACAAATATATCGAGAAGGATTTGATGATCAACGACGAGATCGACAAATTGCGCCTCGCAACGACGTCGGCACTGCTGTCGGGACGCAACGATGTGATTGTGGTCAGCTCCGTGTCGTGCATCTACGGCATGGGCAACCCCGAGGATTTCAACAGCAACGTTATCCACGTTTTCCGCGGGCGCAAAATCAGCCGCAATGCCTTTCTCCGCGAGCTCGTCGGCGCCCTCTACAGCCGCAACGAGCTGGAACTCGGCCGCGGTAATTTCCGCGTAAAGGGCGACACGGTCGACATCTACCTCGCCTACGAGGAGATAGTTGTGCGCGTGACGTTCTGGGGCGACGAAATCGAGTCGGTAGCCACCTACTATCCCCACGACAATGTGGTTCTCGGGCAGCACGACTCGATAAAAATCTTCCCCGCCAACATCTTCGTCACCTCGCCGCAGCGCATGGCCAAAGGCATCGCGCAGATAGCCGTTGACCTCGACGAGCAGGAGAGCTTTTTCTATCGCGAGGCCCGCGAGCTCGAAGCCAAGCGCCTCCACGAGCGCGTCACCTACGACATGGAGATGATGCGCGAAGTTGGCCATTGCTCGGGCATTGAGAACTACAGCCGCTACTTCGACGGCCGTCAGCCGGGCATGCGTCCCTTCTGTCTGCTCGACTACTTCCCCGACAACTTCCTGACAATCATCGACGAAAGCCACGTGACGGTTCCGCAGATTCGCGCGATGTATGGCGGCGACCTTTCGCGAAAGATGAATCTCGTTGAGTATGGATTCCGCCTGCCCGCCGCTCTCGACAATCGCCCGCTGAAGTTCGAAGAGTTTGAGAATATGACGCATCAGACGATATTTGTCAGCGCAACTCCCGCCGACTACGAGCTGCAACGCTCCGAGGGCGTCGTCGTGGAGCAGATAATCCGCCCGACGGGGTTGCTCGACCCGCTGATTGAGGTGCGTCCGTCGTTGAACCAGATCGACGACCTGATGGAGGAGATTCAGCTGCGAGTGGAGCGCGACGAACGCGTGCTCGTCACAACCCTCACCAAGCGCATGGCCGAAGAGCTCAACGACTACCTCTGCAAGCTGCAGATTAACGCCGCATATATACATAGCGATGTCGACACGCTCGACCGCATCCGCATTCTCGACGACCTCCGCGCCGGCGTCTACGACGTGCTTATCGGCGTCAACCTGCTGCGCGAGGGCCTTGACCTTCCGGAGGTGTCGCTCGTGGCGATTCTTGATGCCGACAAGGAAGGATTCCTCCGCTCTCACCGCTCGCTGACTCAGACCGTTGGCCGCGCCGCGCGCAACCTGGGAGGCATGGTGATAATGTATGCCGACAAAATCACCGACAGCATGCGCCAGACCATCGACGAAACCGAACGCCGCCGCTCAATACAGCTCGCCTACAACGAGGAGCACGGCATCACGCCACAAGCCATCGTCAAAGCCCGCAACCGCATCATCGGCCTCGACAAGGATATCGACGAAAACACAACACCCGCTCGCCGACCGAACGCTCCGAAGAAATCGAAGCACGACTCAGCGGCAGCCGTCCCCTACGAGAGCGAATACACCCCGACGGTCGACATCGCCGCCGACCCCGTCATCCCGTTCATGTCGCGCACGGAGCTCGAACGCTCTATCACGCGCCGGCGCATGGAGATGGTCGAGGCCGCCAAGAAAATGGAGTTTATGGAGGCTGCCCGCCTGCGCGATGAGGTTATCAAGATGGAGCAGCTGATGGCTGAGAAATTCCCCGAAGAAAGCAATGATTGACCCGCGCTTCGACACGACACTCTATCTGCCCACGACCGTCAAGGAGATGAAACTCCTCGGCTGGGACGCGGTCGACGTGGTGCTCTTCAGCGGCGACGCCTACGTTGACCATCCCTCGTTTGGAGCAGCCGTGATTGGCCGTGTGCTCCAGGCTGCCGGCTACAGGGTAGCAATCGTGCCGCAGCCCAACTGGCAGGACGACCTGCGCAACTTCCGCAAATTCGGTGCGCCGAGGCTATTTTTCGGAGTGTCGGCCGGAGCGATGGACTCGATGGTCAACCACTACACGGCAGCCCGCCGCCGCAGAAGCGACGACGCCTATACCCCCGGCGGACGCCACGGCGCACGCCCCGACTACCCCACCATAGTCTACTCGAAAATACTCCGCGAGCTTTACCCCTCGACGCCAATAGTTATCGGCGGCATCGAAGCATCGCTCAGGCGGCTCTCGCACTACGACTACTGGGAGGACCGCCTGCGCCCCTCGATTCTGCTGGATGCGCCGGCCGACATTCTCTCCTACGGCATGGGCGAGAAAACAATCGTGGAGATTGCCCGGGCTCTCGAGACCGGGAAAACCGTGGCCGAGCTGACCGACCTGCGGCAGACAGCCGTCCGTCTGCCCGCATCGACGATTCCCGCGGCCGACAGCGAGAATATCATCCTGTCGTCCTACGAAGAATGCCTTGCCGACCGGCGTCTCCAGTCGGCCAACTTCCGCCACATCGAGGAGCAGAGCAACGCCATGCACGGCGCAACCCTCTGGCAACGCAGCGGCGAGCAAGTCATCAAGGTCAACCCGATGCACCCGCCGATGACCACGGCTGAGATTGACGCATCGTTCGACCGCCCCTACACTCGCCTGCCCCACCCGCGCTACAAAGGCAAAACGATTCCAGCGTACGAGATGATTCGCCACTCGGTAAATCTTCATCGCGGCTGCTTTGGCGGATGTGCATTCTGCACAATCTCAGCCCATCAGGGCAAATTCATAGCCTCGCGCAGCAAAGAGTCGATTCTTCGCGAAGCGCGGGCCGTCACTCAAATGCACGACTTCAAAGGCTACATCAGCGACCTCGGCGGGCCCTCGGCCAACATGTACGCCATGCACGGCAAAAATCTGAAAGCGTGCGAGAAATGCTTTCGTCCGTCGTGCCTCCACCCCAAGCCGTGCCCTAATCTCAACACCGACCACCGCCCATTGCTCGAAATCTACCGCGCGGTCGATTCGCTCCCCGGAGTGAAGAAATCGTTCATAGGCAGCGGTGTGCGCTACGACCTCTCGATGCACCCGACGGGCAACGCCGAGGTCGACGCAGCCAACCGCCGCTACAACGAAGAGCTGATTGCACGCCATGTTTCCGGGCGACTGAAAGTTGCTCCGGAGCACACCTGCGACCGCGTGCTCGAAGTGATGCGCAAACCCTCATTCTCGCAGTTCCACAAGTTCAAGACGCTATTCGACAACGTCAACCGCAAAAACGGACTGAACCAGCAGATTATCCCATATTTCATCTCATCCCACCCGGGATGCACCGAAGAGGATATGGCGCTTTTGGCCGTAGAGACCAAGCAGATGGATTTTCATCTCGAACAGGTTCAGGACTTCACGCCCACGCCGATGACCGTAGCCACGGAAATCTACTACTCAGGCGTCCATCCCTACACCGGCAATAAAATCTACTGCGCCCACACCAAAGAGGAGAAACTCGCCCAGCGGCAGTTTTTCTTCTGGTATGACCCCGAGCGGCGTCGCGAAATCACCCGCGCTCTGCAGCGAATACATCGCCCCGATCTCAGCGCGCTGCTCTACGCCTCGGGACGCGACCGCCAAAAGCCTGCCGACAGAAACATTCATAACAAAAAACGTAAACCTAAATGAACAAATCAATCATTGTCGCAATGACCGCAACACTCCTTACCGGAGCCTGCACAACGCAGACAAACCAAGAATCGACCGACGTTATCGACAAGACCGGCTACAAACCCGCCGACCGCAACTACACGATCGACGTCATGGAGGCTTTCGGACGCGTCGGTGCGCCCGTGGTTTCTCCCGATGGCACGAAGCTCCTCTACGGCGTAAGCTATGAAAGCGTAGAGCAGAACAAGAGCAACCTCGACCTCTACGTGATGAACGTCGACGGAACCGACAACCAACGAATCACCCGCACACCCAACTCTGAGAGCGGTGCCGTTTGGATCGACGGCGGCAAGCGCATCGCCTTCATGTCGCACTCCGACGGCAAGATGCAGCTCTGGGTCATGAACACCGACGGTTCTGACCGCAAAGTAGCGTCGAACGTCGAATCAGGCATCAACGGCTTCCTCTTCTCGCCCGACGAGAAACACGTAGTGATGATCGGCAACGTAAAATACGCCCGCACTGCAGCCGACATCTATCCCGACCTCCCCAAAGCTACCGGACGCCTCATCGACGACCTCAACTATAAGCATTGGGACGAATGGGTTACGGAGATTCCTCATCCGCTCGTTGCCGAATTCGACGGCAATAAGGTTGGCGAGGCTACCGACATCATGTCCGACGAGCCCTACGAAGCCCCGATGAAACCGTTCGGCGGCATCGAATCGTTTGCCTGGGCGCCCGACTCGCAGCAGCTCATCTACGTTTCGCGCAAGAAAACCGGTATGGAATATGCTCTCTCGACCAACTCCGACCTCTACCTCTACAATCTTGCCGACGGGTCGACCAAAAACCTGACCGAAGGGATGATGGGCTACGACACCAACCCCATCTACTCGCCCGACGGCAAGTATGTGGCTTGGCTGAGCATGGAGCGCGACGGATATGAATCGGACAAAAACCGCATATTCATCATGGACACCGCAACCGGCGAGAAAACCGACCTGACGAGCGACTGGGACTACACTGTCGACGCTATCGCGTGGGCTCCCGACTGCCAGTCAATCTACTTCACAGCTCCCAAAGGCGGCGTAATCCCGATGTTCAACGTACGCTTGGCCGACAAAGCCATCAACACCGTAATCGAAGAGGTTGCCGACTTCAACACGCTCGCTCCGCTGGCCGACGGCACCGTGATTACCAAGCGCCACTCAATGACTGCCCCCGACGAGATTTTCGCCGTGAAGAACAGCGAAGCCAAGCAGCTCACCAACGTCAACACCGAGATCCTTGCCGCCATCGATATGCCCACGGTTGAGAAACGCATGGTTCCGACTACCGACGGCAAACAGATGACAACATGGGTTGTCTATCCGCCTCACTTCGACCCCGCCAAGAAATATCCCGCACTGCTCTACTGCCAGGGCGGCCCGCAGTCGGCCGTAAGCCAGTTCTTCAGCTACCGCTGGAATGTTGCGCTGATGGCCGCTAACGGCTACATCGTCATCTGCCCCAACCGCCGCGGACTTCCCGGATTCGGCACCGAATGGAACGAACAGATTTCGCGCGACTACGGTGGCCAGAACATGAAAGACTATCTGAGCGCTGTCGACGACATGAAGCGCGAGGCATACGTTGACGCCGACCATATCGGCGCTGTCGGCGCAAGCTACGGCGGCTTCTCCGTCTACTGGCTCGCCGGCAACCACGACGGACGTTTTGCAGCGTTCATCGCCCACGCCGGAATCTTCAACACCGACGCGCAGTATCTCGAAACCGAAGAGATGTGGTTTGCCAACTGGGACCTCGGCGGCCCGTTCTGGGACAAAACCAACGCCGACGCTCAGCGCTCGTTTGCCAACTCGCCCCACCGCTTTGTCGACAAATGGGATACGCCTATCCTCGTCACCCACGGCGAATACGACTTCCGCATCCTTGCATCGCAGGGCATGATGGCGTTCAACGCCGCCAAACTTCGCGGCATTCCCGCCGAGATGCTCATCTTCCCCGACGAAAACCACTGGATTCTCAAGCCCCAGAACGGCGTTATGTGGCAGCGTGTTTTCTTCCGCTGGCTCGATAAATGGTTAAAACCTGCAGTCGACTCAGAACAAAACTAACATGCGGCGCGTTATAAAACCGTAGTTAGAGATTTTATAGATAAGAGGCTGTGTCAAAACCCGAACGTTATGACACAGCCTCAATCTTTTAGCGTTTGTAACTCGTTTTTTGTCAACAATGTCAAAAACATCATTGAAGAAACAGCTCGCGCTGATGGAACGTGCCGACATAGAGCAACTGATTATCGAACTCTACGAGGCTCGCAAGGAGGCGAAAGAATATCTCGACTTTTTCATCCAGCCCGACATCGACGCCAAGCTCCGCAAAGCGCGTGCGGCCATCGACCGCGAGGCCGGCCGAGTGAGTCGCGGGCGTGCACGTCCGCGCATCACGCGCGTGCGCCGCTTTATCCGCGACATCACGTCGCTCAATCCCGGTGCCGAGCCGGCGTGCGAGATAATGACCTACACGGTAGAACGCTTCTGCACCGTAGGCTCCGAGAATTGGATAAAGGATTCGACCGCACGTGCACTCGCAAAGCTGATGCAGGAGACCGTCAGGGCAGCCGACCTTGGCGGAGTCCTCGCGCAATTCCTGCCGCGCATAGAAAAAGCGGTCGACGACATACGCACCGACCGGTTCTATAGCGCTGAATTCCGGACATTGATGAACGAATCGCTCCGCGAGGCAGTTGAGAGCCTCGTAGGGTAGAGATTACAACTGCGAGTATGGGACGGAGAATGTGTCGCCGTCGGTCAGATTTCCTGAGGTCAATCCCTTGTGGAGCCAACGCGAACGCTGCTCGCTCGTGCCGTGGTTGAACGATTCGGGGACGACATATCCCTGAGCTTTGCACTGCAGATAGTCGTCGCCAATCTTCAAGGCTGCGTCGAGAGCCTCCTCGATATCGCCCTCTTCGAGCGAGTTGTACTCACGGTTGTCGTTTGCAGCCCAAACTCCGGCCAGGTAGTCGGCCTGCAGCTCTAATCGTACGCTGATTTTGTTAGCCTCCTCCTCGCTGAGGCGGCTCATCTGAGCGTGGGCTTGGTCGAGGATGCCAAGCTGGTCCTGCACGGCGTGACCGACCTCATGTGCTATGACGTATGCGTAGGCGAAATCGCCTCCGGCGCCCAAAGTCTGCCGCATATCGCGTAGAAACGACAGGTCGATATAGACGCATTTATCGGCTGAACAATAGAACGGGCCGACCTGCGACGTAGCGCCGCCGCATCCCGTCTGAACCGCGTCGGTAAACATCACGAGCGTCGGGGGCTCATATTCTCGGCCGATAGCACGGAACTGCTCCGTCCAGATATCCTCCGTTCCGGCAAGAATCGTCGAGACAAACGTTGCGAGCTCCTCGTCCTCGGCCGTCGGAGTGTAGGTCTGCGACGTTGAGCTGCCGCCCCCAATCAACTGACCGGCATTTTGCATAACGACATCCAATGGATTTCCGCCTGAAATCCACGCAATGATAGCGGCTACGATGACGGCTCCTATTCCGCCGCCAACTTTCAAGCCCGCCGACGATCGTCCGCGTCGGTCATCGATATTGCCGCTCTGGCGGCGTCCGGTTAGTCTCATGGTGCTTTATGTTATAAATCGATATGTTTGACGTCGACATCCGTGTTAAGGAACAGTCGCGCCAAGTCGGTGAATTTCTCGGGGTTCTCGGTTGTCAGATAACGGCACGTGCCGCCGCGTGTGCATCGCCCGGCAATCTCCGGGTGGCGTCGCAGATAATCTTCGAGGCTTTCGGCAACAATCTCGCCCTGACGCACAACATTGATATTATCAGGAACAACAGCGCGAATCTTCGGGTAGAGCAGCGGATAGTGAGTGCAGGCAAGCACTATCGTGTCGATTTGCGGGTCGGCGCTGAGCAGCTCGTCGACATATTTTCTGACGAAATAGTCGGCACCCGGCCCGTCGGCCTCGTGGTTCTCAACGAGCGACACCCACATCGGCGCAGCCTCCGAAGTCACAGTAAAGTCGGGGTAGAGCTTGGCTATCTCCATCTCGTAGCTGCGCGAGTTGACGGTTCCCTGCGTTCCTAAAATTCCGATATGACCGTTTTTGCTGAGGTTGCCGATAACTTCGGCCGTTGGGCGGATTACGCCCAGGACGCGGCGCGACGGATCGATTTGGGGCAGGTCGCGTTGTTGAATGGACCGCAACGCCTTTGCCGACGCCGTGTTGCACGCCAGAATTACGAGCGGACAGCCTTGGGCGAAGAGATAACGGACGGCCTCGAGAGTGAAGCGGTAGACGACGTCGAACGAACGCGTTCCGTAGGGAGCCCTTGCATTATCGCCAAGATACAGATAGTCGTACTCGGGCAGATGCGCCCGCAATTCGCGAAGCACGGTCAGCCCCCCGTAACCGGAATCGAATACGCCTATCGGCCCGTTGATGTTATCCATAACTTCTATTGAAAAAAAAGGTCTCAACACTAAAACGCATTGAGACCTTCGATTAGTTCGCTAAACTATTATTTTCTTTAAGGCGGGTTCTATAAATTGAACGCTGCTATCAGATACCGAGTTTCTGGCGCACCATCGAGGTTACGTCGACAACGTCGGTGCCAACATAAACGGCAACCTGATTTTCGAAAATGAATGTGAAGCTATTCTCTTTGCCGACAGCCTGGATAGCATCGGTGATTTTCTGCTGGATGGGGGCGAAGAGCTGCTCCTGCTGACGCTGGAGATCCTGAGCTGCATTTTCGCGGAACTTCTCGATGTTGGCCGACATCGTCTGGATGTCGTTCATGTGACGCTCACGGATAACCTGGGGAGTTTCGTCGGTCAGTTTCTGGAACTCTTCGTACTTTTTGTTGAACTCATCGGTGAGATTCTTATACTCAGTGTCGAGTTTCTGCGAAGCCTGCTGCATCTGCTCGGTGGCAGTCTTCACGTCGGGGAGGTCCTGAAAGATGGTGGCGGTGTTGACAACGCCGAATTTAGCCTGAGCGAAACCGAGGGCGGGGAGCGCAACCATGATTGCGACTAAGAATTTCTTGATCATTATTGTTGTTGTTAGAATTTGCTGTTAAAAACTCGACATAACTTCTATGCAAGCGACTGCAAAGTTACATCTTTTATTTGGAATAACCTAACTTGGCGAGAATCTCGTTGCTTATATCAATCTTCGGCGAGGCGAAAATGATGTCGGCCGACGAAGCCCGATCGAAAATGCACTGGAACCCGCGCTCTTCGCTGACGGCCTTCACTGCGTTGTAGACGTCGTCCTGAATCGGCTGCATCAGTTGCTGACGGAACTTAAACAGCTGACCTTCCGGACCGAAATACTCGTTACGGAGCTCGGCGGCGGCTTTCTCCTTGGCTGTTATCTCCTCCTCTTTCTTTTTCTTCTGGTCGTCGGTCATGAAAACCATGTTGGCGCGATAGTCCTTATACATATCGGCAGCCTCGCGCGAGAGTTGTTCAACCTCTTTCTCCCATTTCTGCGACAGCTGTTCGAGCTGCTGATTGGCAATTTCATACATCGGGATGTTTGAGAGCACATACTCCATATCGACCAGAGCAAACTTCTGGGCCGACGCGCCAAGAGCCGTAGCGATGACGATTGTCAATAAAAGAACCAACTTTTTCATAATTGCATTTTCTAATTTAGACGCAAATAAACTGAAATGGTTTAGCTGTTAATACTTTTTAAGGTCAAGTCCTGGTGATTAGAACTCCTGGCCGAGGATGAAGTGGAAGTGTGAGCCGCCACGTTCGCCATAGACCTTGTCGAAGCCATAGCCCCAGTCGATACCCATCATGCCGACCATCGGCAGGAAGATGCGTACGCCGGCGCCTGCGCTGCGTTTGAGGTTGAACGGAGAGAAGTCCTTGACAGAAGTCCACGCGTTGCCGCCTTCAGCAAACAACAGACCGTAGATTGTTGAGCTGGGCTGCAACATGAACGGGAAGTGGAGCTCGACGCCGAGGCGTGTGTAGGCGTAGCCGTCGCAACCCCACGGGGTGAGCGAACCGTTGTCGTAACCGCGCAGGGCGATTGTCTCGGTTGCATAGCTGTAAGAGCCCGACATACCGTCGCCGCCGACGTAGAAGGTTTCGAACGGCGATTTCAGATATTTGTTGTAGCTGCCGAGCAAGCCGAAGTCGGCGCGTGTCATCAGGACGAGAGTCCATTTGCTCATCGGACTGTTGAGCGGAGTGTAGGTGCGCGATTTGAAGCGGAGTTTCCAATACTCAATCCAGCGGTAGAGCTCTTTCTTCGATTCTGTGGTGTTCTCCTCCGAAAGCTTCTGCCAGTTCTTCTTGCCGAAGAGCGATGCGGGCGGAGTGAGGTGGAGGCTGAGCGAGAACTGCGAACCGCTGCGGGTGTAGAGGGGGTTGTCGATACTGCTGCGCGCAAGGGTAAATCCGAGCACGAGCGAGTTGGACGAGCCGTTGTTCATGTAGTATAGGTAATCCCAGTTCTTGAGGTAATACCAGTTATAGGAGAGCTCGGTGGTGAACGTGAAGAAGTCGTCGGGCCAGTTCAGACGCTTACCGAAACCGACCGTAACGCCGACCATCTGCAGCACCTTGTTGGGGTCGTAGGCGTCCTCATACGAGTTCTGGTAGTAGTAGTTGTTACCATAACCGTAGCCATATCCGTAACCATAGCCATAACCGTAGTTGTAGGCCGAGTTGTACCAGTTGTTGTTGTAGTACGATGAGTTAACGCCCGTCTGACGGCTATAGTAGGCCGACACCGAGAGCGAGTTGGGTCGCTTGCCGCCAAACCAGGGGTCGAGGAACGAAACGCTGTAGGCCTGATAGTAGCGGGCATTTGTCTGAGCCGAGAGGGTGAATGTCTGACCTTCGCCCTGAGGAATCAGACCTTTGTAGGAGCTGGGGTGAAGAAGGTTCTTAATGGAGAAGTTTGTAAACTTCAGCGAAATCTTACCGATAACACCCGTCTGACCCCAACCCATCGAAAACTCAATCTGGTCATTGGCTTTCGATTCGAGCGGGAGTATAATGTCGACCGTTCCGTTCTCCTCGTTGGGTCGAACGTCGGGGTTCATGTTTTCAGGGTTGAAATGTCCGGTCTGGGCGATTTCACGCAGCGAGCGCACGAGATCTTCTTTGCTGAAGAGCTCGCCGGGCTTGATGTAGAGTTCGCGGCGGATAACCGCCTCATAGAGTCGGTCGTTACCGGTGATAACAACGCTGTTGATTCGGGCCTGCGGGCCTTCCATCATTCGCATTTCGAGCGCAATGCTGTCGCCCTCGACGTTCTTCTCAATCGGCACGAGCTGATAGAACAGGTAGCCTTGGTTGAGGTAGACGTTGGCCACGGCATCGTCGTCGGTGCTGGTGCGCTTTTCGAGGAGTTTCTGGTTGTAGACGTCGCCGGGCTTGATGTCAAGGATGGCGTTGAGTCGGTCGGTGTCGATAATCGTGTTGCCGACCCACGAGATATCGCTTATATAATATTTGCGTCCCTCCTCGAGGTTGATGTAGACGTCGACGGTTTTGTCGTCGTAGGCAACAACGCTGTCGGCGAGGATTTTAGCGTCGCGATAACCTTTCTCGTTATATTTCTCGATGATTCGGTTAAGGTCGTCGTGATAGTCGTTTTCAACGAACTTTTTCTGTTTGAAGAGGTTGAGAATGTTGCCTTTCTCGTTGGTTTTCTTCATGGCGTTCTTGACGGTTTTGTCGGAGAACACCTCGTTGCCCGAAACGTAGATTTTATGAACCTTCACCTTGTCGTGCTTGTCGATGTTGATGTCGACAATCATATGGTTAGGTTTCGAGAGGTCTTCGTGGAGCACAACGTCGACGTCGGCGTTGCCGAAGCCTTTTTCGTTGAAGTAAGCCTTGATAATCGCAACGCCGCGGTTGATGATATTCTGCGTAATCTGGTTGCCAACATAGAGCTGAAGCTTCTCTTCGAGGTCCTGACGCTCACCTTTCTTCACACCGTTGTAGTTGATGGCGGAGATTTGAGGCTGCTGGCGCAGACGGAGGGTGAGGTAGGCTTTGTCGCCAACAACCTTGTCGAGCGTAATCTGCACCTTGCTGAACAGACCTTGACGCCACAAGCGTTTCGACGCATCGGTAATCTCGCTGCCGGGAATCTCGATTTTCTCGCCGACTTTAAGACCCGAGTAGCCTACGACGATATAATCATCGTAGTTGTCGGCCCCTTCGACGTTGATTTCGGCAATCTCATAGGTGCGGGGAATTGCGCTGAAAACAACATTGGGATTATATATGGTGTCGTTTTGCGATTGCGAATGTGCCATGGGTGCGGAGCAGCAAATCATTGCCGCGCCACAAGCAAGAGCCAGTAATTTCTGACGCATATTGATGAAAGGTCTGTTATCGTTTCGTTTCATTGTTTATCTGCTCGGAAGTCAAGCCGAAACGGCGCTCCCGGTTATGATATTCATTTATGGCGTCGTCGAACATCTCGGCCGTGAAATCGGGCCAGAATGTCGGCGTTACTATAAGTTCGGAGTAAGCTATCTGCCAAAGTAGGAAGTTGCTGACGCGCATATCGCCACCGGTGCGAATCAGCAGGTCGGGGTCGGGCATCCCGGCAGTTGCGAGATTGGCTGAAACCAACTCGGGAGTGATTTCAGTTTCTTTGATTTCTCCGGCGGCAACGGCTCGCGAGATGCGGCGAACAGCCTCGGTGATTTCCCAGCGCGAGGAGTAGCTGAGCGCCAGGCAGAGAGTCAGCCCGGTTGACTGCGACGTGTCGGCCATGCACTGCTGCAGGCGCGCCAACGCCTCGGCCGGCATACGGTCGAAATCGCCAATCATAGTCAATCGGACGTTGTTCTTAATCAAATCGGGAGTCTCGCGCTCGATAGCCATCACAATCAGATGCATCAGCGCGTCGACCTCCTCTTGCGGGCGGTTCCAGTTCTCGGTCGAGAACGCATAGAGAGTAAGGTAGCGGACGCCGACCTTCGAGGCGGCCTCGGTGATGCGACGTACGGTATTAACCCCTTCGACATGACCCGCCGAGCGGTCCATGCCGCGAAGCTGAGCCCAACGACCGTTGCCATCCATGATAATTGCTACATGGGCGGGCGGAGCTAATTGCTTTTGTTGTTTGTTGGCGTTCATTTCTGTCGGGTCGGGGTTAATCAATTCTGTTGCAGACGGCACATCGCTCGCCGAATTCGTAAGTGACGCTCACGGCAAACGTTGAGTACCAATCGGTATTTTTTAAGAAACTGCTTTTTATCTGATAGACGTCGGAGAGATTCGCTCCGTCGATATGGTCGCCGGTAGTTTTGGCGAATGTCAACTCGGCAGCTAAATTCAGACGGGGCGACGGCTTGTAGCGTACGCCTACGCCGAGCGGGATGCTCAAAGCGGTGAATGTCCGGCTGTCGACCGACGAAATTACCGCTCCGACGCCGGCGCTGACAAAGGGCGTCCAGCGGCGAAGATGCTTGTAGGTTTCGCCGATGCCGTAGGGGAAGAAGTTGAACTCAGCGCGAGCGCCCAGATCGTAGACGGTCGACTTGAAGCTGAAATTCTCTCCGTCGGGAAGCACGTTGTTCATCCGCTCCGTGTCGCCCGAAATGGTCATCATCGTAGCCTGGCCGCGGAACGACCATCGCGCATCGTAGTTGTAACGCCCCAAAAGTTCCACGGCGACGCCGGGTTTGCCATACATGAAACCATCGTTGGCATCGCCTGCATAGCCCGATGCGCCCACACCGCCGCCAATCTCCCAGCGGTAGCGCGACTCCTGGGCAGAAACGTTAGCGGGCAATGCGAAAAGCATCATGGTGCAGAGAATGAATAATGTTGGTTTCAAACGATTGGCTTCTCAGAGGGGGTTACTGAATGGGGAGGAGGGTGAAGTAGTTGATAACGCCTCGATAGACTGTGTTGACCAGACGACCGCCGGGACGGTGACCGCCATACACATATATATATGGGCAAACCCACGACTCTATCGGGCGAACGGCTCGAGAGGCGTCGGCGGGATAGAGGGTCTGCTCGAAGGTGAATACCGAAGCTGTGTTGTAGTCGGGCACGGCCGACGACTGCATATATTCCGGACCCGTAGCCCAGTGAACGCCACGGTCGCGCGACATATAGACGGTGCGATTGCCGGTGCCGTTCTCCGAAACTCCGCCGAAAGCCAACAGCACGGGCGACGTTTCGGTCATCCACTGGTTGTTAGTCAAAATAGAGTAGTATTCAACGACGATAATGCCTTCAAGTGCGGGCAGTGGGCTGATTGAGATGTTAGCCCATGAGTTGCCGTCGTAGGCCCAAGTTGCTCCGGTCACTTTACCGTTGGCCATTCGTCCGCCGGTGACAGTCAGCAGCGGGAGATAGCTCCATTGGCTTGAGTAGAGACAGCTGCCGCTGGTGTTCTTAACCGGGCAATCTTTCGGGAGGTCGGTTTCGGTCAACGAGGGGTAGCGGACAGAACTGTAAGAACCGTCGGCATTGCGACGCGCGCACATCAACTCGCCGTCGTATACACCATATATATAATCGGCAGCTACGCCGGTCGATGTCCATGCAGCCGAATTGGGTTGAGCCTTGTAGAGCTGCGAGGATGCTACGAGATATAGCAAGCCGTCGAGGGCGGCAAACGTTGTGACGTCGGCACCGGCGGGCAACGTTGTGGAATATTCCGTGTTCGACTCCGATTCGGGATTGTTGTTGTATGTAATCACCGAGGAGGTGCCGTCGGTTGTCAGCGTGTAGAATACCTTGTCGACAAGGATTGTTTTCGATTCCGTGGGATTTGCCAACGACGAGAGCGAACGATTGAGAATCAGTCCCCATGTAAGCGTGTCGGGCGAAACCTCGTGGACGTTCAGGCTGATGCTATATTCGCGCGTTACTGATTCGTCGGCCGAGATTACGCGGAGCTTCACGTCGTTGGAGGTAAAGTCAACGCTGTCAGTCGCATTGGTCAGGAAATCGACTGTTTTCTGCTCGCCGTCGGACGTGAAGAGCAGCTCGGCTTTGCTGACTGTGGGCAATGTTATGTTGACCACGGCCTTTCCGCGCTTTGTCCCAACAGGGAGCGAGTCGGCGTTGAAAATCCGCGCATTATCGAGGTCGATGCTGAAAAACAGCGAGTCGAGATTCTCGGCAATCTTCGTATTGGCGCTGAGGCTGAATTCAGTCACTTCAACGTTAGTCACAGTAGTGTTGACGATTGTGCCATAGTCGGTCGTATCGTCATCATTACATGAGGCGAACATCAGGGCTGCAGCTGCAGTATATATAGCGATTAATGATTGGCTGTTCATAAGACATTATTTTTCAAACTGCAAATTTAACAAGATTTTCCCTATCTGCGCGCACCTAAAAGTTAAAATAAGTAATCAAAATCAATTGGCGCTATTTTTCAACGGGTTGCGATAGGTCAGAATGCGGCGTTGGTCGACAATTTTGCAGCTTTCAGAGGGGAAATCGGGCAACAACATGGGCAAAATGCCGCGTCCGCCGAGCTCAAACGGGGCTATTTCGACCCTCGCTTCATCCCAGAGCCCGGCGTCGATGAAGCTCCGGAGCAGAGTAGATCCGCCCTCGACCATCAGCGAAGTCAGACCATACTCGGAGTAGAGCCGCCCTACGGCTTCGGCAAGCGATGAATCGTTGCAGATAATTGTCGCAGGGTTCGCGCTGAGCCGGAATCCTTCGGGGAGCTCGGTGCTGTGGGTAAACACTACGGGTCGCGGCGACTTTCCGCCGGTCAGACGAGCATCCAACCGCGGATTGTCGGTCAGCAGCGTCCGACATCCGACGGCAATAGCGTCGTAGTCGGAGCGCAGCAGATGAAGCAGTGTGGCGGTTGTCGGCGAGCTGAATTTCACCGCCGCGGGCTTGCCGTCGGCAGGATTTACGGCAGCCGTGAAGCCGTCGGCGCTACACGCCCATTTCAACAGAATGTACGGCCGGTGGAGACTGTGGGCGGTCATAAAACGCACGTTCAAGTTGCGGCACTCCCGCTCGAGCACACCGACCTCAACCTCTATCCCGGCTCGGCGGATTATCTCGATGCCAAGGCCGTTGACCTTCGCAAACGGATCGCGACACCCCACGACAACTCGCTTGAATCCGCAGCGAACAATCAGCTCGGCGCAGGGCGGAGTTTTGCCGTAGTGGGCACACGGCTCGAGAGTTACATAAATCGTCGACCGGTGCAGGAGCTCCTTGTCGGCAACGGAGTTTACGGCATTCACCTCGGCGTGGGGTCCGCCATATCGGCGATGATACCCTTCGCAGATAACCGCGCCGCCGCAGACAATTACCGCGCCCACCATAGGATTTGGCGAGACACTTCCCCGCCCGCAGCGGGCAAGCCGGAGAGCCCGGCTCATCATCTGCTCGTCAAATGTCATATCCGTCGGCCATAATTAGGGCGAGAAGACGCTCAACGGCCTCTTCGGTCGGGATATTCTTCTCAACGCACTTTTTTCCGCGATAAAGCGACACTTTTCCAACGCCGGCACCGACATAGCCATAGTCAGCATCGGCCATCTCGCCGGGTCCGTTGACTATGCAGCCCATCACGCCGATTTTCAATCCGCGCAACGCCGTAGTGGCTTCCTTTACGCGGCGGAGGGTTGTCTGGAGGTCGAAGAGCGTGCGTCCGCAGCCGGGACAGGCAATATACTCGGTGCGGCTGATGCGCAGTCGGGCAGCCTGCAGGATGCCGAAAGCCAGGCGAGCGGCACGCTCGGGGCTCAACGCATTGCCGGTAATCATGATGCCGTCGGCGAAACCGTGCATCAGCGGTACGCCCAAATCGACCGACACGCGAATAACCGCCTCGTCGTCGGTCATGTCGTTGTATTCCGCAGCGATGACAACCGGATTCCGGACGCCCAGACGCATCATAGCGTGGAGCGTCTGCTCGACAGCGCCCGTGAAATTCTTATGTTCCGACCGGAGGATGACGATTTTTCCTGCGGGAATGGCAAGGAGTTGCTCGTCGGTAGCCGGTGCGGTCACCACGAACCAGTCGTCAGTGTCGTCAACGGTGAAGTCGGGGGTATTGTCGGATTCGAAGCTGTTGCCGGCGGCGGTAACCACTACCGGACGTTGGGTTCCGCCGACGCTGCCGACTTCCTGCGAGGCGCGTCGCGACGGCTGAATAGCGTTGTAGCCCTCGGCCATCTCGCCGTCAATTGAGGGCGCATTGGCTCGCGAGCTTACGTAGTCGGCAAGCTCACGCGCTACGGGAATCTCATTCTCGGGGTCTTCGCTGAGCGAGACGCGGATTGTGTCGCCTATGCCCTCTGTGAGCAGCGTAGCGATTCCGACGGCGCTCTTCACGCGGCCGTCCTCGCCGTCGCCCGCCTCGGTTACTCCCAAATGAATCGGGAACGACATCCCCTCGGCATCCATTGCAGCTACCAAGCGGCGGACAGTTTCGACCATTATCGCAACGTTTGATGCTTTTATCGAAATCACCACCCTATCGAAATCGCGACGGCGGCAAACGCACAGAAACTCCATGGCGCTCTCGACCATTCCCGCGGGAGTGTCGCCATAGCGGCTCATGATGCGGTCGGAGAGCGACCCATGGTTGACGCCGATGCGAATGGCCGTGTCGTTTTCGCGACAAAGCTCGAGGAAGGGGGTCAGGGCGGCGTCGATGCGCTCCAATTCGGCGGCATACTCCTCGTCGGTGAACTCGAGTTTGCGGAACGTGCGTCCGGGGTCGACGAAATTGCCCGGATTTATGCGCACCTTGTCGGTTTGCCGTGCGGCCTCAAAAGCTGCCTTCGGGTTGAAGTGGATGTCGGCTACGAGCGGCGTTTCGTAGCCTTCGCGGCGCATCTGCTTGCGAATCGTGCCGATATTCTCGGCCTCGCGAACGCCCTGGGCAGTCAGGCGCACCAATCCCGCTCCGGCATCGGCAATCCGTTCGGCTTGGGCTACACTGCCGGCGGTGTCCATCGTCGACGTGTTGGTCATCGACTGAAGCACAATCGGGTTGTCGCCGCCGACGACGACATTGCCGACACGCACCGCAATCGTCGGCCGACGATGGTAGTCGAACACGCTCATTGTCGATTAGTTGGTTTTGAATTTATACTGAATCTCGCGGAGGTCGGCGTTTGCCTTCACAATCTTATCTTTCAGGCTTGAACGATATGCGTCGAAACGCTCGGCGAGCTCGGCGTCGGCGAGCGCAAGCATCTGCACGGCCATGACGGCAGCGTTCATTCCGGCGTTGATTCCGACGGTTGCTACCGAAATGCCCGGGGGCATCATGACAATCGACAGCAGAGCGTCCTGACCCTGCAGAGTCGATGCGATAGGCACTCCGATAACGGGCAGCGGAGTCAGCGCGGCGATGACGCCGGGGAGGGCGGCTGCCATGCCGGCGGCGGCTATGATTACTTTTATGCCGCGGCCTTTGGCGTTGCGGGCAAACTCCTCGACTTCGGCGGGAGTGCGGTGGGCAGAAAGCGCGTTCATTTCAAACGGCACTTCCATGCGGTCGAGAAACTCGGCAGCCTTTGAAAGGATGGAAAGATCGGATGTGCTCCCCATTATTATACTTACTTTGGGTTCCATTGCTATATATATTTATGATAGAAGCGATAAGAGGTAGACGCAGAGAAAACCGTTGGCAAAGCCGCAGAGAACCTGCGCGAGCGTGTGGCGGCGAAGATAGACGCGCGCCGTGCCTACCATTCCCGAGGCGAGAACGACCAGCGACAACATCAACAGTGTGTTGACACCGGGCATCTGCAAGCCGCGCTCACCGATGATGAACGTCATTGCAACCAGCCCGCCCATAGCAGCCAAATGGGCGCTGATTTTCCACCAGCGGTTGACGATGGCCGAGACGACCGTCGCCAATAAGCCTCCGGCCATGAACAGCCAGAGCCACGAGGGAGCGTTAGCCCGCATCAGATAAATCATGCAGGCGATGTAGGTCATGGCCGTGATGATGTAGGGGTATGTGCGGTCGGTTCGCTCATTGAGCCCTGTTGAGCCGATAAGCTTCATCTTGTAGAGGATGAAGATGCCCAATGCGGGGATTGCGGCGGTGATGAGGAATGTTATCAACGTGACGTTCACTCTGACGCCGACAGCCACGAAGGCGAGCATCGTTGTCCACAGCGCTATCGCCACGGCGTAGGTTGGCACCAGCAGCGGCGAGAATATTGCCGATATTATCTGAGAAATCTGTTTCATACTCTTTGATGATTTCTTTGATGATTATTTTGAGAAATGGCGCAGACGAGCAACCGGAATTCCGGCGCGCTCGCGGTATTTGGCCACGGTTCGGCGAGCGATATCGTAGCCCATATCGCGAATGGCGGCGGTCAGAGCCTCGTCGCTCATCGGCGATTTCTTATCTTCGTTTTCAATGATTTTCAGCAGTGCGTCGGTTATCTCGCGTGCCGAAGCGTCGACATCGCTCTTGGGGCGCTCGTTGAAGAAGAATTTCAGCGGATAGACGCCCTCGCCCGTTGCAACATATTTGCCGGCGGCGGCACGACTGACGACCGATATGTCTAATCCCGTAGCTTCGGCTACGTCTTTGAGAATCATCGGGTGGAGCTTCAGCGGATCGCCGCAGACGAAGAAGTCGCGCTGAAGCTTCATGATAGCGGTCATGACGCGCTGGAGCGTGTCGCGACGCATTCCTACCGCGCGGATGAAATTTTCGGCCTCCTCGCGACGGCTGCGGATAAAGGCGACGCCGTCCTCGTCGCGGCGCGAACGCGGGCGAACCTCGACGTCGTTGTTGAGAAATGTCTGCTCAACCTGAAGCTGCGGCACGCGACTCGGCATCGTCAGCGTAAGGTTGCCGTCGGAGTTATCGACAATAAAATCGGGGGTTATGTGGGCCATGCGCTCGTCGTCGGCGAAGCTTCCACCCGAGAATGCGCTGCCGGGCTTCGGATTGAGCGTGCGGATAAGTTCGAGCGCACGGCTGAGCTCGTCGTCGTTGATTTTCAGAGCGCGACTCAGCTCCTTGAACCGCTTGCGGGAAAAGAGGTCGAAATAATTCGAATTCATCTCGGTTGCCACATCTTTTTCGCGGCTCGGCTGTTTGTGTTGCAGTTGCAGCAACAAGCAATCGCGCAAATCAACGGCGCCAATCCCTGCCGGCTCACACTGTCGAATCATCTGCCAGATTTCCTTCACTCGCTCATAGTCGACATCGATGCCCCACTGGATTGCCGCGTCGTCGGTTACGGACTGCAGCGAGCGGGTCATGTAGCCGTTATCGTCTATATTTCCCACGAGCAGGCGTGCTATAGTCAGGTCGTCGTCCGACAGGTTGGTCTGGGCGAGCTGCAACATGACGTGCTCCATCAGCGTGTTGCCGCCATTCACGGCCTCCGGCTCATAGTAGGGGTCGTCAGCACTGCGGTTGTTGATGAAGTAGCGATAGTTAGGGATATCATCGTCGGAGAGATAATCAGCTTTCTGAATATCCTCGGCGGTTTCGCGGAACTCCTCTTCGCCGGGGATATCAGTTTCGGCTGCCGACGTCTCCGGGGCCTCCTCAAGAGCCGGATTTTCGTCGAGCGCACGGCGAACCTCATCCTCGAGTTGAGTACCGTTCATCTCAAGGGTTTTCACAAACTGAACCTGAAGCGGCGACAGCGTCTGCACCTGCCGTTGCTCCTGGGTCAAATTCAATTTTCCTTTCTGGTCTGGCATTTCGAAGAGTTACTTATTGTAAACCTGCCACTTGTATTTCGATAGGTTTTCGGGGCGCACAAACCAGTCGATGGTTCGCTGCAAGCCCTCTTCTAATGAGAAACGCGGACTCCAGCCGGTTAGTTCTCTCAAGCGGGTGCTGTCGCCGCAAAGGCGGAACACTTCGCTGTTTGCCGGACGCAAGCGCGCGGGATCGGTCACGTAGCGTACGTCGCTATTCATCAGTCGGGCGATTGTTGCGAGCGTGTCGGCCATCGAAATCTCCGTGCCGGTTGCGATGTTGATCTCTTTGCCTTCAACTCCCGGGGCTTGGGCAAGCGCGAGGAAGCCGCGGGCAGTGTCGGCAACGAAGTTGAAGTCGCGCGTCGGGGTCAAATCGCCTACTTTTATCTCCTTGGCACCGTTGGCAATCTGAGTGATAATCGTCGGGATGATAGCTCGGGCGCTCTGGCGGGGTCCGTAGGTGTTGAACGGTCGCGCAACGACAACGGGCAGCGAGAAAGCGTTGTAGAAGCTCATTGCAATGGCATCTGCACCGATTTTCGTTGCCGAGTAGGGCGACTGGGGTTGCTTGGGATGCTTCTCGTCGATTGGCACGTAGCGCGCTGTCCCGTAGACTTCGCTCGTCGAGGTTACAACGAGTCGGCGCACACCGCAATCGCGGGCGGCCTGGCAGATGTTCAGCGTGCCGCCGACGTTGGTGTCGACGTAGCTTCCCGGAGCGTCGTAGCTGTAGGGAATGGCTATCAGTGCAGCCAGGTGGAACACCGTGTCGCATTCCTCGGTAATCTTGCGGCAGAAGGCTGCGTCGCGAACGTCACCGCTGACGATTTTAAGCCGTGGCGACGGCTCCACGTCGTCAAGCCAGCCGTTGTAGTTAAATGAGTTATATTGGCTAAGTGCGCGCACGTCGTAACCCTCCGAGAGCAGAAGCTCCGTCAGATGCGAGCCGATGAATCCGTCGGCACCCGTCACCAAAACTCTTCCGCCAATCGGGCGGATATTCTCTTTATCGATCATAAATGTTTTCTCAGTTTATACGTCAAATTGTAGCCGTCGGGCGAGCGCCACTGAAGCACAGCCCGTTTCGACGTTTGTTGCAATATCTCGAGCCTGATTCCGTCCTCGTCGGGGAGCAGGAGTCCGGCATATAATCCTTTCATGCCCGTAGCGTCGGGGGCGGCGTCGATAATCATCGTGCCGTCCGATTCGTGCCACGTCGCGAACCGCCCGTAGTTGTCGCCGAGCGGGTCGATAGGTTTGGTTTCGAGCACGGAGCTTTGGAAAATCATCACGATGACGACGTCGTCGCCGTCGGTCAGCGGTGTGTCGTCGCGACTTATGCTCTCAACAACCCACGTTCCGAACCAGACGCCTATGTCGCCGTCGTTTCGCGTGCACCCGGTCATCAGCCCCATGGCAACCAGCAGTAATCCAATCAATCTCTTCATAGCGACAAATTTCCTGAATATCTGGTTCCGACGACAAAGGCTGCACTGTTGCCCGGCATTGTGCCGCGGTCGAACGCTCCGCCTACGGTCAGTTCGAGCGCTTTGAGCTCGCGCGGCGACCATGCGGCTTCGGCAAACATCGAAACCGCGTGAAGAGCCGGCACGATTGCTATAAAGCCATTGCCGTAAGCTTTGCGCCACTCGAAAGCAACGCGCCATCTGACGGTAGCCACATCGCCCATCACTGCGGCATGAAACCCACGCACGCGATTCGCTACGATGTTGATGACGCCGTTGAGGTTATAGATTGAACCCATGACCATCGACGAGCCTATGGTGCGTCCGTAGGATGCGTAGGCGTTATACGTTCCGTTGTTATAGTAGTTGTCGGCTCCGGTAGCCTCGCCGACTATCGTCGTTCCGGGGTAATCGTTCGGCGCCCAATGGATTGGTCCCGACTGATTTGTCAGGTCGAGCCATTCGATTGCCGCGCCGCTGACTATTGAGCCGGCCGAATGCCAAGCGATGCCGTAGAGTCCGTCGAATCCGTTGCGTTTCGCCATTCCGGAGCCATCTTCCCAGGGCATCTGCACGTAGGCGTCAATCCGCGAGCCGTTACCGACGTTGACCGTTGCTTTTATGTCCCAAGCACCGAGGGTATTGCCAAAAACAAATGTCTCTCCTCCCGTGGGCCATTGGATTTTGAAGAAGTCTTTAAGTTTCAGACCGCGGCGGTCGGTGCGTTCGAGCTGTCCGTAGCTGTAGATTTCCGTGGTGCCGGCAAACTCCGCCGCGCTTTGCATTCCGAAGGTTACCGATAGGCGCTTCGCGGGATTCGTGCGGAAATGAACGCGACGATACGTGTACCATTCGCCCGAGGCGATATGCCCCGTGTAGTAGTTGAAATGGTCGCTCCACCAGCCGTCGTCGGCAAACCTGCCGTAGGCAACCTCGGCGCGTATCTGCAGCCATCGGTTGGTCAGCGGAATGTCGACAAATCGGTTCAGACCTACCCGCAGCTGCGGAATCGGACGCGCGTTGGGGCTATGGACAAGGTCGCCCGACGAAAGGGCGTCGTCAATCAACGCCGAGCCGCGGTTGCGCATGCCGAACTCTACGCCTATCGAGCGATATTTCATCTCGGCGTAGGCCTGCTGAAGCCATAGGCGCGAAGGATGGCGATCGATGCCGGTCATCGCTCCGTCGCTGTAGCGCTGATAGGCTGCCGATTCCTGCCAGCCGCCATAGACCTCTACACCGCCGCCGAAACTGAGTCGTCGGCTCATGTCGAGCGGAATGTAGCCCGCGGCACAGACGTCGGCGCCCGACTTCATGTCGAGCGTCCCGAAACGGTTGGCCGACATCAGATGCGGAGCAAACCGACCGCTGCCAAACCACCCCTCGGCTCCCACCGACCATGTTGCCGGAGTATCTGCCAAGGCGCCGAAGGCCGCGACCATCAGAATCAATACTACTGACATCAGCTGTTTCATAGAGCAAAGTTACGCATTATTTTCGGAATTCGGGAGCTGTTGTCCGTTAAACTTTTCGCAACGAGATTTCGTTTAAGGGATATAAATTAACATCGACCTAATGCAAAACGACACGAACAAGAGCAAATTCCTGTTAGGCAACGGGTGTATTCTCCTCGCTGCCATATTCTGGGGACTCAATGTTACCGCCACTAAAGCACTTATCCCCGAATGGATGACCTCTAACGGCATCTCGGATGTGCGCATGATTGGCGGCGCAATCTTGTTTTGGATCGTGTCGTTATTCGTGCACACTCAGAAAATCGACCGCACGGATTGGGTTAAGATTATCGTCGGCGGCGTCATCGGCTTGTTTGGATTTATCTCGCTGTTTGTCACATCACTGCGCTATGGCAACCCTATCGACATCTCGATTATCATGACCATTCCGCCGGTATTCGTCATCCTCATCGGGGTTATATTTCAGCATCGCCGCCCCTCGGTGCTCGAATATATCGGGGTCGTTGTTTCGTTCGTCGGTGCGGCCATTGTGATTCTCGCCAATAGCACAGGCAAAGCCGGCAGCGACAACCTGTTGGGCGACATCCTCGCTATCGCCTCGACGCTCTGCTACGCCATATATCTCGTTATCCTCGAGCAGCCGAGCGCGAAATACAAACCGATTTCGCTCCTGCGCTGGGTGTTTCTGTTTGCAGCTATTTCCGCGCTGCTCCTTCTTCCAGGATTCGGGGAAATGCCGATATTCTCAACGTCGGAGGCAACGCCTTGGTTGGAGATATGTTTCATCCTGCTATGCCCGACGTTTCTCGCCTATTTCCTCGTGCAGCCTGCCATTAAAACGATTGGCTCAGAGCTCGTATCGATTTATCAGTATTTGATACCGGTTTTTGCCACGGTTTCGGCCGTCCTGATGGGTCTCGATCATCTCAAATGGACACAGGTAGTAGCGATGGCCGTCATCATCGTCGGCATGATCCTCACCAACATCGGCAAAAAGCGCCGCCACACCAAATAGCATATTTGCCGACACAATTAAAACGCCAAATTTGGTGGCAATCGATAACGCAGAGGCGGTCGCTGCGCTCCCTTGAGCAGAACTCGCTAAACCTCGCAAAACTCTCATCCGGGGTAAAGGAACTCGCAGAAAGCGGTCGCTCCGCTCCCTTGGCAGAACCCGCAAAACCGCCATTGTATGTAGCCGATTTGGGGTCAA
>CAYNSG010000009.1:0-24913 GCA_964399885.1 uncultured Bacteroides sp.
GGGTGTATAACAGCAACATAGCGACCCTTAGGTGCTAATACGGACTATCATAATTTTATTTGTAGTTTGAAGCGGATTATGTTAACTTTGTGAGCAGATTTGGCTCACCAGAGCCATATCCGACGCCGCGTGCCGACTCACGGCGAGGCTCGACGTTTCATCGCGATATTTATTTCACATTGTTCTTCAACATGTTAAAGAAATTCTTTATAAGCTTTTTAGGGTCGCTTGCGGCCATTTGGGCTTCTGTGTTCCTCTCCGGAATTTTGTTGATTGTCGGTATTGCCGCCATTGGAGTTTCGGCGATGTCGGGCTCCGAGGCCTCGACAGTTCAAATCGAGCGTAACAGCGTGCTCCGCATCGACCTTACCGGCGAAATCACCGACCGAGCCGAGCCCATGAACATCATGGACGAAATCTACGGCCAGGGAGTTGAGAAACTGCCGCTCAACGAAATCATCACCGCCATCAGAAATGCGGCTACCGACAAGAATATCGACGGAATCGTAATCAATTGCAAAGGCGCCACCACCGGACTCGCCCAGGCGCAGGCAATAGTCGACGAGCTGAAAAAGTTTAAAGAAACCGGCAAATGGATCTACGCCTACGCCGACACATATACCCAGGGCAACTATTTCATCGCCTCTGCCTCTGACAGCATTTTCATCAACCCCGTAGGAATGGTCGATATCCACGGTATCGAGTCAACCGGACTATATTTCAAGGGTTTGCTCGACAAGCTGGGCGTTGAGATGCAGGTTGTCAAGGTTGGCACCTACAAGAGCGCCGTAGAGCCTTACATCCTGACTCAAAGCAGCGAGGCCAACCGCCGCCAGACGATCCATTACATCTCGCAGATCTGGGGCAACATGACCGACGTCATTGCCGCAAACCGCGGCGTCGATACAACCGAGGTGAACCGCTGGGCAAATATGTACAGCTTCGCCGCCGACGGCTCGCAATACGTTGCCGACCGCATCGTCGACCGCCAGCTTTACCAACATCAATTCGACTCGCTCGTCAGCGTTAGCAGCAACCTCGACCCCGAGGACGAGACACCCCGCTACGTTGACCTCTCCGACTATGTCGCAGCCCGCAAGCTGTCGAATTTCGGCGAGAACAAAGGAAAACATAAAATCGCCATCCTCTATGCTCTCGGCGAAATTGCCGAAGAGGGCTCGACAGGCATCACGAGTAGCAACCTCGTGCCGCAGATTCTCGACATGGCCGACGACGATGACATCGACGGATTGATTCTGCGCGTCAACTCTCCGGGCGGAAGTGCTTTCGCTTCGGAGCAAATATGGGAGGCATTGCAGCAGTTCAAACAGCGCACCGGCAAGCCGTTCTATGTTTCGATGAGCGACGTTGCCGCTTCGGGAGGCTACTACATTTCGTGCGGCGCCGACCGCATCTATGCCGACCCGATGACGCTCACCGGTTCTATCGGAATTTTCGGCCTTATACCCAACGCCTCGAAATTGCTCAACGACCGCCTGGGAATCACTACCTCGACCGTAGCCACCAACCGCGGCTCGTTCCCGACCTTCACTCAGGCTATGCCCGAGGTCCAGCGAGCTGCGATGCAAAGCTACGTCGACCGCGGCTATGAGTTGTTCGTGAAACGCTGCGCCGAAGGACGCCACATGAGCGTCGACTCTATCAAGGCTATCGCCGAAGGGCGCGTTTGGGACGGTCGCACGGCTCTTGAAATCGGACTCGTCGACCGCATGGGCGGATTGATGGACGCCATAGCCGACATGGCCGAGGATATCGATGCCGAGGGCGACTTCTACATCCGCGAATACCCCCGCCTGAAGTTCAAATGGTGGGAAGAGATAATCTCGAAAGGACGCACGATTAAAGCTCAGCTTGTCCGCAACGAACTCGGCGACTTTGCCCCGCTCTACGATGCAGCCATAAGCTTCAGCCGAATGGACCCGCTGCAGTGCAGAATGGAATACAAAACAATCCGCTAAAAACATCAACTTCAGCGCATGGCCCGGAGAAAGCTCTTGAAATTTTTCCTGCTCTACCCCATCTCGATAGTCTACGGTTGGGGAGTGGCTCTGCGCAACTTTCTGTTCGACCGCGGGATAATCTTCAAGCAGCACGAGTTTGACATTCCGCTCGTAGTCGTCGGCAATCTGACAATGGGCGGTGCCGGCAAAACGCCCCACGCCGAATATATCATCGAGCATCTGCGCCGCGACTTCCGAATCGGGATGCTCAGCCGCGGTTATCGCCGCCGTACGCACGGTTTCGTCCTCGCCGGTCGCAACTCGCGACCCGACGATATCGGCGACGAACCGTACCAGATGTATCGCAAATTCGGCAACGAGGGCGTGATGGTTGCCGTCTGCGAAAACCGCGTAAAAGGCATCGAGATGATGCGCGAAATCGACCCGAGCCTGCAGCTGATTGTGCTCGACGACGCTTTCCAGCACCGCTACGTCAAGCCGACGGTTTCGATTGTACTGACCGAGTATAACCACCCGGCGTATATGGACTCGCTGCTCCCCTACGGACATCTGCGCGAGCCTATCAAGGCGCTCAACCGAGCCGACGTGGTGATCGTGACGAAATGCCCACCCGACGTCAAGCCGATTCAGTACAGTATCGTCAGCAAGCATCTCGACCTGTTCCCCTACCAGAAGCTCCTCTTCTCGCGATACGCCTATCTGCCGCTGCGCCCGCTGTTCCCCGAGCATACCGCCGACAGGGTTCCGCCGGAGCTGTCGCAACTCGGCCCTACGGACTCGATTCTCGTCGTGACCGGCGTTGCCAATCCTCGGCCGTTCCTGCGCCATCTGCGCAACTACAAAGCGAAACTTCGCATCATCACGTTCGACGACCACCACAACTTTACCCACGCCGACATGGAGATGATCTACCATAAATTCCGTACGCTCAAGAACACCAGCAAATTTATGCTGACAACGGAGAAGGATGCCGTCAGAATGGCCAACAACCCCTACTTCCCGCCGCAGATGAGAAACTGCTCGTACTATCTACCTATCACTGTGGCGTTTGAGAACAACAGCGACCAACCGCTCGAAAACATAATACGCCAACTCATCAGAAATCAAGGCGGAATCAAAACCTGAATTCAACAAATTGTATATAAGTTATGTTACAGAAAATCAACGAAACCGCAGCGTATATCCGCTCGCACGTAGAAAATATCCCAGACACAGCTATCATACTCGGCACCGGACTCGGCGCCCTCGTCGACCATATCTCCGACAAGCAATTCATCCCCTACAAGGAGATTCCAAACTTCCCCATATCGACCGTTGAAGGCCACTCCGGCAACCTTATTTTCGGACGCCTCGGCTCGAAACCCGTGATGGCTATGCAGGGTCGCTTCCATTACTACGAGGGCTACGACATGAAGGAAGTGACGTTCCCCGTCCGCGTCATGAAAGCGCTCGGCATCAACACGCTCTATGTCAGCAACGCTGCCGGCGGCATGAACAAGGACTTCCGCGTCGGCGACATCATGATTATCACCGACCATATCAACCTCTTCCCCGAGAATCCCCTCCGCGGCAAGAACTACAATGAGCTTGGCCCGCGCTTCCCCGCAATGACCGAGGCCTACAGCCATCAGCTCATCTCCAAAGCCGACGAAATCGCCGCACGGCTCGGCATCCGCGTGATGCACGGCGTGTATGTTGGCGTTCCCGGCCCGACGTTCGAAACGCCCGCCGAATATGAGTATTTCCGCATCATCGGCGGCGACGCTGTCGGTATGTCGACAGTCCCCGAAGTTATCGTTGCCAACCATGCCGGCATGAAAGTGTTTGGCGTCTCGGTTATCACCGACCTCGGCGGAAAAGACGTCACCGACGTGCCGACCCACGAAGAGGTGCAACGCGCCGCCGAGGATGCTCAGCCCCGCATGATGCAAATTATGCGCTCACTTGTTGAAGAAGCCTGATTAGAGTCTGTCTATAATATGTCGCAAACCGAAATATCACAGTTGGGCGAGTTTGGACTCATCGACCGCCTGACCGACAATCTGATGCCCGTCAACCCGTCGACTATCAAGGCCGTTGGCGACGATGCCGCCGTGCTGTCGTATCCCGACACGGAAGTGCTCGTCACAACCGATATGCTGCTCGAAGGAGTTCATTTCGACCTCACCTACGTGCCTCTCAAGCATCTGGGCTACAAGGCCGCCGCCGTCAACTTCTCCGACATCTACGCGATGAACGGCACACCACGGCAGATTACAGTAGGGCTCGGAATCTCGTCGCGATTCACCGTTGAACATCTCGAAGAACTCTACGCCGGAATGCGTCTGGCGTGCGAAATCTATGGTGTCGACCTCGTCGGGGGCGACACTACCGCCTCGCGCTCAGGGCTCGTGATCAGCATAACGTGTATCGGCGACGCTGAGAAAGGCACTGTTGTTGGTCGCGACGGTGCCCACGACACCGACCTGATTTGCGTTTCGGGCGACCTCGGGGCCGCCTACATGGGTCTCCAGCTCCTCGAGCGCGAGAAAGTGGCATCGGCGGGCAGCAAGGATTTCCAACCCGCATTTGAGGGAAAAGAGTATCTCATTGAACGTCAGCTGAAGCCCGAGCCACGACGCGACATCATCGTGCGCCTGCGCGAGAACGGCATCAAACCAACGTCGATGATCGACGTCAGCGACGGACTCTCGTCGGAACTCCTGCATATCTGCAAAGCGAGCAAAACCGGATGCCGCGTCTATGAGGACCGAATTCCCATTGACTATCAGACGGCTATCATGGCGAGCGAGCTCAACATGAACCTCGTTACGGCGGCGCTCAACGGAGGCGAGGACTACGAGCTGCTGTTCACCGTGCCGCTCACCGACCACGAGAAAATCCGGAAGATTGAAGGCGTGAAAGTCATCGGCCACATCACCCGCGCCGACCTGGGCTGCATGCTCGTCAGCCGCGACGGCAACGAACTCCCCCTTAAAGCCCAAGGCTTCAACCATCTCGCCGAATAAACGCCGAATAAACGCCGAACAATCTGCGGGCAACCACGGCCGCCCCGATACGCCCGCCCGGAATGGCGTTTGAAAATTTTCTGCGAAAATTTTTGTAGGAATCAAAAATTGTGTGTAACTTTGCCGACGCAAAACCGCAATAGGGTTCCTTGGCCGAGTGGTTAGGCACCGGTCTGCAAAACCGTTTACAGCAGTTCGATTCTGCTAGGAACCTCCCCCGAAACCTCCCGAAGATAGCTCTCCGGGAGGTTTCTTTTTATCTATCAGGATGCATCATGTTTTATCTTGATTTATCATGATGAATCCTGATTAATCTTGTTTATTGGCCATGTAAACGCAGGGTTTATTTTAGACAAATTCTAAATTAATGGAGCAAAAACTTTGCGGTTACGCTACTTTTTCCGAATTTTGCATCACGATTTCTACTACTCTACGCTTATGAGACTCGACGAGCTGCATACCGGACAAAAAGCTATAATAGTTAAGATTCTCGGTCATGGCGCGTTCCGCAAACGCTTGATTGAGATGGGTTTCATCAAAGGGCATCAGGTTGACGTTCTGCTCCATGCTCCCCTGCGCGACCCTATAAAATATAGTATCATGGGTTACGAGATTTCGCTTCGCACGGATGAAGCGCATCTCGTTGAAGTGATGCCCGTCGAGGATGAGTCGGCCAAAACCGACTCCCCCGCCGAGACACTGCATAAAGCTGCTGAAAGCGGTGCCCCGAACCCTCACAAAGTAATCAACGTTGCGCTCGTTGGCAACCCCAATTGCGGCAAGACTTCGCTTTTTAACATCGCCTCGGGAGCCAAAGAGCATGTCGGGAACTACAGCGGCGTCACCGTCGACGCCAAGAAAGGCCATTTCGACTACAACGGCTACCGTTTCAACATCGTCGACCTCCCCGGGACTTATTCGCTTGCAGCCTATTCGCCCGAAGAGCTCTACGTCAGGCAATACCTTCGCGAGGAACTCCCCGACGTGATAATCAACGTCGTAGTAGCGTCGAATCTCGAGCGCAACCTTTACCTGACAACCGAGCTTATCGACATGGACCGCAGCATGGTAATAGCGCTCAACATGTACGACGAGCTGACGGCCAACGGCGATCAGCTCGACTACAAGACGCTCGGCGAAATGATTGGAGTGCCAATTGTCCCGACGGTTTCGCGCACCGGCGAGGGTATCAACAAGCTCTTCGACACGGTTATCCGCGTTTTCGAGGGAAAGGACGAGGCGGTGCGCCACATCCACGTGAATCTCGGCGAAGAGATTGAACGAGGCGTGACGGCGATTAAAGACCAGGTGAAGGCAAACGAACAGATGGGACACCTTTTCTCGCCGCGCTACGTAGCCATCAAGCTCCTTGAGAACGACTCGGAAGCCAACCGCATGGTCGGCGAGATTGATGGCGGCAGCGAAATCCTCGCCACCCGCGACCGCGAAGTGGAGCGCATCGAAACGCTGCGCAAAGAAGATATCACCGCCTCCATTGCCGACGAAAAATATGGCTTCATTGCCGGCGCACTGGCCGAAACTCTCGTCAAGAGCGACAATGAGCGCAACAACGCCACCCACATCATCGACGCCTTTGTCACCAACAAGCTGTTCGGCTTCCCTATTTTCATCCTGATAATGTTTGCCATCTTCTGGGCCACATTCGAAATTGGCTCCTACCCGATGGAGTGGATTGAAAGTCTGGTTGGATGGCTTGCATCGCTGGTCGACAAGGTTATGCCCGACGGACCGCTGAAGGACCTCATAGCCGACGGAATTATTGGAGGCGTCGGCGGAGTCATCGTGTTCTTGCCCAATATTCTGATTCTCTATTTCTGCATATCGTTTATGGAGGATTCGGGCTACATGGCGCGAGCGGCATTCATCATGGACAAACTTATGCACCGCATTGGGCTCCACGGCAAATCGTTCATTCCGCTCATCATGGGCTTCGGCTGCAACGTTCCGGCGATAATGTCGGCGCGCGCTATCGAGAGCCGGTCGAGCCGAATCATAACGATTCTTATCAACCCGTTCATGTCGTGCTCGGCGCGTCTGCCGGTCTACGTGCTGCTTGTCGGCACATTCTTTGAGCGCCACGCCGCTGTGGTGTTCCTCGGGCTCTATATGCTCGGCATTGTCGTTGCCATGATTACCGCCAAACTGCTACGTCGATTCAAGTTCAAGGCCGACGTGACGCCGTTCGTCATGGAGCTGCCCCCCTACCGCATCCCGACGTTCAAGGCCTCGATGCGCCACACTTGGGGCAAAGGCGAGCAATATCTGCGCAAGATGGGCGGAGTAATCTTAGTTGCCAGCATCATCGTCTGGGCGCTCAACTATTTCCCCATCCACAACTCGGAGGAGCAGCCGACGGTTGTAGTGGCCAACGATTCCGACATCAATCCCGCAACAGACTCCTATCTTGAGATGGCAGGCAAATTCGTCAACCCGGTAATGGAACCGCTTGGTTTCCACTGGCGCGCATCGGTCGCAGCCCTTGCGGGCGTACCGGCCAAAGAGATTGTTGTTTCGACTCTCGGCGTGCTCTACACCGGCGACGAGGAGATCGACGACAAGTCGCTTTCCGCACGACTGACGGCTATAAATCCCGCCACCGGGCAACCCGACTTCACGGCTGCCGCAGCCCTGAGCTTCATGATTTTCATACTGCTCTATTGCCCGTGCATCGCTACGGTGACAGCCATCGTGCGCGAAACCGGCAAATGGGGATATGGAGCGTTCTCGGTTGTCTACAACACCGCCGTCGCCTGGTTGATAGCGTTCATCTGCTACCAGCTGATGACTTCATTCTAAGTCGACCACGGTAATTCCGGCGCCACCGAACTGCACATGCTCGTCGGCATAGCGCGCCACGCCCTTGACCGTGTCGAGATACTGCCGGATAGCCTGGCGCAAGGCTCCCGTGCCGGTGCCGTGGAGAATGCGGACGCGACCGGCCGAAAACTGGATGGCGTCGTCGATGAAATATGTTATTGCCTGGATAGCCTCATCGACTCGCATTCCTCTGACGTCGATCTCGCGGCTGAAGTTGAGCTGACGGTCGCGGAGCGAATCGGCCGTGCCTTTGCTGACGAACGATGTCGAGCGTCCCGTGCCGAAGTCGATTTTTGCTGCCGTATGCTTCAATCGCGAGAGTTTCACGTTGGTTTTCAACATGCCGAACGCAACCGTAGCATTGTCGCCTGAGATTTCCAGCACTTTGCCGGCAACGCCATCGCCGTCGAGCTTCACAACGTCGCCTACAGCTATCGGCGTTTGCACTGCCGGCTTCGACTCTGCGGGTTTCCGCTCTCGCTTTTTCTTTGCCTTCGGGGCTTTGCGCAGTTCGGGATGCTGCTCGCGGTCGTCGCGCGACTTGTCGAGTTGACGGCGCTGCTCCTCCAACTGGCGGCGGGCTGCCAACGTCCGCTCGCGGTCGGCCTGGCTCTCGCGAATCTCGCGAATGGCGCGCTCCACGTCGGCATTCGAACCGTCGATAATCCGCCGGGCTTCTTCGCGGGCTTCGGCAATTATCTCGCGCCGCTTTTCGCGCAGTTGCTCGGCGTCCTCCTCATATTTTCCCAACGTCTCTTCGAGTTTCTTCTCCTTCTGGCGGATGGCTGTGCGCTTATTCTCCCAATATTTCTTGTCACGGGCTATATCGAGCAGATACTTGTCGAGGTTCACGTAGTCGCTGCCGACAATCTCCTCGGCCTCGGCGATAATAGTCTCGGGCAGTCCGGTTTTACGCGCGATTTCGATAGCGAAAGAGCTGCCTGGATTGCCGATTGAGAGCTTAAACAGAGGCTGCATCAGGTGGCGGTCGTAGAGCATCGAGCCGTTGACCAGTCCGTCGGTGTTTTCGGCGAAATGCTTGAGGTTCTGATAGTGGGTTGTTATTACGCCCCACATCTTCATTTCGTTGAATTTATGTAGAATAGCCTGGGCTATTGCACCGCCGATTTGAGGCTCCGTGCCGCCACCGAACTCATCGATCAACAGCAGCGACGTTGCACGTCCGCGCTGCAGGAAGAGCTTCATGTTGCGCAGATGCGAGCTGTAGGTACTCAGGTCGTCCTCAATCGACTGATCGTCGCCGATATCAATGAAAATATCGTCGAAAATCCCGACGTGCGAATTCTCATACAGCGGCGGCAACAACCCGCACTGAGTCATATATTGAATCACGCCGACAGTCTTGAGGCACACCGACTTACCGCCGGCATTCGGGCCCGAGATAACCAGGATGCGTTCTTGCGCGGTCAGGCGGATGTCGAGCGGAACAATCTCGCGTCCTTGGCGCTGCAGCGACAATAGCAATCCGGGGTGGCACGCATGATACCATTCCACTTCGGTTTTTTTGGAGAGATGCGGCAACATCCCGCCGGTTTCCTGAGCATACCTGGCCTTGGCACGGATGAAGTCGAGCTCGGCAATGACGGCGGCCGAACGCACCATCTCGGCGGCATTGGGGCGAAGCGCGTCGGCAACGAGCGTGAGGATTCGTGCAATCTCTCGGCGCTCGTCCATCTCCAGTTCGCGGATGCGGTTGTTGATTTCCACCACCTCTGCCGGCTCGATGAAAATGGTTTTGCCCGAGGCACTCTCGTCGTGGACAATACCGGGGATTCGCCGTTTGTGCATCGGAGGCACGGGAATCACGAGGCGACCGTCGCGCACCGCGGGCGTAGCGTCGCTTTCGAGAACGCCTTCGCTGACAGCCCTTGCAAGCACGCGCCGCAGGGCCGAGTTGGCCGAGCCTGCCATTGAGCGCAACTGGCGGCGGATGTCGGCGAGTTCGGCCGAGGCATTATCGAGCACGTTGCCATAGCGGTCGACTACGCGGTCAATCTCACGCTCCGACTGCGGGAAAACCGTCAGACGCCGGGCCGTTGAATCCAACCTCGGATAGGGCGATGAGCAGTCGTCGCCACGGCGTTTGCTGAAAAACGCGTCGGTCTCGGAAATAACGCCGAGCGCCTTGCGGAGCTCCACGAGAGCCTGCGCCGGGATAAAAGTCCCCGGCACGCGCAAGCCTGCCACGAGCCCCTCAACGTCGGCCATGCCGTCGATCGGCAATGATTCGCCGCTTTGCAGCAGCCCCAACATCTCAGCCGTCGCCTCAAGTGCAGTTTTAACAGCCTCGAAATTTGCCGAAAAACTCATCTCGCCGCAGAGCGCACGCGACGCCGCCGAACCCGTCTGAGCCGCAACGCCCTCGCGAACGGCATCAAATCCTATCTTATGTTCAAATGTAGCCGGATAAATCATGTTACAAAATTAACCATTCGCCTCCATTCCGCCAAATTCCGCCTTTTAGCACGCTTTTTGAAAAACCAACGGGGGAGGGCGATTGTTCTATATTAAACATTTAACACTATCTGTTATGAAAACTTCAAGATTCAACTATTTCGGAGCCTCCAAATATTGGTGGATGGTTCTCATCATCGGCATCCTTATGGTTATCTGCGGGTTTGCCTACTGGTTCTGGCCGGTTGCAGGTTATGCCATCGCTTCACAGATTTTCGGTTGGATGCTTGTCCTTGCCGGCATCGTTCAGCTTTGCGTTTCGGCCGGCCCCGATTATCCTCGCGACTGGGGATGGTGGCTTGCCGGTGGCATTATCGACCTCTTCATCGGCTTCATGCTCGTAAGGAGTATCATTCTTTCCGAGGCCGTATCCCCCTACTTCATCGCCATCGTATTCCTCTTCTGGGGCATCAATGCGATAATCAACGCAGTCAGCAGCCGTCGTCGCTACTGGTGGCTCTATCTGATTAATGGCATCCTCCTGATGACAATCGGCTTCTTCTTCATCGAAGCAGGCTGGGTACAGGACATGATGATGGTAAGCTTCCTGACTTCGCTGGCCTTCATCTACTGGGGCTTCTCGGTTGCCATGGTCAGCTACGATATGCGCCCGCTGCCCGACAACCGCGAGTAACCGCTCTGTGACCGCTTAGCAACATTGCCGCCGAAATTGGTGATTTTTGCGGCAATGTTGTTAAAAAATTCCTATTTAGGCGTCGCCTGTTGGTAGTTAATCGGAAATTTCTTACCTTTGTGTGAGTAATTAAAACAAGCATATTATGAAACACATCATGACCCGAATGTCGGCCCTCACAATAGCCCTCAGCGCTGCTGCATCGCTCAGCGCACAAGGTTTCTATGATGACGACATCTATTTTAACCCCGCGAAAGATAAAGACCACAACGTTGAAGCGGCGAAAAAAGCCGCTACGCAGCGACGCACCAACGGTTATATCCTCCGCCCGGTTAGCGAATATCCTGCCGCCGACACCTACGCTCCCGAAGGAACTTCGACCCGCAGCGTCGACGACTACAACCGTCGCGGAATCTTCGCACGCGTCGACTCCACTTCGCGCGCTACCGACAGTATCTCCGCCACGGCCGATTATGCCTACACGCGCCAAATTGAGAAATACTATAACCCCGACATCTTCGTCGGCTCGTCGGACCCCGAAATAGCTCAGCTCTACTACGCCGAACCCGCCGAGGTGAACATCTACGTCAACACTCCCGGCTATGGCTACTGGGGTTACCCATACTCCTACTACGCCGGATGGTACGATCCATGGTATTGGGGAACATCGCCGTGGTATCCCTACTGGGGTCCGTCGTGGTCGTTCTCCTGGAATTGGGGACCGTCGTGGTGGGGACCCTGCTGGGGTTGGGGCTGGGGCGGACTCGCTTGGGAACCTGCATGGGTCTGGGGTTGGACCTCACCCGGCTGGAACTGGGGATGGGCCGGACCGCGACCCTACAATAACCCTCGTCACCCCGGAGCTATTCGCCACAACAACATGGCCGGCGGCTACTCCAACGGCTATCGTCCGGCTGCAGGCTCGCGTACGTCGAGCGGCTATCGCCCGACTGCACGCCCCGGCAACAGCTATCGCCCCGCAGCACGCCCGGCTAACAACAATACCAACGGCTACCGCCCCTCGGGTAACACCAACAACCAGAACTATAACAACTATACGCGTCCGGGACGCAGCAACTCGGGAGCTACATACCGCAGTAGCGGCAGCTCAACAAACCGCAGTGGCGGATTCAGCACCGGCGGCGGAATCAGCAATGGTGGCAGCTCGCGCAGCTCAAGTGGCGGCGGACGCGGACGTCATTAATACCGATTTTAATACTACTCACTGATTTCACACACATCTATCTTTATTTATGAGAACTAACAAGCTTACCATAACCGCACTGTTGCTATTGGCCTCCACGGCAACAGTTGCTGCCCAAACGGCTATCGACGCCGCATCGCTCTCGCAAATGGAACTGCGCGGAACTGCCCGCTTCATGTCGATGGGCGGAGCGTTCACCGCGCTCGGCGGCGACATGTCGACCCTCAACCAGAATCCCGGCGGCATCGGAATGTATCGCAGCAGCGAAATCACAGCCACGCTCGACATCAACCCCCAGAGCGTCAAGGCCGTGACTCAGAACAACTCGACGAGCCGCTCGCAGACTAAAGTTAACTGCAACAACTTCGGCTATATCGGCGCTGTCTACACCGGCAGCGACGTTATGCCCTATTTCAACTGGGGCGCATCGTATAACCGCGTCAACAGCTTCAACCGAGCCTACCGCGGCTACATCCCGCAGCTCAACGGCTCGCTGTCGAACTACATCGCCGGCTACACATCGGCCGAGGGTTGGTCGTCCGACTATCTTACAGGCGGCACAAACTACAACCCCTATATGGACGATTATGCTCCCTGGATGTCGATACTCGGCTATAACAGCTATATAATCAACCCCGTAGGCGCAACGTCGCAGTACAACGGCCTCTGGCAAGACGGCACGTCGGGCGAAGGCTCGTTTGACGTCGTTGAAAACGGCTACGTCGACGAATATGCCATCGACTTCGGCGGCAACGTGCAGAATCTCCTCTACTGGGGTATCGGCTTCGGAATCACCGATATCGACTTCCGCTCTTCGGTCTACTACACCGAGGATATGCAGGGCGCACGCATCCCCGCCGACGCCAACGGCTCGCAAACCGTAACCGGCGGCGGTGGCTTCGGCCTCGACAGCTGGAAACACGTAAACGGCAACGGCTTCAACTTCAAGGCCGGCGTCATCCTGCGACCCATCAACGAACTCCGCTTCGGCTTGGCCATCCACACCCCGACCTACTACAACCTCAAGCAGGAAGGTTGGGCTCAGATCGACTACGGCTACGGAACCGGAATTCAAGGAGTTGCTGAAACCAACGAAGGCTATACCGACTATTTCGAATGGAAGCTCCGCACGCCTTGGCGACTGATGGCCGGTGTTGCCGGAGTCATTGGAGGCCGAGGCATTGTAAGTCTCGACTACGAATACCGCCCGATGGACAAAATGAGCGTTCGCGACAACGACGGATATGAATACGACGACATTATCGGCGACATCAAGACATACTACAAGGCTGTCAACATCATCCGCGTCGGCGCAGAATACCGCATCGACCCGCAGTGGAGCGTTCGTGCCGGCTACTCATTCCAATCCTCACCCACAACAACCGAGGTTCAGAACGGCCAGGTAGTTGTCTACACGTCAGGTCCCGACGACACAGAAACCACCCCCTCCTACAGCCTCGACAAGACCACACAATACATCACTTGTGGACTTGGCTACCGCTACAAAAACTTCTATGTCGATGCCGCCTACGTCCACAAACACCGCGAAAGCACGTTCCACCCCTTCACCCCCAACGTCTACACGGCTACTCCCCCGGCATCAACTCTGACCGACAACAACAGCCAGATTGTCCTCACCGCCGGCTTCAAATTCTAATCTCAAAAAAAACAATCAAATTGTCAAATTGACAAATTTACAAATTGACAACCATAAAGCGCCGAGCCTATCGAGGCCCGGCGCTTCGTTATCGGTAAGTTGGGGTTACCGGGGATTGGATTCGGCAACTATGGAGCCGTCGAAGAGGCGGACGATGCGACGGGCATAGTTGGCATCGTGCTCCGAGTGAGTGACCATGACGATGGTCGTTCCTTCGCGGTTCAACTCTGTCAGCAGTTCCATAACCTCTCGTCCGTTCTTCGAGTCGAGATTTCCCGTGGGCTCGTCGGCGAAGATTGTCGCCGGATTGGTAACGACAGCACGGGCTATAGCCACACGTTGTTGCTGGCCTCCCGAAAGCTGCTGAGGGTAATGCTTGGCGCGATGCGATATGTTCATCCGCTCGAGAGTTTCGCGCACGCGGCGCTTCCTTTCGCCGGAGGGGATGCCGAGATATGTGAGCGGCAGCTCTACGTTTTGCTCCACAGTCAGTTCGTCGATAAGGTTGAAGCTCTGGAACACGAAGCCTATCCGGCCTTTGCGCAACGACGTGCGGTTGCGCTCTTTAAGTCCGGCAACCTCTTTGCCGTCGAGCTCATAGCTGCCCGAGGTAGGATTGTCGAGCAATCCCATGATGTTGAGGAGCGTAGATTTGCCGCATCCCGAAGGTCCCATCACGGCCACGAAGTCGCCGCGGTCGATGGTCAGGTTGACGTTGTTGAGCGCAAGGGTTTCAACCTCGTTTGCGCGGAAAGTTTTGTTTATATCTTTAAGCTGTATCATTTTGTCGGTTTCTTAATGTTATTCTGAGCGAAGACTTTGTGTGGGGTTTTCGTTGGCTCGCAGATGGGTGAACACCACGGCGAGCACGGTGATGAATATCAGCGTAAGCAGTCCGGCGAGGATAAAGCGCGCGTTGACGCCGCTGACGGTAACGCTGAATTGTTCGAGCCAACCTCGGCCGAGTATCATCGCTGCAGCCGTACCGACAGCCACTGCCGGAACTGCCACGAGAAGAATCGAACGCGTTATCAGGTCGATAATCGAGCCGGTCGACGCGCCATTGACCTTGCGGATAGCTATCTCGCGGCTGCGGCGACGCATTTCGTCGGTCAGATAGCCGGTCAGTCCGATAGCGCAGATAAATATCATGATTACCACCGCGATACCAACCATCGTGCGGAACAGCTTCACGTCGACATACATTTGGTCGTAGCGCTCGCTGAACGAAAATGCCGCGATATCGTCAGCCGGATACATCTCTTCAATATTCTCCATCAGCTTCAGATAATTCTTCGCGTATGGCTCTTTCAGCCTGACAGTAAACCGCCAAAGATAATTATTCGTAGTGTTGGCCACGAAGGGCTGCATCGGGTTGTAGTAGTTTTGTGTGCGGAAATCGGCCACGACGCCTACCACTTCGGCGTTACCCAAATCATACGTAAATCGGCGACCTATCTCGGTGCCTTTACGCCAGCCCATCTCTTTGGCGAACTCCTCATTGACCACGACCTCGACCAATTCTTCGGTGTCGGGCGCAGGCATTCGGCCGTCGATCAGCGTCATTCCCATCACGTCGGCATAGTTCGGACGCCACTCGTCGAAGCGGGTTGAGAATTTCACTTTTCCCTGCTCATCGCGGACAAAGGCACCGCTGTAGCCCATCATCGGGAAACCGTCGGAGGCACTGACCGACTCGACGTAAGGGAGTTTGCGATAGTTATCTTCGGCCACGAGCGTTTGGCTGTTGTTGCGTGTATGGTTCGAGAGAATCACCACTCCTTCGCGGTCAAAGCCAAGCGGTGAATTTATCAAGCAATCATATTGTGCACTGACAATATTCAGTATCCCGGCCACCAATGCTACACCGGCAAACTCTATAAACAACAGCGTGTATTTCCAGGCATGTTGGCTGGCGCTGAAGCGACGAAAAACGTGCTGAACCGGCACTCGGCTGAAAACGACCGACGGAATCAAAGCCGACAGCAAGAACACCAAGACCACAACCGCGACGATGACCCATAGGCGGTTCATATTGATATAGTCAATGAAATAAGAGCCAATGCTTTCGGAAGCCAGCTTGTGGCCGAAATGAATGAGAATCGCAGCCACTATGACGCCCAAGAGAACAACTATAACCGTTTCGGTCAAAAACATTCGCAGTATTGACCCCGACGTTGCTCCCGAGCATTTCAAAACCCCGACGGCTTTGGCGCGGCGCGGAAGAGCCGAGATGCTGAGCAGCACGTAGTTGAGAGCCGTAACGATGATAATCCCAATGGCCAAGAGTGTCAATGTAAGCGATATTTGCTTGACTTTGTCGTAGTTGCGATATGTATCGCGCAAAGGAGCTGCCCAGGCATCGACTTTTACAGATTCGGTGTCGGGCGCATTTGCCTTGACAACCTGATGGATTCGGTTGTTGAGCAGCTGCGGGTCGGTGCCGTCCTTTACTCTTATATAGGTGAACCAGCTGTCGCCGCCACGCCAGCCTTCGAAGCGCGAGCTGCTGACAAACGTCGCCATCGAGAAAATCACGTCGGCCGTCACGGTCGCTTCGTCGCCCCAGTTGCGGAACACGCCGGCAACCGTGTAGCTGTTTCCATTGGCATCAGTAACCGTAGCTCCTACAGGCGATTCTCCGCCGAGATTCTCGCGCACGACATTGTCACCGAGATAAACGTAACCGGGCATAGCGAGCTGCATCGGCTGGCCCTCTAAAATCTCAACACCCATCGTTTTGAAAAACAGCGAGTCGGCAACCATCCATTTCCTTTCGAAGGTCTTGTCGCCAAGCGTTAGCGGTCCGGAGCCATACGGGCGCTGAATTGCTGAATACTCTACCATTTCGGGAATTTCATTGAGGATACCACCGGCCAACGCACCGACGCACATCTCTTGCTCGCCAAGGTCGTTGCCGTCGACCTCAAACCGCATCCAAACCTGATAGAGGTTGTCGGTGTCGGCAAAGCAACGGTCAATGCCGTTATCGTAAGCAACACGCACCAGAAGCAGTCCGCTCATCGCCAACCCGAGCCCTATAGAGAGCACCTTTATTATGGTCAGCAGCAGCGAATGCCTCATGTTCTGAAATATGTAACTTAAATGAGTCATGAGCATTTTTGTTTCTACGCAATAAACTATTGCACAAACCGTGCCAAAATCGCAATATACTGAAACACAGTCAAATTTTACGAGCGACATCTTCGCCGACTGTCAAAAAAATGGACACCGGTGTAAATTTTCTGTACACTCACATCTTTTAACTTCGATGGGCGGCAATCTTGCCCACCAATGGCTGTAAATTTGCGTCAAAGAAACAATCGATATGAACGTCATTTTCACTCCCCGCCTGCTCCGCACAGTCCGTGCCCTCCCGCCCACCGAACGCGAGGTTATCTCCAATGCCCTCACCCGCGAATTCATTCTCGGCGAAGACCCCGCGTCGTCGCTGACACCAATCCAGGGAATCATGTACACAATGATTCGCTTCTACGTTAAGCAAGATATCGCACGCCAATAGAAGAAATTGTCGTAACTTTGCAGTCCAATGGAAAAAACCGACAAGGAAATCAGTTTGAAACAGGGACTGCTGTCTCTTTCGCCTATCGCCGTTTTTCTGGCGATGTATCTTGTTGTGTCGATTATCGTTGGCGACTTCTACAGCATGCCACTTTCGGTTGCTTTTATCGCTGCCTCGGTTTGGGCCGTCGCCACCGACCGACATCGGCCGCTCGCTGACCGCATTGACACATTCTCGCGTGCTGCCGGACGTCATAACATTATCTATATGATATGGATTTTCATCCTTGCCGGAGCATTCGCCTCGTTGGCCAAGGAGACCGGCTCGATTGAAGCAACCGTCAACATCACGCTGCGACTTCTGCCGCCCCAGATGCTGCTGCCCGGGCTGTTTGTGGCAGCCTGCTTCATCTCCCTATCGATTGGCACCTCGGTCGGAACGGTCGTGGCCATCGTCCCCTTGGCGGTCGATATTGCAGCAAAAGGTGGTGGCGACACTGCCGTCCTCGTTGCCGCAGTAATCGGCGGCGCCTTCTTTGGCGACAACCTATCGTTTATCTCCGACACCACCATCGCCGCAACGCGCTCGCAGGGAGTTGCGATGAATGCCAAATTCAAAGCCAATCTGCTCACGGTTCTCCCCGCGGCCATCGCCACGCTCATCCTCTACGCCTTCATCGGACAAAACACCGCCGAAATCGCCATAGGCGAGAATGCCAACTTCTTCCTTGCACTCCCCTACCTGCTGATTATCATACTTTCGCTCGCAGGGATGAGCGTCACGATTGTACTCCTCTCCGGAATTCTTCTGTCGATTCTCATCGCCGTCTGCAACGGATTCAACATAATGTCGCTCTTTCAGTTCATGGGCTCGGGAATCGACTCTATGGGCGACCTCATTATCATCACCCTCCTCTCGGCGGGAATGCTCGGAACAATCAAAGAGACCGGCGGCATAGAGTTTCTTTTGAACCGGATGACGCGCCACATCAACGGCGCCAAGGGTGCCAAGGGCGTTATAGCCGTCTTGGTCGGCTCCGTGAATATCTGCACCGCCAACAACACCGTTGCCATCATAACCGTAGGCTCGATTGCGCGGCGAATTGCCGAGCGCTATGGAATCTCCGGCGCGCGCACGGCCAGCCTGCTCGACACGTGCTCGTGCATCATGCAATGCCTCATCCCCTACGGCGCACAGACGCTTCTCGCCACCGGACTCGCCGGCATTAGCCCTGCCGCCCCCTGGCAATATCTCTACTACCCTTGGGCGCTGACCGCGGCCGTTGTCATTGCCATCCTCGCAACAAAAAACAAACAGAACAACAATGAATTCCACCGGTGAAATCATTTCGCTTATCGTAGCTGTTTCCTGGACTATAACAGCGTTGGCTGCCGAACAAGCGAGCCGCTACGCGTCGTCGCTGACGATGAATGTGGTCCGCATGTTCATGGCCATTCCGATGTTCCTGATTCTGCTGTGGGCAACGACGGGCTCCGTCGTTCCGCAATTTACCGACGCTGCCGTTTGGGGTTGGTTGGCGCTCGCCGGGCTTGTGGGATACGTTTTGGGCGACATCTGCCTTTTTCGCGCCTATCAGGAGATGGGCTCGCGCTACGGCCAGCTGTTCATGACCCTCGCTCCGCTGTTTTCAGCCGTCGGTGGTTTCATAGCCTTTGGCGAGGAGATTCGTGCTCTGACGTGGGTAGCCATCGTCCTCATCCTCGCCGGCATCGGCATGTCGATTATGGGCGGCAAAGCTAAGGACGGCGCAAAGCGTCCGACGCTGAAAATCACCCCGAAGGCGGCGCTTTTTGGCGTAGGTGCAGCAATGGGGCAGGGATTCGGACTGGTTCTCAGCAAGCTCGGTATGCTCAGCTACGAGGCGGCGCTACCCCCCGGCGTCGACGAGAGCTCGATCATGATGCCGTTTGCCGCTACGCTCATCCGCTGCTGCTCGGCCATGGTTGGTTTCACGATTCTGATGAGCCTCAAACGCGACTGGAAGTCGGTGCCGGTAATGATGAAAAACCGCAAGGCGATGGTGCCGATGACGATCGCCACGGTTTTCGGTCCGGTGCTTGGCGTGAGCCTCTCGCTGCTGGCCGTAACCTACACCTCGACCGGCATAGCGGCTACGCTTATGGCGCTCGTGCCTATATTTATTCTCCTGCCGTCGGCAGTGTTTTTCCATCAGCGGATAACCGCCCTCGACGTCGTCGGAGCCATAACGGCCGTAGGCGGCGTTGCGCTAATCTTTATCTAATCTCGGCCGTCACGCACCGTTAGCCTTTACAACAACTATGATGAACCAATTGAACGACGAACAAATGCAGGCCGTGACGACGACCGAAGGGTTCGTGCGCGTCGTTGCCGGAGCCGGAACCGGAAAAACACGCGCGCTGACCTATCGCTTTGCCTTCCTGGTCAACGAGCTCGGAATACTGCCGGAAAACATTCTTTGCGTGACCTTTACCAACAAGGCTGCCAACGAAATGCGCCAGCGAATCCATAACCTCATCGGCGACAACGACACCGGATATATCAATACGTTCCACGGCTTTTGCGTTGCGATTCTTCAGGAGGACAGCCACGCCGTGCAGTATCCCAAAAGCTTCCTCGTTCTCGACAACAGCGACATCGACGACATCCTACGGATTATCTACGAGGAGCGCGGACTTACGCTGCGCGACATGACGTTTGCCGACGCCCGCAACATGATTGAGATTCAGAAGCTTTTCAAACGCCCCGATTATTATCTCGACATGATCGACATGTCGCTCGACGCGCTTCACCGCAAATATCTCGAAGCTGCGACGCCGGTCGACATCATATTCTACGGCTATCTCTATCAGGAGAAAAAATGTTTCGGACTCGACTATAACGACCTGATTAAGTTCTCGCTCTACATATTCGACCGCAACAAGGATATTCTGCGCAAATGGCAGGAACGCCTGGAGTATATCATGATTGATGAGTTTCAGGATATCGACAGCCTGCAATATGAGCTGATGGAGGCGCTATGCGGCTACCACAACAACCTCTTCATCGTCGGCGACCCCGACCAGACAATCTACACGTGGCGCGGCGCAAACGTCAAATATCTTCTCGATTTCGACAAGCGGTTTCCCTCGACCCAAACCGTCATGCTGCTGCGCAACTATCGCTCTACGCCGCAGATTCTCAACGTGACCAACGCGCTGATCGACAAGAACGTTAACCGCATCAAGAAATCTCTGCAAGCTTTTCTGCCCGACGGCCCTGACGTCCCTTTCCATTTCGCCCCGAACGCCGACAAGGAGGCCGAGTGGATCGTAGAGCAGATGAAGGAGCTCAGCGTCGCCGGAGTCGAATACCGCAACATGACCGTGCTCTACCGCGCCCACTACGTTTCGCGTTCAATCGAAGAAGCGCTCCTGAAAGCCAAAATCCCCTACCATATCTATAGCGGAGTATCGTTCTACGGCCGCGCCGAAATCAAAGATGCGCTGAGCTACATGCGCATGGCCGTCGCTCAGGACGACCTCTCGTTTCGCCGCATCGTCAACAAGCCAAAACGCAACATGGGCAAACGCCGCATTGAGTTTCTCGAAAACTATGCCGCCGAAAATGATTGCACACTCTACGCAGCGCTGAAAGAAACCCTCGACGACCCGATTTTCCGCGGCACGAAAGCCCTAAGCTTCGTTGACCTTATCGAGGAGTTTTCATCGACCAACACCGAGATTCCCGTCAGCGACTTCCTCGCCGCTATCCTCAACCGCAGCGGCTACGAAACAATGCTCCGAACCGAAGGTGGACAGGAACGCCTCGACAATCTCGCCGAGCTGAAACAGTCGATCCACGAGTATGAAACAACCTGCGGCGAGGAAGCCTCGGCAGCCCACTTCCTGAGCCACGTGGCGATGCTTACCAACGCCGACACCGACGACACGGGCGACTGCGTGAAGCTCATGACCGTCCATGCCGCCAAGGGCTTGGAGTTCCCCTACGTGTTTCTCTGCGGCATGAACGAGGGTATTTTCCCGACGCGCAAGGTGAAGGACCTGCCGGGCATGGAAGAGGAGCGCCGCATAGCGTTCGTGGCGATGACCCGCGCCGAAAAGCGGCTGTTTCTTTCGGCTGCCGAAGGACGCAATTTCGACGGCTCGCCCCGCTACCCCTCGCGCTTCATAATCGACGCCGAATCGCCCTCGCTCGTGCCCGACCAATCAACGCCCGAATCGCTGATTCGCGAAACCAAAGATTATCTGCGGTTTATTGCCCCGGTGAAAGCCGCGATGCCCGACGACAGCCCGGCGTTCGCCGTAGGCACGAGAATAGCCCACAACTTCTTCGGCAACGGCACGATTGTCAGCGTCGACACGGCGAAAGCCACCTACACGATTCAATTCGACGGCGCCCCGACACCGCGCGTAATCTCCATGAAAGTCAAACTAACGGCGCTTACGTAGACACATTTTGCCCTTTCCGTTGTTATAGTAGAAACAACGTTCAACTATGACACAACGGAAAGCCATCACATTCGACCAAGTGGTCCGCGCAATCGTGGCAATCGCAGCGATTTGCGCCCTGCTGTGGCTCGTCGACTACCTGCGGAATGTCCTGCTGCCGTTCTGTGTCGCCTGTCTCATTGCCTACGTCCTCGAGCCCATCGTTGATTTCCAACAGCGGAAACTGAAACTCAAAAACCGCATTATCCCGGTATTTCTCACACTGCTCGAAACCATCATCGTTGTCGGCGGACTCGTCTGCCTCGTCGTGCCGCTCGCAATCAACGAAATCGACCAGCTCGAAACCCTCATCAAAGCATCGTCGGGCAAATCAGTCCCCGCATTCCCGCCCGAGCTGCAAGAGTTCATCACCAGCCACTTCAGCCTCGACAACATCCGCCAATATCTCGACCCGCAGCAAATTGCCGACATCTTCACCAAAGGCTCATCAGTCCTCTCGGCAACAATCGAGACACTGATGCACGCCATCGAATGGCTTCTGACGTTCATCTACGTCATCTTCATCATGCTCGACTACCGCCAGCTGATGACCGGCTTCCGCAAAGTCGTTCCACCGCGCTACCGCGCAAAAGTCTACCCCATACTCGACGACATCAAAGACAACATGTCGCGCTACTTCCGCTCCCAAGCCGTCATAGCCGCCTGCGCCGCCGTGTTCTACAGCATCGGCTTCTCCATTGCCGGACTACCGCTCGCAATCGTCATGGGAGTCATCGTCGGCATCCTCTATATGATACCCTACGTGCAATATGTCACGCTGATTCCCGTCGTCATACTCTGTTACCTCGACTCGCTCACCGGCGCCACCGGCTTCTGGTCGGAGTTGGGCAAATGCATCCTCGTCTATGTCGTCAGCCAATGCATCTGCGACTATCTCCTCACCCCCAAAATCATGGGCAAATCCCTCGGCCTCAACCCCGCCATAATCCTCCTCTCCCTCTCCGTCTGGGGCTCACTCCTCGGCATCCTCGGCATGATCATCGCCCTCCCCGTCACCGCCCTCCTCATCGCCTACTACAAACAATACATCCTCGCCCCCACTCCCCACTCCACCCCCTCCAAAGCCCCCGCCCCCACCAAAACCTCCACTCCGCAAAAGCCCGCAAAATAGAATTCCCCGAATCCACAGCCATCCCCCAAACAGCCATATTCAAAAACGACTGCTTTTGATTCAGTCGTGGCTGGATACGGAAACGCAACTAAATATAAGTGAATGGGTTTCGGAGTTTGCGGAATTTTTATGGTCATAAAATTTGGCTGTTCCGCGGAATAATCGTAACTTTGCAGCGTCAGTTTTGGAACACTGATGGAGCACATTGAAGCAAAGGCGCGATAGATGCGTGAGTGGCTTATAACTCACACACCCTAAAGCGCTGAAAATCAATGGGTGGTTTTACGCCGGATGAATTCCGGGCGGATTACCAAAGCCACCAAACTTCATTTATCTGAAACCGCAAGGAAAGATGCCGGAGCGGTCGATCGGGACGGTCTCGAAAACCGTTGTACCCTTACGGGTACCCAGGGTTCGAATCCCTGTCTTTCCGCAGATAAAGCTGCAAGTCAACAACTTGCAGCTTTTTTAGTAGGAAAGCAGGGGTGAGAACCCGAGGGTTCGTTATCGCGAAGCGCTTTCGTAGCGCAGCGAAGAAAGAATCCCTTTCTTTCCGCAGAAAAAAACTGCAAATCAACAACTTGCAGCTTTTTTTTTAGTAGGAAAGCAGGGGTGAGAACGGGTCAGCGGACAGAAGGGATTAGCGGATAGGAGCGGTTGGTGCCTCCCCATAATTTCTGCACTTGATTACATAGGGTGTTACAACGGGCAACGAAGGAAAAAATTCGAGTTTTTGAAAAAAAATTAGGTTGCATCACAAAATGCATCATGTGCGAATTATCTTTGCTGCGCAAAATGGTTGCGTAGGTGCATTGTACCTTTGCAGCATCATTAAAAATTACGAATATGAGGACAATTGACGGATATGACGTGAAGATATTCACGGACAACATTAAGGAGAATGCGTTGGAGCAGATAAAGACACTGCTTGCGATTGACGTGTTCTCCGACAAGAAGATACGCATCATGCCCGACGTTCACGCCGGGGCCGGATGCGTGATTGGATTTACCGGTAATCTTGGCGACAAGGTTATCCCCAACATTGTAAGCGTTGATATAGGTTGCGGTATGCGCATTCTTAATCTTGGCAAGATTGAAGATATTGACTTTCACGCCTTCCATGAACACATAAGGGGAAATGTTCCCTCAGGAATGATTGTCCGTGAAGACCGATTTGGGTTCAAGCCTCTTGTAAATGAGGAGATGGACATATACCGTGAGGCAAAGAAACTTGTCACCGAATTGCGTTGCTACCGCGAGTTGAAAGATTCGGGCCGCATCAACAAAGCCATCGGGTCGCTCGGTGGCGGCAACCACTTCATTGAACTGGATAAGGATGACGCTGGTAACGTGTATCTCGTTATCCATACCGGCTCACGCAATCTCGGTAAACAGGTGGCTGAAATCTATCAGAATCGAGCCATAAAGCACATGACGGAGGGCGCTGACGCGTTTGAGGAAACCGTCAAGCGCACCATCGAGGAATACAAAGCTGACGGTCGATGCTCTGAACTCCAGAATGTCATCAAGCAGATGCGCAAATCGCAGCAGGCAGCAGAGCCGACACTGCCACGCGACCTATGCTATGTTGAGGATGAGGCTCGTGAAGACTATCTCCACGATATGCGTATCTGCCAGCGGTGGGCTGTGCTTAATCGCAAACTCATTTCACTGTTGTTGCTGAAATTCTTCCCCGATGTAGAAGCCACTGAAGAATTTGAGTCAATCCACAATTATATTAGCGATGACAACATAATCCGCAAAGGCTCAATTTCAGCCGCCGAAGGAGAGCGCTGCATAATCCCGCTGAATATGCGCGACGGTTCATTGCTTTGCACCGGCAAGGGTAATCCGGACTGGAACTGTTCTGCCCCACATGGAGCAGGAAGAGTCCTCAGCCGAACACAGGCGTATCAGCAAATAAGTATGGAGAATTTTGAGGCATCAATGTCAGGCATATATTCCGAAAG
>CAYNSG010000010.1:0-23658 GCA_964399885.1 uncultured Bacteroides sp.
ACTTACACTTCGAGGTCGATGTCGAATTTCTCTTCCCAGGGCAGCCCCTGCTTGGAAAGTTGCTCCATGAACGGATCGGGGTCGAACTTCTCGACGTTGTGGACGCCCGGTTTAACCCACTTGCCCGTCAGGAACATCATCGCGCCGATCATAGCCGGAACGCCGGTGGTGTAGCTAACGGCCTGCATGCCCGTCTCGCGATAAGCTTCCTCGTGGCTGCAGTTGTTGTAGATATAGTAGGTCATGTGTTGCTTCTCCTTGTTGAGACCCTCGATGCGGCATCCAATCGACGTTTCGCCATGGTAGTTCTCGCCGAGGTCCTGCGGATTGGGCAGCACGGCTTTGAGGAACTGCAGGGGCACGATTTTCTGGCCGTTATAGTCGATCTCGTCGATGCGCGCCATGCCGATATCCTGAATCACGCGCAGATGCGTCAGATACTCCTGGCCGAATGTCATCCAGAAGCGGGCGCGCTTGATTGTCGGATAGTTTTTGACGAGGCTCTCGAGCTCCTCGTGGTAGAGCAGATACGATTCGCGCCGGCCGATGTTGGGATAGGTCAGCGGCTTATGTATTTCGAGCGGACCGGTTGTCACCCACTTGCCGTTCTGCCAGTAGCGACCGTTCTGAGTGATTTCGCGGATATTGATTTCGGGGTTGAAGTTGGTGGCGAAAGCTTTGCCATGGTCGCCGGCGTTGCAGTCGACGATGTCGAGATACTCCATTTCCGAGAAGTAATGCTTGGCAGCGTAGGCGGTGAACACGCCTGAAACTCCCGGGTCGAAACCGCAGCCAAGGATAGCTGTCAGACAGGCCTTCTCGAATTTCTCGCGATATGCCCACTGCCATGAGTACTCGAAGTGAGCTTCGTCGCGCGGCTCATAGTTGGCCGTGTCGAGATAGTTGACGCCACACTTGAAGCACGCCTCCATGATTGTCAGGTCCTGGTAGGGAAGAGCCACGTTGATGACCATCTGCGGTTTGTGGCGGTTGAAGAGCTCAACGAGTTGGTCGACCGAGTCGGCGTCGACCGAGTCGGTTGTTATATTGCCTGAGCCAATTGCACGGGCTATTGCCTCACATTTGCTTCGTGTGCGCGATGCGAGCACGATTTCGGTGAACACCTCAGGGTTCTGAGCGCATTTGAGGGCAACGACTGTCCCAACGCCCCCGGCTCCGATTATAATAACTTTAGCCATTTCTGTTTTTTTGGTTATTTGCCCGCTAAGTTACGCCTTTTCGAGCCAACCGACAAACCAAAATAACTAAAATTTAGTAAAAATATTCTTTTTACGCCGGTTTTTGAGCAGGTGGCGGCTGATAAACAGCGGGAAGAAACGGAGATCGTCGACAAAATAACGCCGGAAAAGCCTGCGCGGCTCGCAACAGAAGCGGTAGAACCACTCCATCCCGACGCGACGAACCCATCGTGGCGCGCGCTTGACATTACCCGCCTCGAAATCAATCGTGGCGCCCAGAGCCATCCACAGCTCTACGCCCGGCATCCGGTCCTTGTTGGCCATTATCCATTTCTCTTGCTTCGGCGCGCCGAGTCCGACGACGACAACATTCGCTCCCGACGCCTCGATAATCTCGCTGATGCGGCGATTCTCGGCTTCGTCGTTCTCAAACCCAAACGGCGGCGAGTATTCACCTACTATTAGTCGGCGTCCTACGCGCTCATTGATTCGACGCATCGCTTCAGCCGCGACTCCCGGAGCCGCCCCGAGAAGAAACACACGGCAATCGGCGTCGTCGCGGTGATAGTCGCAGTAGGCTGTGAAGAAGCTGCTTCCGGGAATTGCCTCGGGAAGCGGCCGGGGCAACAACTGCGAGCAGAAATAGAGGATTCGACTGTCGCACACAACCCGGTCGGCCTGCTCGTAGCAGCGTGCAAACTCCTCGTCGCGCTCCAGCTTCATCAGATGGTCGATGTTGGGCGTGAACAGCACCCCCTCGCGCAGCTCCTCGAGCAGTTCGCGCGACGTTATCGGCAGCATCCGCGCCCTCAGTATCTCTATCGGCTCGCGATTCATAGCAATGAGCAATAGAGGTTATAGACTCGCTCGGCTGTGCTCTTTTCATCGAGCTTCAGGTCGAAAATCCGTTGGCGCCGCGGAGAGCCGGCGATTCGGCCGGAAAGCGATTCGGCCGCCAAACGCGCGAGCTCGTCGGCATCGTGACTGGCAGCCACGGCGCATCCTTCAAGCCCTGCGAGCATGCGCCGAACATCGCCAACCGGAGTAGACACCACCGCCAAATCGCACGCCAACGCCTCCTTGACAACCTGTGGCGACCCTTCGGAAATCGACGTCAGCAGCAGCAGGTCGGCGCTGCGCATCGTCGCCGATGCCTCCTCTCGGCTCATTCCGCTGAGCTGCAGCTCCTCAATCTCAAATCCGTAGCGCTGTCGCAAAATCGCCGCTACGGACTGAAACAGCGGGTAATTCTTCACTCGTCGCGAAGGGTCGGAGGCGAAGAGCAGCCTGACGGTGCCGTCCTTTGCTTTCGCAGCTCCGGGAGAGAACAGCTGAGTATCAACGCCACACGCTATCTGCTCAACCCGGCTGCAGCACTCCGACGCCAACCGCGCCATCCGCTCGTTGAGCGCTACGGCTGCATCGACTCGCTGCAGTATTTTCCGCGTCAGAGCTACTTGCACCAGCTTGCCCTGCTCGGGCTGAATATCACCGCCATGGAGCGTCAGCAGCGTCGCCGTCGGTGACGTCCAAAACGGTCGAAGCATGAACAGACCCGACAACCCGTAATGGACATGGACGATGTCGTAGCCGCCGGCAGCGATTATCCGGGGCAATTCGAGAAGCGAACGAAGGTAGGCCCGGCGTCCGCGCGACGTGTCGATATGATAAACCTCCGGCACGACGCCGCAATGGCGCGACAACGCCTCGACCTGCTCGCCGACGAATATGCCGTAGACAGGTCGCGCCGCCGTTGGATACATGTTTGTCACCGTCAGCACTCTCATATCTTACTAACGAGCTATTGCCCCGGATTATTGCATTCGCGAAATTTTCATTAACTTTGCGCAAAAATCTGCAACAACACCATGATCGTTATCGGAATCGCCGGCGGCACCGGGTCCGGCAAAACCACCGTAGTCAACAAGATAATCTCCAGCCTCCCGGCGGGCGAAGTCGCTGTCATGCCCCAAGATAACTACTACAAAGATTCCAGCCACATACCGCCGGAGGACCGCCAGAAAATCAATTTCGACGAGCCCGCGGCCATCGAATGGACTCTCCTCGAAAAGCAGCTCGAGCAGCTCCGCGCCGGCGAGACTATCGAGATGCCCACCTACGACTACCTGACCTGCACACGCTGCCCCGAAACCATCACCGTCGCCCCGCGCGACGTAGTAATCGTCGAGGGTATCCTCGTGCTCAGCCAGCCTGAGCTGCGCAAGATGATGGACATCAAGGTGTTTGTCGACGCCGATGCCGACGACCGCCTTATCCGCGTAATCTCGCGCGACTGCATCTCGCGCGGCCGCACGCCCCAGATGGTAATCGACCGCTACCAGGAGGTGCTCAAACCGATGCACGAACAGTATATCGCCCCCTCGAAGCGCTTTGCCGACCTGATTGTGCCTCAGGTCGGTAACAACTCCGTAGCTGTCACGCTGCTGACCGACTACATCTACTCGCGTCTGCGCCACAACGGCTGAGACTCCCTCCCCGAGTGCTTGTAACCTCGTAAAAAACAAGAACCATGAACCGACGAAACTCCTATTCGTTTATCTTCCTGCTGCTGACGCTCATATTCTGCGTCTGCCTTATCGTCGCCAACCTGATGGAGATCAAGACCGTGCCGCTTGGGCCTCTGACCATCACCGCCGGCGTCACCGTTTTCCCCATCTCCTACATAATCAGCGACTGCATCGTTGAGCTCTACGGTTTCCGCCGCGCCCGAATGGTAATCTGGCTCGGATTTGCCGCCAACCTATTCGTTTCCATCATGCTGCAAATAGGAATCCTGCTTCCCGGCACAGATTCCTGGACCGCGCAGCCGGCGATGGTCGCGATCTTCGGTGCCGTTCCACGCATCCTCTTGGCCAGCTTCACCGCGTTTATCTGCGGCTCGATGGTCAACGCCTGGGTGATGGCGCGGATGAAAGCCGCCGCCCCCGACGGCCGCCGATTCTCGCTCCGCGCCATTGTCTCAACGCTCTGGGGCGAGGGCACCGACAGCCTCATCTTCTTTCCCATAGCCTTTGGCGGCGTGCTACCGGCAGGCGAAATCATCTCGCTAATCGTCACCCAGACCCTGCTCAAAACCGCCTACGAATGCATCGCCCTCCCCATAACCGTCAGAGTCGTCTCCACTCTGCGAAACATTGAATTCCCTGATGAATAACGCATTAATCACCCCCGGGCTGACCGATGTTGTATGGGTCGACCTCGACGACACCCTAATCGACTTCCGCGCCAACTCGAAGACATCGCTGCGGCTGCTCTATGAGGCTACCCCCGCCATCGCTGCCGTCTACCCTTCCACCGAGGCATGGATTGAGGCCTACATGAACCATAACTATCGCCTATGGGCCTTATATAATAATGCGGAAATCTCGCGCGACGACCTGCGCCTGCGCCGCTTCATGCTTCCGCTGCTCGACGCCGGAATGCCCGAAGCCGAGGCCCGCAGACTCGCACCGGGGCTCGACCCCGCATATCTCGACCTGCTCGCGCAGCAGAAGCGACTCGTCGACGGCGCCATACCCCTGCTCGAGCGACTCCGAGCCGCCGGTTTGACCATCGGCTGCCTCAGCAACGGATTCAAAGAGGTGCAGTACAGGAAAATAACCAATGCCGGATTAGACCCTTACATCGACGTCACCGTACTCTCGGACGACATCGGCGTAAACAAACCCGACATACGCCTCTACCGCCACGCCATGGAGCGCGTAGGCAACCCGCGCCCCGAACGCCACATGATGATTGGCGACAACCCCGCCACCGACATCGCCGGAGCCCTCGCCGCCGGCTGGCAAGCAATCCTCTTCGACCCGCTGCGGATGCTGACGGCGCCCGCACCCGCCCGCACCGTCCACGCCCTCGACGAAATCACTCCCGCCGAAATCACCCTCGACAACATCACCCTCGCCTAACTCCAAACTTCGCGCCTATTTTTGAAAAAACATGCGCGATATTGCTATTAATCGAAAAAAAATTCCGATATTTGCGGTTGCAAAACTGCCATAGAAGCCGCAAAAAGTCTCTATCGCACTAAGTATCAGAGATTTATCTCAACCAAAACAAGAATAATCAACCATCATCATTAACCCCTTCAACTGCGTAAACAATGCCCAGCGGAAAGAAAAGAAAAGGCCACAAGATGGCTACTCACAAGCGCAAAAAACGTCTCAGAAAGAATCGTCATAAGAAGAAATAATCTTCAGCGACGCTGAGACATGACACTGCAAGCATACGAAGGACAAACCTGACGGCGAGGGAGTTTCCCCTTTTGCTACCGGAGTTTGTTCTTTGTGTAAATGGCAGTTCTGTTTGAAGAACTGCCCGCTGCAGTCCCCCCGACACATCAAACCCCATCCACTAAAATGCAAAGCGAACTTATTGTCGACGTACAGCCGAAGGAAGTGTCAATAGCGCTTCTCGAGGACTCGCGACTGGTCTCCCTGCAAAAGGAGTCCAGAAACATCGCCTACGCCGTCGGCGACATCTACCTGGCAAAAGTCAAGAAGCTCATGCCGGGGCTCAACGCCGCCTTCGTCAACGTAGGCTACGAAAAGGACGCTTTTCTCCATTACCTGGATCTTGGCTCACAATTCGCCTCCTACTCCTCATTTCTCAAAACGCTCTTCGACGACCAAAAACGGATTCCGTCGGTGAGCAAAATGAAACTTCTGCCCGAGATCGACAAGCACGGCTCGATTGCCGACCAGCTTCAGCCCGGACAACAGCTGATGGTGCAGATTGTCAAGGAGCCCATCTCGTCGAAAGGCCCGCGACTGACAACCGAAATCACTCTGACCGGGCGCTACATGGTGCTCATACCGTTCGGCGACAAAGTCTCCATCTCGCAGAAAATCAAAACTACCGAAGAGAAGCTGCGACTCCGCCAGCTGATTGAATCAATCAAACCCAAAAACTTCAGCGTCATCATCCGCACCTCGGCCGAAGGGAAACGCGTTGCCGAGCTCAACCACGAGATGAAGACCCTGCTGCAATGCTGGGAGGACACCGTTGCACGCGCTCAGAAAGCTACCGCGCCGGCGCTCATCTTCGAGGAAGAGAGCCGCATCGTCGGGGTGCTTCGCGACATTTTCAGCCCCACGTTCGAAAGCATCGAGGTCAACGACCCCGACGTCTACTCGCAAATCCGCAAATACGTAAGCCTCATAGCACCCGACCGCGCTGAAATCGTAAAACTCTACGACAAACCCGAACCGATTTTCGACCATTTCAACATCACGCGTCAGATAAAATCGTCGTTCGGCAAAACCGTCTCGTTCAAGAGCGGAGCTTACATCATAATCGAACACACCGAAGCGCTCCACGTAATCGACGTCAACTCCGGCAACCGCTCCAAGGCCGCTAACGACCAGGAGACCAACGCTCTCGAAGTGAACCTCCGCGCCGCCGACGAAATTGCCCGCCAGCTCCGACTGCGCGACATGGGCGGAATCATAGTCATCGACTTCATCGACATGGCCAAAGCCGAACATCGGCAGAAACTCTACGAGCACATGCGCGAAGTTATGGCCAACGACCGCGCGCGCCACAACATCTTGCCGCTCAGCAAATTCGGACTGATGCAAATCACGCGTCAGCGCGTGCGCCCGGCCCTCGACATCGTCACAACCGAGGAGTGCCCGTCGTGCTACGGCAAAGGAAAAGTGCAGCCCTCGCTTCTCTTCACCGACACATTAAAAGAGAAACTCGACTATCTCGTCAACGACCTCCATGCCGAAGGCTTCGTCATGTATGTCCACCCTTTTGTCGACGCATTCCTTAAGAAAGGAATCATTTCGATTTATCGCCGATGGAAAATGGAGTATGGCCGACGTTTCAAAATCATGCCCGACCAATCGCTCGCTTATCTGCAATATCGCGTGATTGGCAGCGACCACAACGAAATCGACCTCAAAGAAGAGAAAGATATCGATTCCTCAGCAACCAAAAGCAACAACAAAGCCAAGAACCGAGGCAAGGAAGAATAAACGCCCTGCCCCCTGAAACATCACCCTATTGCCGCCCCTGCCGCCTCAGCCGCAGGGGCGGTTATTCATCTTCGGGATTCATCTTGATGCATCATGATTTAACTTGATTCATCTTGTTGCATCCTGATGCATCATGTTGCATCCTGATTCAGGTTAGATTATTCTCGCGGCAAAATCCGCCCGATTTCAGATTTTTTAGCTACCTTTGCGGTTTGAAATAAACAACACATTAAGAGTGGAAACAAAATATATATTCGTCACCGGAGGCGTCGTTTCATCGCTCGGCAAGGGCATTCTCTCCGCGTCGCTCGCCTGCTTGCTGAAAGCTCGCGGGTTTCGCGTTACAATTCAGAAGTTTGACCCCTACATCAACATCGACCCCGGCACGCTCAACCCCTACGAACACGGCGAGTGTTACGTAACGGAGGATGGCCATGAGGCCGACCTCGACCTCGGCCACTACGAACGCTTCACGAACGTCCGCACATCGCGCGCCAACAATGTCACAACCGGACGCATCTACCAGAGCGTAATCGACAAAGAGCGTCGCGGCGACTATCTCGGCAAAACCGTGCAGATTATCCCTCACGTTACCGACGAAATCAAACGCAACGTGATGCGCCTGGGCAAAACCGGCGAATATGACTATATCATCACCGAAATCGGCGGCACCGTAGGCGACATCGAGTCGCTGCCCTTCCTCGAGAGCGTCCGTCAGCTGCGCTGGGAGCTCGGAATAGACAGCCTCTGCATCCATCTGACCTACGTCCCCTTTCTCCACGCCGCCCAAGAGCTCAAGACGAAGCCCACGCAGCACTCCGTCAAGCAGCTTCAGCAGCTCGGCATCCAGCCCGACATCCTCGTGCTCCGCACAGAAAAAGATATCCCCGCGGCGATGCGTCGTAAAATCGCGCAGTTCTGCAACGTTTCGCCCGATGCCGTAATCCAGTCGGTCGACTGCGCGTCGATCTACGATGTGCCGATGGGGATGCACGCCCAGCATCTCGACGAAATCGTGCTCCGCAAAACAGGCGTGGCCGTTGAAGGCGAGCCCGATATGCACCTCTGGCAGCATTTTCTCGACAAGATGCACGCCGCAACCGAGGTTGTCAACATCGGCCTCGTAGGCAAATACGTCGAGCTCCAGGACGCCTATAAATCAATCAGCGAAGCGCTGCTCCACGCCGCCACCTACAACGATCGCCGCCTAAAGCTCAAATATATCCACAGCGAGAAGGTCAACGACGAAAACGTCGGCGAGATGCTTGCCGGAATGGACGGCATCATCATCGCTCCCGGATTTGGCCAGCGCGGCATCGAGGGCAAGTTTGCCGCCCTGAAATGGTGTCGCGAACACGACATCCCTACGTTCGGCATCTGCCTCGGAATGCAGTGCATGGTCATCGAGTTTGCGCGCGACGTGCTCGGACTCCACGATGCCAACTCCACCGAGATGAACCCCACGACACCCAACAACGTCATCGACCTCATGGAAGAGCAGAAAAGCATCTCGAACATGGGCGGCACGATGCGTCTGGGAGCCTACGACTGCCACCTCACCCCCGGCTCGACCGTTGCGAAAGCCTACGGAACCGACCACGTCAGGGAGCGTCACCGCCACCGCTTTGAGTTCAACAACGACTACCGCCGGCAATTCGAAGAGGTCGGAATGCGCTGCGTTGGCGAGAACCCGGCTACGCATCTGGTCGAAGTCGTAGAGATTCCCGAAAAGCGCTGGTTTGTCGGCACGCAATATCACCCAGAATACTCATCGACAGTTCTAAACCCCCACCCCCTGTTCCTCGACTTCATGCGCGCAGCCGTTGCCTTCCATGAAGAGAAACAGATGGAAAATTTTGCCGAAAAGAAATAACTGATGGACAAGAACACCCTTTTAGGAATGGTGCTCATGGGAGCCGTACTGCTCGGCTTCATGTGGCTCAATCAACCCGCCGAAGAACAGATTCGCCAACAGCGCGAACAGGCCGAACGTCTTGCTGAGCAAGAACGTCAGAAAGCCCCCGATAATCAGGTTGCAGGCGACTCGCTCACCGTAGCCGACCTCAATCTCATTCAGTCGACAATACGCCAGATCGGCACGCCCGACACCGTCAACGGCGAGACCGAGCTCAAAATCGCCGGAATCGACCTGTTGATGAAAGCCGACGGCTCGTTTACCGGAACGGTCGACTCGCCCGACGGACTCTACTCTATCGAGCAGCTGACCTCCCCGACAGCCAACGCCATCTCTCCTGCCGCCGCAGCCTCGGTCGTCAAGACCATCCGCGACGGCCTCGCCACCGCCGCCCGCTATCGCGGATTCGCTCGATTCCTCAACGGCAGCGAGCAGACCGTGACGCTCAGCAACAACGTGCTTACCCTCGACATCTCCAACAAGGGCGCCATGATTTCGCGCGCCGCGCTGAAGGATTATCAAACCTACGACTCTACGGCCGTGATGCTCATGAGCCCCGAAACCGACAGCTACAGCTTCACGCTCATGACCGCCAACCAGCGCTTCGACACCCGCGAATTCTACTTCACCCCGACCGAGGTTACAGACACGTCGGTAACCATGAGCCTCGACCTTGGCGACGGCGCACAGTGGGCTATACGCTACCGCCTGCCCGCCGACGGCTACGTTGCCCGCATGGAGGTGGTTCAGCAGGGCATGCAGGCCATCATCCCGCCGAGCGTCGCCACAATGGATTTCACCTGGAACCAGCGCATGAACCGCAACGAGGCCGGACGCATGTTTGAGGAGCGCAATAGCGCAATCTACTATATGTTTGCCAACGGCGACGTTGAGCATCTCAGCGAGGGCAGCAACGACGACAAGAGCGTTACCGAACGCCTGAAATGGATTGGCTACAAAAACCAGTTCTTCTCGGCCGTCGTTATCCCCGACCAGTATTTCACCGCCGCCGAGCTCAACTCCGAAGTGCTCAAGGACAACCCTACCCACCTCAAAGAGCTCGAGACACGCGCTACGCTCGAATACTCCGCTTCGCTCGAGAATCCCGCCGGATTCACCCTCTTCCTCGGACCCAACTCCTACCCCCTGCTCTCCGACCTCCAGGATGAGATTGCCCCCGACCAGAACCTCCACCTTACCAACCTCATCCCCCTCGGCTGGGCACTGTTCCGCTGGATCAACACGATTATTATCATCCCCGTGTTCTCGTTCCTCGGCCAGTTTATCAGCAACTACGGCATCATCATCCTGCTGCTGACAATCTTCATCAAGATTATCCTCTTCCCGTTCACCTACAAGAGCTACATGTCGCAGGCACGCATGCGTGTGCTTGCCCCCGAAATCAAGGAGATCAACGAGCGCTGGCCCGGCAACGAAAACGCCATGAAACGCCAGCAAGAGTCGATGGCGCTCTATAGTCGCGCCGGCGCAAGCCCGTTCTCAGGCTGTCTGCCGATGCTGCTGCAGATGCCTATCCTCATCGCGATGTTCAACTTCTTCCCCTCGGCCATCGAGCTGCGAGGCGAACATTTCCTTTGGGTCAAGGATCTCTCGGCCCCCGATGCCATAGTAAGCTGGACAACCAACATCCCGTTCATCTCCTCAACGTTCGGCAACCACATCAGTCTCTTCTGTCTGCTGATGACCGCCGTCAACATCATCTACACCCGCATCAACATGCAGTCGCAGCCCGGCGGCAACTCGATGCCCGGCATGAAGATGATGATGTATCTGATGCCGCTGATGTTCCTCGTGTTCTTCAACAACTACGCTGCCGGCTTGAGCTACTACTACTTCATCTCGCTGCTCATCACCATCGCCCAGACCTACATCTTCCGTCAGGTTGTCAGCGAAGAGTCGGTGCGCGCCAAGATGCGCGAGAACGCCAAGAAGCCCCGCAAGAAGAGCAAATGGATGGAACGTCTCGAAGAAGCTCAGCGCCAGCAGCAGGCTGCCCTGCGCGAACGCCAGCGCCAGCAGGAGAAAGCCGGCAAACGTCACCGTTAAACCGTAACCAACCAACACATATAACGCCATGATATCTAACAAAATCCAAGATGCGCTCAACGCGCAAATCAATGCCGAATTCTGGTCGGCATACCTCTATCTGTCGATGGCTATGCACTTCAAAGCCGAAGGCCGCGACGGCGTAGCCAACTGGTTTAGCATCCAGTTCAAAGAGGAACAGGCCCACGCCCAGATCTTCATGAACTACGTGAACCAGCGCGGCGGACGCGTGACCCTCTCGCCCATCGAGGCAGTGCCCACCGCGTGGGAATCGCCCCTCGCAGCCTACGTGGCTACGCTCGAACACGAGCAGAAAGTAACAGCCCTCATCAACTCGCTCTTCGCCCTCGCCGAGCAGGAGCACGACTACGCCACCCGCGACCGCCTCGCATGGTTCGTCTCAGAGCAGGTTGAGGAAGAGGACAACTGCCGCCAGTTGATCGACAAGTTCAAACTCGTAGGCGACAACGGCATGGGTCTCTACATGCTCGACCAGGAGCTCGCCCAGCGCACCTACGTTGCCCCCTCGCCCCTCGCCATCGCCGACGAATAAATCCGCCTCGCGCACAGAATAATCATAACGAATAATCATAACCGGGCACGCCTCTGCTGCGGCGTGCCCGCGTTATTTTGAATCAGATTAATCGCTTCGCCTTCCATAATGCGCCCCCAACTCCTAACTCCTAACTCCTCACTTCTAACTCCTAACTCCTAACTCCTAACTCCCTGAAAGAGACCGTCCGGATAATTCCGCTGCGGAGCGTTGCCTATAGCGACAGCCGCGCCATACTGACTGCCTACAGCCGTCGGCGGGGACGTATGTCGTTCATGGTAGCCATCGGCGCCGGACGCGAGGCCGCCCGCCGCCGCAGCATCCTCCAGCCGCTCAGCATCGTTGAGTGCGTAGCCACAATCATGCCCAATCGGGAAATCTGCCGCATGTCGGAGCCGCGGCCGCTGCTGCCGCTCCACGGGCTGCGCGCCAACCCGGTGAAAACTGCCATCGCGACGTTTGTGGCCGAGCTGTTGTCGACCGTGCTCCGCGAAAGTCAGCCCGACGAGGTTCTCTTCGACTACATTGCCCGCGCCATCGCCACGCTCGACGTCCTCCCCGCCGAGCGGCTCGCCAACTTCCACCTCTGCTTCATCTATGGCCTCGGGCGCGCACTCGGCATCGAGCCCGACGTCACCACCTACCGCCCCGGGGCGGTGTTCGACCTCAACGACGGCGTGTTCCGCCTCACGCCGCCGCTCCACGCCAACATCCTCGACCCCAACGAATCGCGCGGGCTCATGCTCTTGGCTCGCATGACGTTCGATAATATGCACCGCTTCCGCCTCAGCAGCGACCGCCGCGTCGAAATCATCAACCGCATGCTCGCCTACATCTCGCTCCACCACACTTCCCTCGCCCAAATCCGCTCCCTCGACGTCCTCCACGCCATCTTCTCATAGCCGCAAGAAACCCCGCGAAAGCGGGAAGGCAGATAAGGAGGGTGAGGTTTTCTTACCTCACCACGAGCCGGGTTGGCGGCGAAAAGGAAACGCAGAAACGCGCTTCGCGCTTGGCAGAAGTCGCAAAACATCGCAGAACTACTTGGTGGACAGGAAATTAAAACACAGAAGCGGTCGCGTTGCTCCCTTCAACAGAACTCGCTGGACGGCGAGCGCGTGGTTGGATAAGGAGGGTGGCGGAAGGACTTGCGGTCAAAAAAGTTTGCGAGGAATGTTGTCTTCCGAGGCCGGAGGTCTCGGTTTGTGCAGAAACCCTGGGCAGAGCGCGCTGAGGTGAGCGCAGCGACTCAGCGTGCGGCGCCTAGGGGGGAGGTGACGCTCTATGGCGGCGACCTCGGAGAGGTGCCTTGTGGTCACAACCCGCAAGGCGGTGGCTTTTCAGGGCGAGGTTGGTGGCGGAGGGGACTGCCTCTATGACAGACGATTAACCGGGCACGCCTCCGCTTGCGCGGTGGGCGTACCCGGCTAAGAGCTAATCTGCGTCCTGACCGGACGCGGAGGGTGGCAGCTTGGCCTGCTGCGGGGCGGTAGGAAAACAGCCCCCTCCTTATTTGGGCGGAGTGCCGCCTCAATTATTTATAAATCAGCCTAATCGGCAGCGCATCAGTCGATTTATTATAATTAATACTTTTATTATTAGCTGAATCGTAGGATCCAAGACTTGTTCCATCATAGGAATTAAATAACAAAGTGAAGTAGTTTATGTCCCATGATGCGGCTCGTCGTTGTTCGTCTGTTGTGCTTGTATTGGTTACCGGACGGTACGCAGGTTGCATAAACCAATAGACAGCACCGGGAGAACGATACAGATTATATGTTATAGGACGTAACATGTCAGTAGTATGGGAAAGAACACTGCGCATTCCACTGTAAGATAAAGTTCCTATGTAGGACTCATCGCGTGTTGAACTTCCAAAATGATTAACTGCTGTGTAACCGTAGGTGGAAACAGCTCTACGACCTTGCCCCACCTTACCTACCGGGAATAATATTTGGTTGCCGTTAGTCGGATCATACACGATACAACCCCTTATGCCATTAGCGCTTGTAGCACCCGTATTATCGTAGTCGGTATATCCGTAGGCAACAGTTGTTGAAGTCGCGGTTTCGGTAGCTCCGTCGGCATAAATTACACCATAGCCGAATTCACTATTATCTCGAAGAGCTGTAAGCTGTTCATACGTTGGAACAGTTAGGGTTCTTGTTACAAGAGAATTATTCTTCACAGTCCAATTTTCAGCCCATTTCCTCTCAAAACGAGAAGCTGAACTGGAATAAGCTGTCCAAGCAAAACCTCCAAACCCGGACCATTTTGCAGTAGACGTTACTATTTGGTTACTACTATTGAGATAGGCAATCTTTAAATCCTTGTCTTGCACTATATCCATCCAACCATAATCGGCTTCATTTTTCTCCAAAATTGCATAGTTGTAATTGCAACGCTTGAAGAACGAACCAATTGACAACGGGCTTTTGGTTACGGCTACATTAACAGATGTTTCTACACTCGGCTCGTTTGAGTTTGAGACACGAGTTGTGGCGTATGCACTATAGCAACTCCAATCTGTTCCGGCAATATTTACGGGAGCATCGTAGCCTTGTCGGACGAATATCAGATGCTTGCAAGTATAGTCGTGATATTCAACCTCGATTATTCCACAACGAGTAGAGGTTTGACCAGTGGTTCCGTTCGGAGTATACGTAAATTCAATTGTCGTACCTGTAGAACCGTCGATATGGCTCCCAACACCCGTGACAGTCTTTCCGTTTCTGTCCGTAAGTTTTATCAAGCCATTAGGGTCTACAAGAATATTAGCTCGCCAAGCGCCTTCAGAAGTAAACGTCTCAAATGTTGAACCTGTAGCAGACGAGATGTGCATAAGCTTCACATTGAACGGATCGGTGTTATTATATTTACGCCAAATTGCTTTGGGATTGACGATACGTTTAACTTGATAAATCGGGACGGTAAGTTCAGTAATCTCATTTTTATCACTATTGAGAAATTTCACTTGTTCGCCAGTCGTTTTATTCCAAAGAGTAAATTTAACTATAGCTCTGCGGCCAAACGCTTCGTAAGGATTGTTTCCGGTGAAGTCGGAAGCCGGAACCATCTCTTTGGCTCGCGTATACATCGGAACGTGAATTGTCAGCGAGTTGTCTGAATTGAGCGTAACATCATAAGTTCCGAATGTATTAGAACCGGATACCGGTTGATTCAGTTTCGTTTCATTAGTCAAAGGATATGCACCATTAGCTCGATTATTAGACTCATAATATTCTTCAAGGGCTTCGGCTGCTCCTGACTCTTCATTGTAGCCCATATCTCCAAACAGAATTGTCTGAGTCGTTTTTCTCATGGAGAGAAACCCGACAAAATTCTGACCTTTACGATAAGGGTTAGTCGATGAATTATAAGTTGGGTAATTCCAAGAGAAACCTGTGATTATATTCCACGCTCCGATATCTTGAGCTGGGACTTTACCGGTAACAAGATTTTCCATTGGAGCCCAGTTGTTCTCGATGATTTCAGAGCGCAACTCATAATTCGACGGGTCGTCGTTATTCATCATCAATCGGAGAGGAAGTTTCATTTCCTGATTGTAGAGGTATGAGATGTAGTAGTGTTCGGGGGCGTAGAGGGTGCGGTCGGGCTCGTCGTAGTCGATGTGCCAGTCGGGCTCGTTGGCCCAGCCGTTGAATTTGAGGGTCAGTTTGTAGTGGTGGTTGCGCTCGGCGTTGTAGTTGTAGGTTGTGTTTTTGCCGAGCATGAAGCGGTAGCGGATAGAGCCCGACGAGGGTCGCTCGCTATTCTGGCTGAGATAGTAAGCCTCGACCTCGATGAACGTTCCGAAGGGAACTTTGTCTTTCCAGTCGATATATTCGGGGTTACCGCCGGGGGTCAACTGGTCGGGCAGGAACGTCGAGCTGTTCATCTCGTTGGAATCCATCGTTTTGTTATACAGCTGTCCTTGCCCCTCGAAATCGCCCTGGTTGTTCTCGTAGAAGAAGAGCGAGTTGTCGTCGCCATGGGCGTGCTGACTGCCCTGCACGCCCGAGCCGCGCTGCAGGCGGAGCCATGTCGTGTGGTCATCAGAGCTCGAGTAGCTGACAGTCTGCCCCCACGTGATAAGCTGCGAGGCAGCCGTCGGCTTATTGCTTTCGCCGAGCGGGCACGACGCGGGTATGTCGTGGATTGTCACCGACTTGACGTAGATTGTCACGGCCTCTTTTAGCCCCGAGGGGTCGAAGGCCACGGTCACTTTCGAGGCGAGGCGGTGGAGCCAGCCGGTGAGGGTCTGCGAGGCTTGGCCGACTGTAACTACGGGCGCGGAGAAGTTGTCGGAAGTGGGGTCGTCGGTCGTGCTGCTACCGTCGGAGAAGAAGCCGAACATCTGGTCGTTGGTCGAGATATTCTGTTCATTCCAATCGAAGCTGATAGCCTTGAGGTCGTCAACAGTAGCAATCTTGTCATCGGTGAATCGATCTTCGGGGACGTTGGCAGCCGCGTAGATTTTATAGCGGCCGTAAGGCAGAGTGAGGTCGAACGTCGCTTTGCTCGTCGGGAGTGCATCGCTGCCCACGCCGGTGCTTCCAGCGGGCTTGTTGTTGTTGGTGTTTTCGACACTAAACCCCTGATCTCCGGCCTTGAAATATTGCTTTGTGACGAGCTCCGTGCCGGCTTCGTTGTAGACAAACACGTAGAGGTTGTCGATGCTGTCGAGCGCCGTACCGGCGGTGCCCCCGGTAGCAGCGCGCGAGCCGTCGAGCGCCGGCGTGAAGTTCTTGAATGAGAGCTGAGCGGCAATCTTAGCCTCGCCCTCACCGAGTTCATCGGAATTGTAGAGCAAATCGTCGCTACATGAAGCAGAGACAATAGCCAGCAAGCCAATTATCAGCGACTTATATTTATTCATACCCTATGATAAAAATCTTGTTATTTATTCACTGTATACGAAAAAGGTTGAGGAGGGAGGAGAATCCGCACGAGGCGGGGTCTGTAAGAGTTTTAGGACTTATAAAACTTATTCAGCTTCAGATTAGTCATTGACTGTCAGGCCGAACACCGGCTCGAGAACTACCGAGTTGTAGGGCGCCTCGATTGCTTCCAAGTAAATTTCGCCGCCTTCGCCGAAGGTGATTACAATCTTCAGGTGGGTGTTGCGGGCGATGGCATCGTAGGTCTGACCGTTCTCCGTGATTTGCAGAATGTTGGTGTTAATCGGCTTTGCGGTGAGCCATTCGCCGTTGTCGAGCAGCAGCTGGAGCGTATAGTTCGAGGGGTAGAGCGATGCACCCGAGCCTACATCGGCCTTGTTAGCGTCGTCGGGAGCGAGCGACTGTCCGGCAGCAACCTGCTTCTTCGACTCGCAGAAATATATCGGGCCGCGGGTGGGAGCGGTTTGTCCGATATACGATTTGATCTCTACGGGCTCGTCGAACGTGTAGTCGAACGTAGCACCTCCGGCGGTAAGCTCGATGGTGTTGAACGAGGTTATGTAGCGGTCCATCTGCGTCTGGTCGGGGGTGAGGACGGTTCCGTCGGCGGCGACATTTTCGATATAGTTCGGGTATCCGGGCGTATCGTTGACATATTTCGAGGGAGTGTAGACGGCGTTGCGGGGGAACACATACTGGTTCCAGTTGTAGCCCCAGAATCGGATACCGACGACATTCATGCCGCTGCCCCGGTAAGGGGTGGAGTCATCCTTGTCGACTTTGAACTCAAACGTTGCCTTGGCGGCGCAGCGCGTCAGGAAGAGGGTAACCTCCTGAGTCTCTTGGCTGCGGATAGCTGACTCGCCCGAGGCGGTGGTGGGCGTAGTGTTGAGCGTCTGCACCTGGAACATCTCGGTCAGCGGAATGTGCGATTTGCTCGCGGCATTAGCCTTATAATTTGAGAAGAGCGACTGCGTAGCTGTCGGGTTTTCGCCGGGCATACCTACAGTCCAGTCGCGAATCTTGTTCCAATCTTCAGTCTTGACGTCGGAACCTTTGATAAGGAACTGGTCGAGGAATTCGCGAGCCGTTGCAAACTTCGAGTCGGGCGAAGGCAGCGAGTTTTCGTTAGCTATCAGCACGATAGTCTTCATCTCGTTGCCGCGCACCTTGAAGTTGAGGTTGTCGTTGACCGGCACGCCCTGAGCGTTAGTTGCAACCAGGCGGGCAGCATCGACCTCATAGCTCACTCCCTGCTCGGATGATTGGCGGAGAATGATGATACGAATCGATTCAATCTCCTCGTCGACACCTTGGGATCCTTCAAAACCGTCGGGTTCGTTCGCGGCACGCGATGCCGAGCCGAGCCCGAGGTCGACTTTAATGCGCAGGTTGATGTTGCCATCGTCCTCGTCGGGGATAATCTCCGATGAGGAATCGGAAGAGCATGCTCCGAGAGTCATGGCTACGAGAGCCATGACTGCGAGGAGCGATATGTGTGCTTTTACAAGTGTTTTCTTCATAATTCTGCGTTGTTGAGGCGCACAATCCAGTCGTTGATGACGATGCGGGTGTCGATCCAACGTCCGTTGTCAAGGAAGAGAATCATGCGCCAGGTATCTTCACGGTCGAGGAACTCCTGTGCGGGCATATTAGCGTAGGCAGGATTTTCGCTGCGGAGAAGCAGCAGATAGTTTACGAGCGGAATGCTGAGAACGGCCTCGCTGTTGCGGTTGTCGGTGATGATCAGTCGCGGAGCGGTGTTCGTTGTCAGTCGCGAGGTTGAGAACTGGGCAACGGCGAGCACGGCCTCTGTAGCTTCGCCGTCGACGGTTCCGGCCGAAGCCTGCCCGGTGTACCAGGGCGAGTAGGTGATGCCCTGCTGGGGCACAACGTCGTTGTTGCAGTTGAGGAGGGTGTTGTCGTCGGTGATGGCGAAGGTGAAGTCGCTGACGTTAACAGGGGTGCCGTCGACGTTCTGCAGCAGCACACGGATAGTGTTGGTGTCCTTCATCATGTAGACGGTGGCCTCGGTGTAGTCGAGCGCCTTGGAGTCGACGGCGGTAGCAAGCTTGCCGTAGAATAGCGGGTGGAGCTCCTTGCCGGGGTTAGCGTTGATACAGTCGCTGTTCATGGCGACGCTCAGCGAGCTGAACGATGAGCCGTCGGGGTCGGTGACGAAATGGAACGTCGACTGTGAGCATTCCATGCCTCCGTAGGCCACGCACGTGTAGCTGCCGGCGGGGAGGTCGATGACCATGCGCCAGTTTTCGTCGGCGAGCACCGACGTGGTTTCCGTGCGCTCGGCAACGAGATTGCCGACCGAGTCGTAGACAAAGAGAGTCAGGCAATCAACCTGCGAGGGGAAAGCGTTTGCATACAACATGTTGTAGTCGAAGACAAAACGCAGTTTCAGCCCGGCGGGACAGGGCTCGAGGTCGTCGTTGATGGCTCCGCACGAAACCATTCCGGCCATGGCAGCCACAGCGAGTGTGGCTTCCATGATCGATTTGGCTATTTTATGAAATAGATGTTTCATCGTAGTTGATTGGTTCTAAGATAACGGAGTTGCCGTCGGGTTTAGAATTCGATGCTGTTGATACGCACAGCCCAGGGAGTAATCTGGAGCGTCACGTCGAGATAGATGTCGGCGCTTTCGTCGGGGGTGTCGGGGGTCGGGGCGTCGGGGTCGTTGGCAGGATTGCGCGGATGACCGAGGCGGCTGATTTTGTCGACAGAGAGTTTGTAGACGTTATTGCGGACAACGTCGAACTCCATCGGGCCCATCACGCCGTTCTGCATGTTGTCGTTATGACGGTTCCAGTAGGTGTAGTAGCAGTAGTAGCCGGGACCGAATTCGGGGTCGAGATCCGACTGGTAGATGGCTATGTCGGCGCCGGTGACAGTCTCGCGCATAGCTTCGAGCAGTGCGGGTGTCTGCTGACCGGTGGGAGCGTAGGGGCGACCGGCCTCATCCCACATTTCCCAAGCGTAGTCGGCCGAAGCTTTCCAAGCTTTGTAGGCGTCGCTGTTGGGGTCGGAATTCCACTGCGGGTCGGTGAAGGGGTGAGACTCTTCGCGACTGGTACCCCAAATGTATACGGGCTGACGAACGGTGCCGTCGGCGGTGGTGTAGCTCGGGATAGGACCGTCGCCAAACGCAGCGCGGTAGAGCGAGTTGGAGCGGTTGATGGTTGTGATCAAACCGGTCGTTGCGTCGTAGGTGCAAGCAGCCTGGATAGCAGCCTGGCGGAGATGTTCCCAAGAAAGATAGAGCTGACCGTCGATATAGAACAGCAATGGGTCGTCTTTCGGGTTGCCGACGATTGCATCGTGGGTCTCGAAAGGCTGGCCGTTAAGACATTTTGCGAGGTTGTTGATGAGGTCCTTTTCCCATGAGGCTTCGTGGGTCGAGAAGTTGTGGGTCTGAGCAAACTCTGTTCCGTACATCTTGGATTTGAATACAATACCGGTTGAGATGCCGTTCACCTGCTTTGCAGGTCCTGCAGGGATTACGTTCTCTGTGATGTAGCGCCAAACGTAGTAGGAACCATTGGCGATTGTGCCGTCGTTCGACTGGTAGTTGTCTTTCGTGCCTTGCAGTACGTCGGTGATTTTATATGTGTCGTAAACGAGGTTGTCGGCCATGTTGTTGGCAAACGAGCCGTCGTCCTCAAAGAAGGGGTAGTTGAAGTAGTTCGAGAAGTTGTTGTCGGGAGCGTCGCCGCCGAATGTCTGCCAGTAGGGACCTACGACGTAGTTGCCCGTCAAGCTTGCGCTCCAAGGCTTCTCGACGCCGCAGATGGTGAAGTCGGCTCCGGTAGCGAGACCGTTGGCGCTCACGCGGGGAAGATAGTAGAAAGCGTTGCTCATGTTGACGAGAGCGATGCGGAGGAGCTGAACGCCGTAGAGGGGCTCGTTCTCCTGCATGATGCCGTCGTGGTAGTGGAAGAGCACGTTGTATTTCTGGTCGCCATTTTCTGAGCCGTCGCGGAAGTCGAGGCGGGCAACAGAGCGCTCAACCTTTACCGGACCGCGGCTCGAGATAGAGTTGTCGGGGAGGTTGGTGTAGCCGGTAACGTTGTTGGCGTCGGAGAGGTGGAAGGGCTGGTCGATTTTGTCGAATGCATTCCAATCGTCGATGCTATTGGGCAGAGCGCGGTAGGTAAGCTCGGCGTTGTTCATCAGGAACGAGTTAGCGCCCCATATGCCGGTGTTGACATTGACGGTGTTGGTGTAGTCCTGCTGGACTGTGCAGACCTTGTCGACCCAGGTTTTGTCGCCATAGGTTGTGTTGGCACCGGCGAACATATCGACGAGTTCGGCAGTCGGGTTACAGAACACGAACACCGCAACGATAGGCGTTGTGTTTGCCGGCAGCTCTTCGTAGAACTGGTTGAGGTTGGTCTTATATATGCGTGCGAGCGCAAGATAGTTGTAGGTGTCGGCGGTTTTGCCGGGGGTGAGGCGGTTGCTGTTCACCTCAGCCGATGCGATATAGCCGTAGTCGGTGCGGTTTGCGAGAATGATGAGAAGTTTGGACACAGTGTTCTCAGCATCCGAGCCAACCTCGATGCCGTCGGAGGAGCCGCCGCCGGTGATTGTCTGGCTGCGCGACGAGTAGTTCTTACCGTTAGGCATCTCGATGTTGAGCGAGATGTAGGCTTCGTTGCCGGTGTTTTCTTCGCCCGGCTGTTCGGGAGTTTCCGGATCAACCAGGGGATCGTTTGAGCAACCGACAAGAAGTGCGGCTGCAAAGAGTCCGTAAAGGGCTTTTTTGATATTGTTCATATATTGCATTGTTTTTTTCTATTAGGTTAAGTTTGGGTTAATTCTTGCCTTGGAGAGCGTCGAGCTGTTCGATAGCTGCGGGGGCGTCGGCAACTTTGAGGCGGGCGGCCTGCTCGAAGAAGGTGCGGGCTTCGCCGTAGTTGCCCTGAAGAGCAGCGAGGATGCCGCGGCCGTAGATAGTCTCGGGGGTGTCGCCGGCCTTGGCGAGATATTTCGCAGCATTTTCGAAGTCGCCACGCGACATGGCAGCGTTGGCGGCATTGAGGTTGGCAACCTCCGATTCGGGATACATGCGCACGGCGGTCTCGAAGATTTCGTTGTAGTCGGCCGAGCCGGGTTCAACAGCCTGCGACGCGAGATAGAACTCGTTGAGCGAGAGGTTCTGCGGGCGGGTCTTGACGAGGGTCAGGATCTCGTTGACGTCGGTGTAGGAGCGGATTGTGTAATCGATCTTATAATCGGAGTGGCGCAATCCGGGGTAAACCTCGGCGAGGAGGAACTTATACTGTTCGGGATATGTCGACTGAATCTTCGAGTTCTTGGGATCGGGTTTTAGGTCGGAATCGATGATGTCGAGGATGCCCTGACGGTTGGCGATGTTGCTGTTCTCAACGTAGGCGCGAAGTCCGCCCCAGTCCTCGGGATCGTAGTCTGTCTGGATGAAGTTGGGGGCGAAGTCGTAGAGGTTTTCAACATACGTCTTCAGCGCGGCCGTGCGTCCTTTAGCGAGGCGCACGTTGTTGTCCCACGGTCCTTCGGGCGATGCGTAGCCTTTGATAGAGAGGCCGGTGATGGTGATATCCTTGTCGCGGTTAACAGAGTCGATCGAAGCGCGGATTTTGGCGAGCTCAACCGTGTTGCGGCGATATTCGGGGTAGATTACCGTGAGGTTGACGGGGAAGTCGACGTAGGCCTGTCCGCGGATTTCGCGATTCTTCACAGCCTCGGCGGGAGGTGTGATCCAGTTGAATGCCGGTATGAAGCGCTCGATTACGGGAGCAACGTTGACGTTGGCGAGCATGAGCTCCTGGCGGTTGATGCTGTCGGAGCAGCAGCCGCGAAGTTCGAGCACAACCTTCAGGGGCTGTCCGTTCATCCAATCCTCGTAGGGGATTTGTGCACGATAGGTGTAGACCGGCGTGCGGTAGTCGTCGCGCAGCAGGGTGACGTCGGCAGTTCCGGCGAGGTCGTGGCGCAGAGCCTGATAGTAGCGGTTGCGACCGGCCATGACGACTACGGGGAGCTCGGCGCTCTTCTGGTCGTTGCCGATAACGGGGGCAATCCAGAGCTCGCGGTTGGTTCCGCGCGCAACGGAGTCGATGCCAAGCTCGGCCTCGACGAAAAGGAAGTTTTGTGAACGCTCCACTGTGATGCTATGGGCTGTTGCCTGCAGCTCGGTGCGCTGCATGGCTGCCATCATGGGAGCCATTGATGCCTCGGCTGCGGCAGGTGTCAGCGCTGCGGCGGCGAGGAGTATCATTGCTGTTGACTTTTTCATTTTTCTATAGCTTTACAGTGGCGGTTAGAATACATAAACGAGGTTGAGCGCTGCCTTCGTCGGACCAACATAGTTGTGCGGACGATGGCGGGCGATTTTAGTGCCGCAATGGGTGCAGGGGAACACGTCGTAGCGCGTGTAGACCCATCCGAGACCGATTTCAGCCTCGAAGTTCCAGTGGCGGTTGATAATCCAAGAGTAGCCGTAAGCTACACCGAGACCGCCATACCAGCCCTGGTAGCGATGGTCTTTGAGGTTCTTGAGGTGGGTGCCGAGGAAATTGAAACCGAGGTCGATATTTCCTACGTTGTACTGGCCACCGAGAAAGTGTGCTCCTACGAAATGTCCTGCAAGTCCTTCGCAGAACCAGTAGCGAGCCTCAGGCTGAATCATCCAGTGTTTCCAACGATGCTTGTTGATTGTCCAGGCGTTGAAATTGCCCGACACGTCGACCGACCAACGCGGAGCGAGTTGATGTTCAACTCCGGCATTGACCGTCAGCGTTGCATCGTAGAGGATATTGGTCTTTAGAGCCCAGTCCTGTGCGTTTGCCGTCATCGCCGAGAATGCAAGAATTACTGCGGCTATGACTTTTGTAATTAAAGGTTTAGTCATTATGTAAATGGTTACTTGATTTCTAATCTTTGTATCTCATTTTTGTTTTGCAGCAGCGTCCGGTTGGGGATACCGCTGTATATCATATTTGCACTTGGTTACGTTTCGTCTTACACTTTA
>CAYNSG010000011.1:0-4862 GCA_964399885.1 uncultured Bacteroides sp.
CGCCACCTGACGCAGACGCGCCGCCACGCCTACGAGCGATGGGTCAACACCCGCGGCATCTTCCGCCTTGAGCGCCCCGAAGAGCTCGCCGACCGCCACGTGCTGCTCATCGACGACGTCCTCACCACCGGCGCCACCCTCACCTCAGCCATCGACACCATCCACGACGCAGCTCCTACCGCCCGCATCAGCACACTCACCCTCGCCGCCACCCGCCTCCGCTAATCCCCAAAAGCCCAATTTCTGCGAGGTTTTGCGAGTTTATTTTAGTTCTGCGATTCTAATTGCCCCCAAACTTGCCACCCGCTAATATTCTTAAAAAATGATATTTTTTGAGCGGATTATAGAAAAAATCATTACCTTTGCGCTTGATGAATTATGGCGATGATAAACCGTTTTGCTTCCCGCCAAAAGCAACCTTTGTCATAACTGTCGTTGCATTAAGATATCGTTGCATTAATATGATGTAAAAATATGATGTAAAGTGCTATGATTGACTACAATCTCTTCACCCTCAAAAACGGACTCCGATTCGTTCACCATTTCGACCCCACGTCGGCTATGGTGGCTATGGATGTGATGTATGATGTCGGCGCACGCGATGAAAATCCAGAACTCACCGGATTTGCCCACCTTTTCGAACACCTCATGTTCGGCGGCTCTGTCAACATCCCGCAGTTCGACAAACAGCTCGAGATGGCCGGAGGGTGGAATAACGCCTGGACATCAAACGATTTCACCAACTTCTACACCGTGCTCCCCGCCGGCAACGCCGAGACGGCCTTCTGGCTCGAAAGCGACCGAATGCTCGGCCTGGCCTTCAAGGAGGAGAGCCTCGACGTGCAGCGCCGCGTTGTAATCGAGGAGTTCAAACAAACATGCCTCAACCAACCCTACGGCGACTTCGACCATAAACTCCGCTCACTCCTCTACACCGTCCACCCCTACCGCTGGCCCACTATCGGACTCACGCCCCGCCACATCGAGCGTGCCACTATCGACGACGTCAAGCAGTTCTACTACTCCCACTATTCGCCGACAACGGCCGCGATAGCCGTCGTGGGCAACATCTCGCTCGAGCGCACGCAAATGCTCGCCGAGCGATGGTTTGCCGACATTCCCGCCCGCGACGTCGCCCCGCGACAACTCCCCGTTGAGCCGCCCATCGTCAGCCTCCGACGCCTCGAAACCGCCGGCAACGCACCCTCGCCTGCACTGACCATAGCTTTCCCCATGGGAGCACGCGGCTCGCAACACTATGAGGCCGCCGACATTATTACCGACATCCTCGCCGCAGGCCCGTCGTCGCGACTCCGCGCCGACCTGCTGAAGCATTACCCCTTCTTCACCGAGTCCGACGCAGCCATCGAAGGCAGCGAGGACCCCGGATTCCTCGCTATCAACTGCCGACTGCGCGACAACTCGCCGGCTACCGTTGCCGAGGCCGAGGAGATTATCCACCGTAAAGTCACCGAGCTCGCCGAAGGCGGCGTCAGCGACTGCGAGCTGAAGCGCGCCGTCAACAAATTCGAGAGCCGGACGAAGTTCGCTCAGATCGGCATCCTCCCCAAGGCCAAAGCCCTCGCCCAGGCACGTCTCTGCGCCTACGACATCAACGACGTTATCCCCAAATACTCCGCACTGACTGTCGACACCGTCAACGCCGCCGCCCGCGAAATCCTCAACCTCAACCACTCCGCCACCCTCCTCTACCGCCCCAAATAATTCCCCCCCCAAAAAAAAAAGTCAATTTGTCAATTTGACAATTTGTCAATTTGACAATTACCCCCCAACAACCCTGCCCACCACCAACCCTGCCCGCTCATCTTCTGTTCCAGGTCGCAACGCGACCGCTTCTGCGTCCCAATTCCCCTCCCACAAACTCACCGTCCTCAAACGTTCTGCGAGGTTTTGCGGGTTCTGCCAAGGTCGCGCAGCGACCGCTTCTGCGTTTCCCTCGCCACCAACCCTGCCCGCCCACCAAACCCTGCCGCCCTCATCTTCCCCCACCCCCTCAAAATCTCAATTTGTCAATTTGTCAATTTGACCTCCCCAAAACAATCAACCAAAAAGCCCCGACTGCGGCGCGGCAATCGGGGCTGATTCTTTTGTGGGGCTGTGGCGGCTCAATAGAGCGGCACGCGCTCAAGTTTCTTCAGATAGTGGCTGCGCACGTCGTCCCAACGATAGTAGGGCGCCATCGACTGGTCGGCAACAAACGGCAGCTCCATCTCGCGCTCGTTGAGCAGGATCTTCACCAGCACGGGCTTCGATGCATCGTCGGGGCGATAGAACACAATCTGCACGTTCGACGCCATCGGGAAGATTTCATAGTTGTGCCAACGTCCTTCGAGCTCCTCAAGGTCGTTGATTTCGTCGCCATAGTGGCCGAGCTCCATGAGCGTTGCCAACGGAAGCACTACGACTTCATGGCCGAAGCGCATGTTGGCGCCCGGACCGCCGGCAGCAAGAGCCGTGTCGGCCGACTCGATGAAGTTCATCAGCAGACGGCGCTGCGAGTAGTTGGCCAAGCCGTCGGTCAGCGCGCTGTTGCCCATGCGCACAAACCATTCGGCATTGTCGCGGAGCCACTGAGCGTGGAGCGTCGAGTCGGTGAAGATGTCGTAGGGCGCGGGCATTGCGCGGTCGTCGTGGCTCTGAGCGTTATTCGCGTGGCGGATAAGATAATAGCGCAGCGACGCCACGTTCATCGAATCGGCAGCAAACTGCGGGTCGGTGACGAGGAAATCGATAAACGCATTGTCGACCGGATGATTCGCATTAAACTCTTTCAGCTTGTCGCCGGCGCGGCTGGCAGCCTGCATCGCAACGGTATCGGTGTCGGTGAAGTTCATGTAGTGCATGTCGGCATACGAGGCGTCGGACGTGATGCGCAGCGAGGGGTTGAATTTGGCGAGCTCCTGAAGCTCATTGTCCATCGAGAGGATGCAACGAATCACGACCGTCGAGCGGGCGTCGACGCGAGCCGAGTCGGCAAACACAGTCGGGAAATTCTCCGTCATGCGGCGGGCTATGCCGCGATGCTGGCGAGCGCCGAGCGGCGTCAGTTCGCCGTCACGACCTTTCGACCATTCGCGAGCCTGGCGCAGCTGAGCCAACAGCTCAACGCCGCGGGGAGTCAGTTTGCCGTTGCGCTCGGCAACTTCGAGAAGCTCTACCGGCTTGGCATACATATTGCGGCCGATATGCCAGCGGCTGCCGTGGCGGCCATAATGCTCAATATGGATGGGAGTGTAGCCTGCCGGGGCGGCGGTGAGTGCGGGAGCCGGAGTGTCGGTCCAGGGGTAAGCGTAGTAATTGCTTGCACGCTGTAGATTCTCCTTCGTAGGAGTTGTTGCCATAGCTGCCTGACCGACAACCACAGCCGCTGCGAGAGCAATCGCTGATTTTGTGATGTTCATTCTGAATATTTTGTGATAATGTTGTTTTCCGACAAAGTTAAGCATTTTCCGCTAAACAATAGGTTGTAATTGCGCGTTAATTAGACGTCAAACCCACGTTTTCAACCCTATTTTGTTAAAATTCGCCCCATTGTTGCATAATTCGACTCATTTTTGCGTAACTTTGTGTCCGTTGAGCGCTGCGCAGGTACGCTCATTGTATCAACGGGGATATTCGCCATAAAACTTTCGTTATGAAGCAACTCATTTTCGCTCTCCTTCTTGTTCTTGCCGCCGCGACAGTTTCTGCACAGACCGGCACCGATAAATTGCGCTCGCAAGCTGCAGCAGCTCTCGAGTCGAAAGAGTTTGTCACCGCACGCTACTACTATCTCAAAGCCTACCAAGCATTTGCCGACGCAGGCGACATGGCCGACGCAGTCGATTGCGCCGTCAACGCTGCCGCGCTCTATCATCGCGAAAACTTCTACAAGGAGGCGTTCGAAACTCTCTCGCGAGCCGAAGTTGCCCTCAACACCGCCGAGCTGGCCGACTCCAAGCCCCGGCCCGCTCTCCACTATCCGATTGCGCGCGAACGCCAGCGAATGTACCTCAAGCTCAAACGCGCCGACGCCTCAGCCGAGCAGCTCGCCAAGATGGAAGCGTGGGCCAAGCAAGCCGCCAACCGCGACATCGACATCGACCTGCTATCGTCGTCGGCTCAGCAATATTTCACCTTCGGACAAAACGATAAGGGCGACGCCGCCATCAACCAACTCATAGCACTCTATCTCGCCGACGGCGACTACGACAAAGCCGACGAATGCTACAAGAAAATCATCGACATGGCGCTCCGCACCAACAATGCGCGACTCGTTGGCCGCAGCTACGAGAAATATCTCGCCTGGAACGACAGCATCGCCGCCGTCAAAGCCAACGCCAACTCGGCCGAACTCAACAAGAAATACGACGACGCTCAGGCCCAAATCAGCAGCCTCGACAGCTCGCTGACCGTCAAAAACGGAATCATCGTCGGGCTCTGCATTCTCGCCATAGCCCTCGCCGTGCTGCTCGTGCTCTGCATCCTCGCCTGGATTCGCTCGAAAGCAACCATCCGCCGCCAAAAGAGCCTCATCGATGCCGCTCGACGCCGCGACGAAATCCACAACCGCTTCATAGCCAACATCGCTTCGCAGATGGAGTCGACGCTCAACACCCTAAACCCCGCCGACCCGGGAGTGAAGGCGCTCAAAGATTTCACCGCCCACATCCAGACACTCGCATCGCTCGAAGCCTCGCGCGACGAGAAACTCCCCACCGACGACGTCAACATGTCGACATTCCTCGAATCGCTCGCCGCCGAGATTCAGCCGATGGTGAAGCCCGGCGTGACCGTCACCGTAAATGCCCCGAAGATGTCGGCGCCGATTGCCGAAGAGCAGCTGCGCGAAGTTCTGCTCC
>CAYNSG010000011.1:4962-10575 GCA_964399885.1 uncultured Bacteroides sp.
GCGAGTTCCGTTCCAGGGAGCAACGCGACCGCTTCTGCGTTTTAATTCCTTCTGACTAATAGATTCTGCGCTGTTTTGCGGGTTCTGCCAAGCGCGAAGCGCGTTTCTGCTTTCTTTTCGCCACCAATCCTGCCGGCATAACCCGCAAACCTGTTATTTCTCGGCCCGCGGCAGCTGAGAAATCAGCTTTTTTGCTTACCTTTGTCGGTATGAAGATTCAGAAAACCAACGCCGCCCGGCTGCTCGACCGCGCCGGTATTGCCTATGAGCTAATCCCCTACGCCGTCGACGAGCAACATCTCGACGCCGGGCATATCGCATCGGAGCTCGGCGAGGATATCCACCGTGTGTTCAAAACTATCGTGCTCCGAGGCGAACGCACGGGGCTGTTTGTCTGCGTCGTACCCGGCGACAGCGAAATCGACCTCAAGAAAGCCGGTAAAGTTGCCGGCGACAAGAAAGCCGACCTCATTGCCATGAAAGAGCTGCTGCCCAACACGGGCTATATCCGCGGCGGCTGCTCGCCCGTAGGGATGAAAAAACAGCTGCCAACGTTCTTCCACTCAACGGCTCTTCAGTTCGACAAAATCTTCGTCAGCGCCGGACAGCGAGGACTGCAATTCTGCATCGCCCCCGCCGACCTCATCGGCTACGTCGGCGCCACAGTTGCCGACATCGTCGCCGCTCCCGCCGAACCCCAACAACCCGACCAATCACAACCGCAATGAACAGTTTCGGCAATATTTTCCGCCTGACATCGTTCGGCGAATCACACGGCGCTGCCATTGGCGGCGTCATCGACGGTATGCCCGCAGGCGTTGCCGTCGACATCGACCGCATACAACATGAACTCGACCGCCGCCGCCCGGGGCAGTCCGACATCGTCACCGCCCGTAGCGAAAGCGACCGCGTGGAGATTCTCTCGGGAGTCATGGACGGCACCACAACCGGAATGCCCATCGGATTCCTTGTGCGCAACGCCAAGCACCGGTCGGCCGACTACGACAACCTGCGCCACGTGTTCCGCCCCTCGCACGCCGACTTCACCTACACCGCCAAATACGGCATCCGCGACCATCGCGGCGGCGGACGCTCATCGGCGCGCGAAACTATTGCGCGCGTTGTCGGCGGCGCCTTCGCCCGTTTGGCTCTCGACCGCTACGGCATCGCCATCCACGCCTACACGTCGCAAGTTGGCGACATCGTCCTCCCCGGCAGCTACCGCGACTGCAACCTCACCGCCGCCGAAACCAACGCCGTGCGTTGCCCCGACGCCGCCACTGCCGAGCGCATGGAGGCTCTCATCCGCGAGGTCAAGGCCGAGGGCGACACTATAGGAGGCGTGGTCAGCTGTGTCATCTCCGGCACTCCCGCCGGGCTGGGCGACCCCGTGTTCGGCAAACTCCACGCGCGCTTGGCCGAGGCGATGATGAGCATCAACGCCGCCAAAGGATTCGACTACGGCATGGGCTTTGAAGGCGTTGGCTGCCGAGGCTCGCAGATGACCGACGCGTTCACCGTCGCCGACGGCAAAGTCGCCACCCTCACCAATCATTCCGGTGGCATCCAGGGAGGCATCTCCAACGGCGAAGATATCTATTTCCGCGTGGCTTTCAAGCCCGTCGCAACCCTGCTCCGACCGCAGGCTACAATCGACGACTCTATGCAGGCCGCCACCGTCAACCCCCGCGGACGCCACGACCCGTGCGTGCTGCCCCGCGCCGTGCCCATCGTCGAGGCTATGGCTGCCATGGTAATCCTCGACGCTCTCTTGCTCAACCGCACCGCCCGTATATGAAACCCTACCGCGACTTCGCCGATTTCCTCGCCGAGCATTTCGACTGCAAGATGCAGAAACTTGCTGTCAACGCCGGGCTGTCATGCCCCAATCGCGACGGAACTCTCGGCCGCGGAGGGTGCACCTACTGCCTCAACAGCTCTTTCAACCCCGACTACTGCCGCCAAGGGCTCAGCGTCGCCGAGCAGATTGAGCAAGGCAAAGCATTTTTCGGCAGGAAATACCCGCAGATGCGTTATCTCGCCTATTTTCAGACCTACACCGGAACAAACGCCGACGTCGGCCGGCTGATGACACTCTATCGCGAGGCTTTGGCTGCCGACAAGGTCGACGGACTGATTATCGGCACGCGCCCCGACTGCATCTCCGCCGAGCTGCTCGCCGAACTGAAACAACTCGCGCGCGAGCGATTCGTCATGATTGAATACGGTGCCGAAAGCTCCCATGACTCCACGCTGGCCGCCGTCAACCGCTGCCACACCTGGGGCGCCACGGTCGACGCCGTCGGCCGCACTGCCGAGGCGGGAATCCCCGTAGGGATTCACCTAATCAACGGCCTTCCCGGCGAGGACGAGGAGATGATTCTCCGCACGGTCGATGCCGTCAACCGCCTGCCGGTCGACGTCGTGAAGTTCCACCAGCTGCAACTGCTGCGAGGCACGGTTCTCGCCCGACAGGTTGCCGACGGTGAACTGACAGTCGCCCGCTGGACTGCCGACGACTACGCTGACCTCTGCGCGAAAATAATCCGCCGCCTGCGAAAAGATATCGCCATCGAGCGGTTCGTCTCGCAATCGCCCGACAACCTCCTCATCTCGCCCCGCTGGGGACTCAAAAACCACGAATTCACCAATCGATTACTCCAAAAATTATCACGCCAAAAATTGTCACAACATGAGAAATATTGCAGCATTGATAGCTGCCGTTAGCGTCCTAACTTTCGCGCCCGCAGCATCAACCAACAATTTCACCGACAATTTTGCCGACAGCACACTACGCATCGACTACCAATTTAGCGGCGACGCCAACAGTCAGCACGTAGCCCTCAGCCGTCAGAGCAAACAAGCCGGATGGGTCGGACGACGCACGCGCCTTGGCGACCTCCACCTGCGCGGCAACGGCGTAATCACCGTCATCGATGCCGCTACGGCCGACACTCTCTACCGCAACTCGTTCTCGTCGCTCTTCCAAGAATGGCTCTCGACCGACGAGGCGCAGACTACACAGAAATCGATGCAAAACACATTCCTCGTGCCGCTCCCGCGCCGCGATGCCGACATCAACATCACTCTCTTCAATGCCCGCCACGAGCCGATGACCGAGATGACCCACCGCTACCGCCACGACGACGAACTCGTTGCCGTCAACCATCGCAAGCCGCTGCCACACCGCTACATCCACCGCAGCGGCTCGCCCGAGGAGGCTATCGACGTTGCCATCCTCGCCGAGGGCTACACCGAGGCCGAAATGGACTCTTTCTATGCCCACGCCACCGTGGCCGTCGAGGCGATTCTCAACCATGAGCCGTTCAAACGCTACGCCGACCGCTTCAACTTCGTTGCTGTCGCTTCGCCCTCGGCCGATTCCGGAGTCAGCGTGCCCCGCCTCGGCGAATGGCGCTCAACAGCCTTCAACTCCCATTTCTCAACATTCTACTCCGACCGCTACCTGACTACGCCCTACCTCTATCAGGTCCACGATGCCCTGCTCGGAATCCCCTACGAACATATCATCATCCTCGCCAACACGCCCGAATATGGCGGCGGAGGCATCTACAACAGCTACACCTTGACAGCCGCACGCCATCCGCTATTCCGCCCCGTTGTAGTCCATGAATTCGGTCATAGCTTTGGCGGACTCGCCGACGAATATTTCTATGAAAACGACGTAATGCTCGACACCTATCCTACCGACCTCGAACCCTGGGAACCCAACATCACAACCCTCGTCGACTTCGACTCAAAATGGAAATCGTTGCTCGCCCCCGGCACTCCCGTGCCCACTCCCGTTGAGCATGCTGCCGAATTCCCCATCGGAGTCTACGAAGGCGGAGGCTACTCATTCAAAGGCGTCTACCGCCCCGCCGACGAATGCCGCATGCGCAACAACACCTACCCAACCTTCTGCATCGGCTGTGAGGACGCCATCGCCCGCCTCATCCAATTCTACACCGACAAATAATTCCCCGCCGCAACAGCTTCAAAATGTCAAAATGTCAATTTGTCAATTTGACAAGTTGACATTTTGATAATTTGATATTTTGTCATTAGGCTAACCGGGGTCGGGGATAGAGGCGGCCAACGCGCGCCAGCAGCCAGGCTACGCTGAAGTAGATTGCCGTCAGGCACCAGAGCGTCACGTAGGGCTGAGCTTCCTCGGCGGGCGTCGCGCCGTTTGAGGTCAAGCGGATAAAGCCCTCTATGCCCCATGTCGACGGGATGAAGTCGCCGACAAGCTGCCAGAAACCGTTCATCGCATAAAGCGGCCAGGTCAACCCCGAAAGGAAAAGGAACACTACCGACGAGGCTACGATGATCAGCAGCACGGCCTCGCGCTCATGGATAAATGCGCCCATACACTGCCCCATCATCGTCACCGCAAACAGCATCGGCAGCAAGAAGATAACCTCTTGCCATACGCTGCCAACATGTGGCAACGAGAAGAAAGCCGGCACGAACCAGACGACGAACACCACCATCGGGATGTAGAGCATGACGTAGCATAGGCTCTTGCCTATAATCGTCGCGGCGGCGGGGGCCGGAACGGCCATCGGGTCGATGCCGCCATTGCGACGGCGGCGTTCCCACGCTGCGCCAGCCATCATTCCTACGCCAAGAAACAGCCCCTGGTGGAGAATCAGCACGAGCACACCCGGCATGATGAACGAGGCAAAGCCCTGAGTGACGTCGCCAAGCATATACTGGTCGGTTGCTATCGGCGAACCGTCCATGTTCTGCAGCAGCAGCCCGGCGGAGTTGATTTTATCGTTGCGAAGCTCCTCGCAGATGGCTATCTGCACGTCGGTCAGCGCGAAGGCTGCCGTGCGGTAGCGCAGAAGCAGACTCATGTCGGCGAAGTAAGTTACCACAGCCTGCTCGCCGCGCCCTAAGCACTGAGCATAGTTGGCGGGGATTTCGAGCGTGCCGAACACCTCCTTCGAGTGCATCAGCCGGCGTGCCTCCTCGCGGTCGGTGGCGTAGGTGTACACCTCCAAACCCTCCGTGGCGTCAATCATCCGCGCCAGGTGGCGGCTTTCGGCCGTGCGGCTCTGGTCGATGACCGCTATCGGCAAATCGCGAATCACTTCCGGATTGTAGATCAGCGTGTAGGTTATCGGGTAGAGCAACGGCAGGCCGATGAAGAACAACAGCACGCCGAAATCGTGGAGTGTCAGATACGTCTCACGCCGCCACACGCAGAAGAACGATGTGAACCAATTCTTTATGCCGGTCATAATGTTAGCCATAGGTCAGGGAACATAAACAGGATTTAGACACCGGCGCCGCAGCCGCCCGAGCAGCGGGAACGGCAGAACGACAAACAGCAACATGGCTGCCAGATAGATGCGCGAGTAGTAGAGCGGCGTGCCGTTGAGGACCAAGTCGGTGTAGGTCAGGAAGTAGTAGCGCACGGGGAGAATGTAGCTGAATATCGCCACGCCGCCATACATGCTCTGAACCGGGTAGGAATATGCCGCAATCGAGAAGGCGAGAATTCCCGTCAGCGCGCCGAAAATCAGCGACAGGCGCAGATTCGGGACGATGCAGCAAATCAGCACCGCAAACCCCTGGCAGCCAAGCACGAGCAGAACCATC
>CAYNSG010000011.1:10675-23523 GCA_964399885.1 uncultured Bacteroides sp.
GATGCAGCAAATCAGCACCGCAAACCCCTGGCAGCCAAGCACGAGCAGAACCATCGCCATCATCATCTGCCACGCCGGGCAGTTCATCGGGAAATGGCTGTAGCCGAACAGCAACGCCTGCATGAACCAGCCGAGGGCGGTGAACATAACCGTCTGCGGCAGCAGTTTGCCCACGAGCGCCGTAACCATCGAGCCGCCCGAGGCGCGGAGCCACTCGACCGACGTGCCAAACTTTATCTCATCGCAAATCGTGTAGCACGCTACGAGCACTATCATCAGCGCCAACACTCCCGGCAGGAAGCTGTTGCTGAGATATATCGAGTAGTTCATCCACGGGTTGCCGAGCAGATGCTGGTCAACGACTACTGGCTGCAGCAGCGTTCCGGCAGTTTGCTCATTGACGCCAAGCGATGTCAGCGTCGTCACCGCCACGCCGCCGGCCGTCGTTACCGCCGTGGTCTTGAACCCCTTGAAAACGAGCGTGCCGGGAACATACACCGTCAGGTCGGAGTAGAACGTTATCGTGGTTCCCCGGCCATTCAGCGCGTTTTTCTGGAAGTCGCGCGGAATCTCGAAGAATCCGAAAATCTCGCCGTTGCGAATCTTCGTCATTGCGTCGTGGAAACTCTCCTCGGCATATTTCAAATCAACCAACTCCGACGACGACAGATTGCGCGTAACTCTGCGCGAAAGCGTCGAATGGTCGAGGTCGACAACCGCCGCAGGGACCCTCAGCGGCAACCCTTCCGACATCAAATTGAGGAAGAAGAAGTCGCAGAACAGCGGGATGAACAGCGCGGCGCCAACAAATAGCTTGCGCGACGCCAAGTAGCTCCATCCGTAGGCGATTGATTGCCTGAGCAGTTTCCACATAGTGCGTTCGATTCTGATTATTTACGATAGAGTACGGTCATTCCGGGGCGCAGACCGGCAATCGAGTCGGTCGGGCGTGCCTTCACCTCAAATGTGCGGCTGTCCCAATCGCCGGTCGACTTCGTGGCGTGCCATGTCGCGTATGAGCCAAGGTCGCGCACGTAGTAGATTGTAGCGTCGGTCTCGCGGTTGTCGAGTGCGGGAATGGTAATCTTGATGGTTTCGCCAAGGCGCATGTCGTTGAGCAGCTGTTCGCGAACGTTGAACGTCACGTATTTGTCGTCGATTTTCAGCAGGCTCATTATCGGCGCGCCGAGGCTTACGAGCTCGCCAGGCTCGGGATAGATCTGGTCGATCTGGCCGTCGCAGGGTGCCGTAAGATATTGGTCCTCGAGCAGGCTCTCAACCTCCATTATGCCACCTTTGGCGACAGTAACCATTGCTGCGGCGCTCTCCTTATCCTCTTTCTGTGCACCGTCGCGGGCGAGACTCAGCTGGCTCTGCGCGGCTTTCAGCGCGGCTTGCGAAGCCTGATAGGCTGCCTTCGCCTCGTCGCGCTTCTGCTCGGAGATTACCCCCTCCTTGAAGAGGTTCTCCATGCGGTCGTAGGTTTTCTGGGCTATCGACGCGGCGGCCTGAGCCTGGGCAACCAGCTCGGCGGCTGCCTGAACAATCTGCGAGCGCGTGCCGGCATCAACCTTGCGGTTCTGGGCGACGGCAGCCGTCTCCATAGCCTCGGCCTGCATCAGCTTCGCCTCGGCCAGCGACGAATGGATATGAACCAGCGTGTCACCGGCCTTTACCATGTCGCCTTCGCTGACATAGAATGCTATCACTCGTCCGGGAAGTTTCCCCGAGATGCGCACCGACGTTGCGTCGGCCTGCCCCTCGAGAATCTCGTCGGGTTTGTTTATGAAAAGAAAACCTATGATGGCGAGAACAACTAGCGTTATAATCACCACGGTCAAAGCCAACGCCAACGCACGCGATTCGCGGGCTACATTATTATTATTCGTTTCCATAGCGGTTTTATTTTTCTGATGTGATGTTATAGGGAGTCGAGAGCTGACCGAGCACCTTCGATAGGTAGACATCGCAGAGATGAACGTCGATCATCGCGTCGATATTCTCCGAGTTTGCTTTCAGCCAGGCGGTCTGCGCCTCCATGACGTTGTCGGTTGTCATTACGCCTTCGCGGAATCCGAGCGTGGCCTGGCGCAGGTTCTCGTCGGCCTTGGTCAGGTTGCTGACGGTCATGTGCCATGTCTTTACGGCCTCCTGGGCGCGGAATGCGCTCTGGCTCACCTGCAGCGTGACCATCTCGCGGGCGTCGACGAGCTCAAGCTGTGCCATCTTTGCCTCCGACTTTGCCGCGCGATATTTGTTGTAGTTGCCGCCCCAATGCCATATCGGAATCGACACCATCGCACCCACGGAGAATGCGCCCGAGAAACGCTTGCTGAAGCCGTCGAACATATTCGGGTTGCTGAACGAGTAAGCTCCGATCAACGCCACATTGGGCAGCATTGACGAGAGAGCCACTTTCGATTTCTGGTCGTAGATTCTCACGCCGTACTCCAGCACGCGCAGGTCGGGGCGGGCGGCATAAACTTGCTCCATGTCATAGTCTGCTGCGGGCAACGTTGCCGGACATTCGGTAACCTCAACATCCTCGTCGGCGAGAACCATACGCGAGTCGACCGGAAGGCCGCAAACCTGTGCCAACGCCATCCGCGACAGCACAAGTCCGTTGTCGACCTTCGTCATGTCAACCGTGGCCTGATTGAGCTTCACGTCGACGCTCAGCAGGTCGCTGCGAGTAGCCACGCCGTTGCGAACCATCGCGTCGACATTGTTGCGAAGCGTGTCGAGCAGTGCCAAGTAGCTTCTGGCAAGTTTCTGTTTGGCTTTGAGCGAAACAACCTGCCAGTAGGCGGCATCGACTGCGTAGATAATGTTCTCAGCCTCATTTGAGCGCATCTCGCGGGCCAACTGTTCGGCAAACTTCGTAATCTTGTTCATAGCCACGATTTTGCCGCCCATATAGATAGGCTGCGTCAGCGTTACAGCGCCGAAGAAAACATTGTGGATATCGTAGGTCATCGCCTCTTTCGGTATGAGCGCTACGGTTTCGGGAATCGGCTGCCCGTCGGGCGTCGTCAGCGGCTCGCCCGTCAGCGGATTCTTTGCCAGATTAAACTGGTAGGATTGCGACTGGAGGTCGAACGTCTTCGTCGGCAGCAGCTGGTCGCTGTCGAACACCGAGATTTTCTTCTGATTATACGTGTAGCCGCCCGCGAAATCAATCGCCGGCAGATAGGCGGCAAACGCCTCACGATTCTGATAATGGGCGGCATTGACAGCCTCGTTGCGCATCAGAAGCTGCTTGTTGTTGTGCAAAGCCATTGCCCGGCAAGAATCGAGGCTTACCGGCTGGCTTTGTGCGGCGGTTATGAGGGAGGTGGCTAAAGCCAATGATAGCGGAATAACTTTTAAGAACATGTTGAAGCGTGTTGAAGCGTTTGGTTATTGAGCCGCAGTCGGAACTCAATCATTATGCCTGAGATTGGCAAAAATTTCAATGAGTCTCTGTTGTTGAAACGGGCTACAAATATAACCTCTCGCGCCCGAATAAAGTTCTACAGTTCCAAAAACTCCAAACCTTTTCCGAAAAATTCCAATCCTCCCCCACCGACCGCACACTATTTCTTTTCTGCCTGGAATTTCATCATCCCGGCAAGTTGGACAAAATAATCGTTGCTCCAGATATCAAGTTCCGATGGATTCTTGATGAACGGGAGCACGTCGTTCTTGACCAAATTGATGTCGGTTGTGACGAGCCTTTCGGTCAGTTTTATAAGAAAATCTTCTTTGCTGAGGTCTTCTCCGTTGAAATCAAGCGCACGTTGACGGAAGTGTTCAAAATCCAAAGGAACACCGTTTCGAACATACCACTCGAAGTCGTACCAGTCGCGGCCCTTCACTCGCTGACCCCACTTACGGTAAACGAGGGCGTGCATCTTGCCGGCAAACAAGTCGGGCAACGTCACACAACGTGTCATGAACGAGAATGGCTGGAGCAGCAGTTTTTGTTCGGTCTCAAATCCCAACGGAGGTTTTGTGTCAACCTCTATTTTTATCTTCAGACTCTTCTCCGTCTGAAAAGCCAAGTTATAGACATGGGTGTCATCTTTAAGGAATGCCGACTCGACTTTGCCGAATTTGCGTTTCTCTTTCTTGGTTATTACCACATCACGCCCGGCGGCTTTGAACTCGGCAATAATTGCCGGGAAATAATTCTCGATATTGAACGAGGGGTCTTCCTTCAACAGCGAAAAATCCATATCCTCGCTGTAGCGTCCCAATCCATGAAAAATGCGGAGGCAAGTTCCGCCATAGAAAGCCGCTTTTTCAAAGAAGCCGCCTCGTTGCAGTCCGGCGAGTGCTATCTGTTGCATCACCTCATACATTGCATTCCTTTTGGCTACGGTGGTAGATCTGTCGTAGGTCGATAGCATTTGGTCAAATATTCCGCTCATGCTTTATGAATTTTATCAGTTGGTTTAACATTGTTTTCTTTTTGGCGGCTCGGGCGCTCTCCTCGATTATTGTAAGATCTAAATTCTGCAATTCATCCATGTCGAAGCGGATGTCTTCTTCAAGAAAATTGCGCACGGATGTCTGGAATCTCAAATTCAGATTAGAAGTATAAACCATCAAGTCACACAACGCCTTTTCGGGAGAGGCCATCATGAATGATGCTCCGTTCTCCTCTTTCATCGTCACACCGACATTATAGTAATCAGCCGGAACGTGAATGTAGTTGAACGTTTCGATTGCATTTACATAATCACGCACCACGCCCGTAGTCATGGATTGTACGGAATAAACAGCCTCCGGAATAAGACCGTAGAACCGTAACGCCGTTTGCATCGACACGTATGAAGGACCATAAATGTGGTTGGCAAGCAGAAATGGCGACAATTCCATACGGCTAACACCCGGACTCGCCACATATAATCCTTTCTTCAATCGTATTATCTCGCCGTCACGTTCCAGTCTCTTTGCCTTCATAGCAAGATTGGCACAATCAGGGAATACAGAACTCAAATCCTGCATCCTGAAAGGAGTATTTCTGAAATCTTCAAGAATCATGATGCAAAGATAGTAAAAATTTCAACACAAAATATCGCCTTACGATATTTTCTATCAAAATTATTGCTATTTGCTACTCTATGCGCCAAGCCGTCGCGGCAGCGCGCAAATAGCCCCCATGGCCGCTGGCGGGCTGCTATGGGGGCTATCAGGGCTATTTAGGCTACCGGGCTATAATCAGTGGATATTGGCTACCGGGCGGAGCAGGAAGCGGAAGGTGCGGTCGGCGTAGGGCAGCATGAATTCCGGACGCGGAATTGCTCCCCACGAGTCGATGCAACCCAAGCCCATCTGCACCTTGTCGATAATCAGGTTGGTCAGCGGCGAGGGCTTAACCTCCTGCGAGTGACCCTGATGCTTGGCCGTGCCTTCGTCGAGCGACTCGATGGTGTAGTTCAGAGCCGATGCCGAGAACGGCTGCTCGGAGATTACCTCCAGGCCGGTGCCGGCATGGTTGAGCTGGCACCAGAAGCGGATGTCGGTCTTGGTGCCGGTTTCCTGCGGGCGGATGTATGGGTAGAACTGCTCGGCAACCGTCTGGTTGTAGAGGGCGAGGTCGGCGCTCTCCCGGCGGTCGATATAGTTCTCAGCCGGACCGCGGCCGTAGTACTGTATGCGGTCGAAATTCTCGGGCATCTGCATCTGCATTCCGAAGCGGAACATCGGGCTAACCTCAGCGCCGGCGGTCGTGGTCATCGCCTCGCTGACGAGGATTTCGCCGGTATTGTTAATGAGATAGGTCATTGTCAGCTTGGCCTTTACGGCGGGGATGGTGTAGTCGGCTTTAACCTCGGCGAGCTTGTCGGCGTTGATGGTTGCGCTGAGGTTTTCGAGCTTGAACTCGGGCTGATGCCATGCGCGATATTTAAGCTGGAGCACGGCGCCGAAGTCGTTGTCGGTCGGAGCGCGCCAGAAGTTGGGCGTCAGTTGGGCGTCGGGCAGCAGGAAGTCGGTGCCGTTAACCATATATTTGCTCAGGAAGCCGTTCTCGCGCGAGAACTCGATGTCGATGCCGGGAGCGCAAACAATCAGATAGTTAGCCTGATTGTCAACGATTTCGGGCGTAGCCATGGCGCGGTTGGTCAGTTTGGCGTTGGCGATGGTCAGCGGAGCGGCCTCGGGCTGATTGAGGCTGAACTGCTGGCGGGCAACGGTGTAGCCGGTGGGCAGCAGAGGCTCGTCGTTGGCCAGCGTATAGGCTACGTTCAGCAGCCATTCGGCGTCGTCGGTTATCTCGCCGTAGGGAATCTTCACTGTCTGTTTGCCCTGGGGAGCGGCATTCAAGCCGTCGACAACGCCCGAGCGTACAGCCACGCCGTTGCGTAGCAGCTGCCAGTTGAGCTTCACGTTTTCGAGCGGGCGGAAGAAGTTTTCGTTGTAGACTTCAAACGTCTTGGCAGTAGCGTCGACGGGCGTTGTCCAGATGTTCTGGTAAACGCGGCGCACCTCGGCCATGTGGGGGTTCGGCACGCGGTCGGGGCTAATCAAGCCGTTGTCGCAGAAGTTGATATCCGAAGCATCGAAGCGGTTGAAGTCGCCGCCATAGGCATAGATTTCAACGCCGTCCTTGCCTTTCCAGCGCGGCGACTGGTCGACGAAGTCCCAGATGAATCCGCCCTGAAGGTTGGGATATTTGCGGATGAGGTCCCAGTATTCGCGGAAACCGCCCTCAGAGTTACCCATTGCGTGGGCATACTCACACTGAATCAGCGGCTTCGTAACGTCGGTGCGTTTGCCGTAGTTCTCTACAGCCTGGTAGCCGTAGTACATCGGGCAGTAGATGTCGGTATGATCGGAGTAGCCGGCGCGCTCATACTGCACGGGGCGCGAGGGGTCCATCTCCTTCACCATCTTGTAGGCTGCCTCGAAGTTGGGTCCGTCGCCGGCCTCATTGCCGAGCGACCAGAAGATGATCGACGGATGGTTGAAATTGCGCTCAACGTTGCGCTCGTTGCGTTCCAGGTGGGCTTTTTTCCACGAGTCGACCTTGGCAAGCGTCTCGGGGCCGTAGCCCATGCCATGGCTCTCGAGGTTAGCCTCGGCAACGACATAGATGCCATATTTGTCGCAGAGATCATACCATAGGTTGTCGTTCGGATAGTGGCTCGTGCGCACGGCGTTGATGTTGTTCTCCTTCATGATGCGGATATCCTGAAGCATGCGCTCGGGCGAAACAACATAGCCGCCGTCGGGGTCGAGCTCGTGGCGGTCGGCGCCTTTGAACAGCACCGGCTGGCCGTTGACGAGCACCTGGTCGCCCTTCAGCTCAATCTTGCGGAAGCCCACGTTGACGGGGATTACCTCCTGCGAGCCGTCAAGGCTGGCGGTCAGCGTATATAAATAAGGTGTTTCGGTGCTCCATTTCTCGGGATTCTCAACGCTGAGAACCGTCGTGCCGCTGCCGCGAACGCTGCCGGTGGCCACGGTCTGACCCTCGGCGTTCTTGAGCGTCAGCTGCGTCGTGGCGTTGGAGCCTTTGAGCTTCACTTCTACGCGCAGCGTGCCGTTCTTGTAGTTGGCGTCGAGGTCGGGCGTCACGCGGATATCCTCGATGCGCTTCTTGTCGCGGGCATAGAGATAGCTGTCGCGAGCCACGCCCGAGTAGCGTAAGAAGTCCTGGTCCTCGAGATACGTGCCGTCGTTCCAGCGGAACACCTGGAACGCTATCAGATTCTCCTTGCCGGGAACCAGATAGGGCGTAAGGTCAAACTCCTGCTCGAGCTTGCTGTCCTCGCCGTAGCCAACGAATTTACCGTTGACCCACAGATAGATGTTCGACGTCACTGAGCCGAAGTGGGCTATGATATCTTTGCCGGCCCAGTCGGCGGGAACGGTAAACGTCTGGCGGTAGGAGCCTACGTGGTTGCCCTCAATCGGCACCTCCGGCGGATTGTTTTTGAAATCGTTGCGCCAGGCGTAGCCGATGTTCACGTAGATGGGGTCGCCGTAGCCGTTGAGCTCCCAGACGCCCGGAACCTGGATTTCGTCCCAGCCGCGGTCGTTGAAGTCGGTGCGGTAGAAATCCGTCGGACGCTGGTCGGAGTTCTCAACCCAGAAGAATTTCCACGGGCCGTTGAGGCTCATGTAGCGCGTCGAGTTTTCAGGTTTGGCTTTCTCGGCCGCGCTCTCGTTTTCGTAGGCGAAATAGGCCGAGTGCATCGGCGCGCGGTTGACGGCGTTGATGCCTTGGTCGCGCCATTCGCGGAAGGTTTGTGCAGAGGCTGCCAGCGATATCGCTGCAACCAGAGCGGTCGTTAGAATTCTGTTCACGGTATTAATTGTTTTATGATTTTGTTCAAGAGGTTAAGCGAGTGAGAGAGGATTAGTAGTCGCTGAAGAGGGTGGGCTTGATGACTATGCCTATGCGCAGCTGCGAGTGGAACTCCTTGTAGGCCAGCAACCCTTCGCCGTAGCCGTTATAGTATTGCAGGAAGAGGAATTGGTTGTCGCGGCGAAACAGGCGGTAGTTCAGCTCGATGACCGTGTTGTAGTTCAGCTCCCACCCTTTGCGCTTCGTCAGGATTACCGACGCGCCGAAACGCTTGTTGAGCGACATGAACGACGTCCCCACCTGATAGATGCCGCAGTAGTCGAGGATATCCTTGTTCTCTACACCATCAACTATCGGTATCCAGAATTTGGCGTGGACCATCACTCGCGGGTCGATCAGTATCGAGCCGCCAAACGAGATTTTGTTCCATGAGCGCGAAGCCGTGCCGTCGCGGCCGTTGCTCTCATGCTCCAACAGCAACATCGCCTTGCCGATAAAGCGGTTTTTCACGAATAGCGGCTTGGCCAGGCCGATGCCGGGGTTGAAGTTCAGGTCGGTCATCGGCATCGAGTTTTCCAGCACATTCCAGAAGCATTTTTGGCTGTAGAACAGAAACAAATACGACTTAAACGGCATCACCGACTTCGTAAGTCGCTGGGCTATCGATATCTGGAATTTGATGTTGGTATTCTCTTTCGAGGGGCGCTGGTGGCCAACCGACGTGCCGAAAATGAAGTAGTTATCCTTATAGAGACCGAAGTAAGGTCCTTTGTCGAACGCCTCGCGGATGGAGTCCGACGAGATTGTCTCGGTCGTGACAATCTGGGCGCCGGCGCTGAGGGCGGCACAGAGTATCATGACCCCGCTTAGGATATACTTCATAAAGATTTTCATCGGCTATTAAATTTTTTCTCGCAATCGGTGCTGCTATTTCGCGCAAATTTCGTAACTTGCCACAAAATTACAATTTTGCCGCAACAATTGCCCTATCCGCATTGTTTTTTATTAAGAATTGTGCCCTTTTCGGCACATTCTGTCGACTTTATGACCCAACTCATAACCTAACACTTTTCAACACCTCTTTATGAAAAAACTCTTCCTTGCTCTCGCAGCAGCTGTCGGAGTTGCTATGGCGGCATCGGCTTCCTCTCCCGAAATACAGATTGGTTACGGAGGCTACACACAGATGGACGCCACCAACATGCACGACGGCGGCCCCATCAACAATGCCTGGGGCGCCCTCAACGTCGGCGTCAACTTCCGCATCGCCCCCAAAGTCTGGGTAGGCCCGTCCTACACGTTCTCCAGCAGCTCGTTCAAAGGCGGCGGCCCCAACATCTACTACCACGTTTTCATGCTCAACCTCCGCTACGACTACTGGCGCAACTCAATCGTTAAGCTCTACGCCCACGCCAGTCTCGGCGCCGACATCTCCCATATTGCCCAAAACGGATTCAAAGAGAACAAGGGCTACTTCGCCTTCCAGGCCTCGCCGCTCGGCGCTCAGGTCGACCTCACCCGCTCCATCGCCATGTTCGGCGAACTCGGCTTCGGTGCCCAGGGCCTCGTGCAGGTTGGAGTCCGCATCGGTTTGTAATTCACTCAAGTAACTCTTAAAAATCCACCGATTATGTCTGACCGACTGTCATACGAAGAGAAAAAAGAGCTGCCCGACGATGTTTTCGGACTGCCTGAACGCCGCGAATATCCCATGCCCGACGCCGCCCACGTGCGCGCCGCCGAGGCGTATTTCCGCTACTGCCCCGAAGAGCTGAAACCGAAGCTCGCGAAAGCTATCGTGGCGCGCGCCAAGCAGTTTGGCGTCGACGTCGAAAGCCCGACCGTGCTCAGCTACGCTCAAGAATAAGTTGATGATTCACCGGGGTGCTACCGTCCACAATCCCGCGAGTTCTGTTTAAGGGAGCAAAGCGACCGCTTCTGCGTTCTTATTCCCATGATTGAGTTTTCCTGATTTAGGTTGACTCAACAATTAAAAAAGTTCTGCGGTATTTTGCGGGTTCTGCCTAAGCGCGAAGCGCGGTTCTGCGTTTCTCTTGCCCGCAATCAAGTCTCTTAAATTAACATCCCCAACTCAAGCCATGACTACCTACTAATGACTACCTACAAAGAAGACCTTCTGAAGATTTACGCTCATAGCTTTGCCCGCAACTGGGATTTGCCGGCACTGACCGAGTACACTACCGGCGAGACGCTGACCTACGGCGACCTCGCGCGGCGCATCGCACGAACCCACATCTTCTTCCGCAAATGCGGCCTGAAAAAAGGCGACAAGGTTGCCCTCCTGGGCAAAAACACTATCTCGTGGGTCGTCACCTACATGGCTACTCTGACCTACGGCGCCGTTATCGTCCCGATTCTCCAGGAGTTCAACGTCCAGGACGCGATGCACATCATCAACCATAGCGACTCTGAGCTGCTATTCGTCTCCGACGCTATCTGGGAGAACATCGAGTTCGAGAAGCTGCGCGCCGTGAAGGTGGCGATGAGTCTCGACGATGCCGAGGTGTTTGCCGAACATCCCGACAATTCGGGACGTGCACGCCGCGCCATCATCAACGTCCCCCGACTTTTCAAGAAGCACTACCCCGGCGGATTCACCCCGGGCGACATCAACTACCCCTCGATGCCCCACGAGGCTCTCGCCGAAATCAACTACACCTCCGGAACCACCGGATTCTCAAAAGGCGTAATGCTCACCCACGGCAACCTCGTGGGCAACGTTGAATATGGCGTCAAATCGAAGCTCCACTACCGTGGCTCGCGATGCCTGTCGTTCCTGCCGTTGGCCCATGCCTACGGCTGCGCTTTCGATATGCTCGTGCCCCTCGCCGCCGGAACCCACGTAACGCTCTTCGGCAAACTCCCCTCGCCAAAAGCGCTGCTCAAGGGACTCGCCGATGTGCGCCCGAATCTGATTCTCTGCGTGCCGCTCGTGCTAGAGAAAATCTACCGCAACAAAATCCTGCCCGAGCTGCAGAAGCCATCGGTCAAGCGGATGATGGCGCTGCCCGGACTGCGCTCTATCGTCGGCTCGCGCATAAAGTCGTCGCTCACAAAAGCTTTCGGCGGAGAGTTTGAGCAGGTAATCACCGGCGGTGCTCCCCTCAACCGCGAAGTCGAGGAGTTTTTCCATCGTATCCGATTCCCATTCACCGTCGGCTACGGCATGACCGAGTGCGGCCCGCTGATCAGCTACACCCATTGGCGCAAGTTTATCGTCGGCTCCGCCGGACGGATTCTCCCCAACATGAGCGTCAAAATCGACTCGCCCGACACGCAGAACCGCCCCGGCGAAATCCTCGTCAAGGGACAGAACGTGATGCTCGGCTACTACAAAAACGAGGATGCAACAAAGGCCGTGCTCGACCGCGACGGATGGCTCCACACCGGCGACATGGGCACAGCCTCGACCGACGGCACCATCTTCATCCGCGGACGCAACAAGACCATGATTCTCAGCACCAACGGGCAGAACATCTACCCCGAAGAGATTGAGGCGAAGCTCAACAACCTCCCCTTCGTTGCTGAGAGCCTCGTCGTTGAGCGCGGAAAGAAACTCGTGGCGCTCGTCTACCCCGACTATGAAGCCATGGACCGCAGCCGCGTGACGACCCCCATGCTCCCCGAAATCATGGCAAAAGTCACAGAGCAGCTCAACCGCCTCGTAGCTCCCTACGAGCGCATCGACCATATCCAGCTCATCGCCAACGAATTCGAGAAAACCCCCAAGCGCTCCATCAAGCGCTACCTCTACAACGCCTGACCTCCCCCGGCCGCATCCCATTCCCCCCGACACAGCATCCCATTCCCACTCAGAGAACTCAGAGGCCTCAGCCCCCTCTGAGTTCTCTGAGTATTTTCTCCACCCCTTTCAGAGTTCTCTGAGATCTCTGAGTTCTCTGAGTTCTCTGAGTGCTCACGCCTCTCCCACCCGCAGTCTCGCGAGTTCTGTTTAAGGGAGCAAAGCGACCGCTTCTGCGTTTTAATTTCCTTTATTGACAAATAGTTCTGCGATGTTTTGCGGGTTCTGTCCAAGCGCGAAGCGCGTTTCTGCGTTTCTATCGGCCCGCAAACCTCTCCGCCCGCAAACCTGCTAAAGAGAGTGCCACTCTCAGCCCGCAAACCACCCGCCGTCTCGCGAGTTCTGTTTAAGGGAGCAACGCGACCGCTTCTGCGTTTTAATTCCCTGCTTTATAGATAGTTCTACGATGTTTTGCGGGTTCTGTCAAAGCGCGAAGCGCGTTTCTGCGTTTCTCTCAGCCCGCAAACCTGCTAAAGAGAGTGCCCCCCAAAAAAAAAGAGAAGCCCACGTCCGGGTGGGGATGTGGGCCGGAGAAGGTAATGGACCAACGGTTAACCCTTGTGTTAGACTCCGGGTTCCAAATAGGGCCTTGGCTTTTTTATAACGCCAGCAAAATGCCTTCTCTGTAATTCTAAAACACACCACCCCCCAAAAAGGTTGACCCCACCCCCAAAATTTTTTATGACTATCCGCAATTAACCGATTTAAATTTTGGTAAATCCGTTG
>CAYNSG010000012.1:0-22755 GCA_964399885.1 uncultured Bacteroides sp.
TTTCTGATTGCCGCATTATCTTCGGCCATATAGTTGCTTAAAGCAACGAACAGTGTGCGGAAGGAGTTTTTGGGGGATTGGGAATTTATGAGTAACTTTGACGCTATGAATTCAGAGACTTCATATCATTCAGAATCGGCGCAGAGCGAGGCGAAGCCGAAGGCGATCATGACCAAGGATTCGTTGTCAAGCGAGGCGCAGCCGAAGGCGACCATGACCAAAGATTCGCTGTCAAGCGAGGCGAAGCCGAAGGCGCGGCGTAAGGGCTCGGCGCGGCCGAAGAAGAGCAAGGGCGGCGGCGAGGCGATGCTTGTCGTTGTGACGCTGGTGATTACGCTCGCGATATTTGTCGGCGCGGCGATGATTTTCTGCATGTCGTCGCATTCGGGCGAGCCTAAATGGGTCTACATCCCGAAGGAGGCGACTGCCGAGAGCGTACGCGATTCGCTGCGGTCGTCGTTGGGTGCCAGGGAGGGTAACCGCGTGTTCGCTCTTTGGCGACTGATAAAAGGCGCACCATCGCGCGCCAACGGTGCTTACTGCATAACGTCCGGCCTGTCGGTGCTCACCACGGCAAGAGCTCTCCGCAGCGGCTCACAAACTCCCGTCAAGGTACGTTTCCGCGGCGGACGCGACATCAACGACGCTGCCCGCGACATTACGCGCAATCTCGAATGCGACGCCGACAGCTTTATCGCAGCATGTCGCCGCGTGCTCGGCGCCGAGGGGTTCACTCCCCCGCAATACCCCGCGGCACTACTGCCCGACACCTACGAATTCTACTGGAACGAGCGCCCTGACCGCCTCGTTGAGCGCCTGCTGCAATATCGCAACAAGTTCTGGACCGAGGAGCGCCGCGCAAAGGCCGCCAGGCTCGGGTTGTCGCCCACCGATGTTGCCACGCTGGCCTCAATCGTCGAGGAGGAGAGCGCCAAGCGCGACGAACGCCCGACGATAGCCCGCCTCTACATGAACCGCCTGGCGAAGAAGATGCCGCTGCAGGCCGACCCGACGGTGAAGTTTGCCACGGGCAACCCGCGCCTGCGCCGAATCACCGGCGAGCATACGGCCATCGAGTCGCCCTACAACACCTATAAACATACCGGATTGCCGCCTGGCCCTATCCGTATAGCCGAATCGGCGACAATCGACGCCGTGCTCAACGCGCCCGCTAACAATTATATATATATGTGTGCGCGCGAGGATTTTTCGGGCTACCATAACTTCGCCTCCGACTATTCGACTCATCTCGCCAACGCCGCCCGCTATCATCGCGAGCTGAACCGCCGTGGCATAAAATAAACGCGGCATAAAATAAATCAGCAATGAAAACCAAGGATGACCCCGGCGACCGACTCGTAGTAGTCAAATCGTTCTCAACACTTTGGGAGGCGCAGATAGCCATGGCGCAGCTCGAGCAGCAAGAGATACCGGCGATGATGACCAACGAAAACTTCTCGTCGATTTATCCCATAGGGTTCAACACCGTCGGCGAGGTCAGCATAATGGTTTTTGAGCGCGACTTGAAGCGAGCTCGCATGGCCGTGGCTCACTGCTCGTCGAGCGGCATCTGAAGCGCCTCCTCGACGGCGCGGCGGTCGGCATCAATGTCGTCCGGCGAGTCATGGTCGTTGCGGCGAATAATGTAGTGGTCGTAATACGATAGCAGCAATGTTGTCAGTGGCAGGGCGATAATCAGCCCGATGAGCCCGAGCAGCGTGCCCCAAACCGAGAGCGAAAGCAGAATCACGGCGGGATTGAGCCCCATCGCTTTGCCCATAATCCGCGGCGTAAGATACATATCCTGAATCACCTGCACAACGGCGTAGACCGCGATACACTCCCAGAAAACCGTCCAGAAATTGCCACCGCCGCCTACGCTGTAGACCATGCAAAGAATCGTCGTCGGCACGATGGATATCAGCTGCAGATAAGGCACCATGTTCAGCAGCCCGATGAACATTCCCAACACCACGGCCATCGGCAGCCCCACAATCAGGAATCCGATGCTGAAAAGGACACCGACTATAAACGCCACGAGCGCCTGACCGCGAAAATAATGGTTCATGCTCACCTTGATGTCGTTGCCCACGCGGAACACGACGTTGCGATATTTCGGCGGAACCATGTGGCGGAAGCCGTTGGCGAGGCGGTCGTAGTCGATCATGATAAACACGACATAAAGCACTACAATAAACCAGCTGAAAATGCCTAAAATCACCGAGATACTGCCGCTGATGATGTTCCACGACGTCGACAATGCGCTCTCGATAAACGAGCTCACCTCCTGATGGGTCAGTATCTCCGACAGCCGGCTGAAATCGACCTGCCGGCGCAGGAAGTCGTGGATAGCCGGCGGCAGCGACTGGATGCTAATCTCGGTCGTAGCGTAGTTGCGCAGCAGCAGCGCCATGCGATGCATCTCGTCGAAGATAATCGGCAGGCAGAAGTAGCAGAGCAGTCCGAAGAGAAATGCCGCCTCGAAAAGCGTTATGAAAATCGCCGCCACGCGGCCGCGCAACTTAAGTAACCGCCTGTTGTACTGCACAAACGGCTCAAACATGTAGGCTATCAGACACGCCACGAAGAACGGCAGCAACACCCCCTTCAGGATGTTGATAAGCCAGATTATGCAGAACAAGAACGCCAGGGCGATAAGCATGCGCACGACGCGGTCGAACGTGTAGGGTTGACGATTAGGCATAGCGGCAAAGAGAGAAACGTGATGAAATAATTGGTTGTCGGAGAGAAAGAGCGACGTCAACCGACGAATCGGTCGACGACTACGCCTACGAGCTGTTCCATTCCACCTTTATAGGTCGGATTGGCCACATGGTTGGCGCGGTTGGCTATGATTGAGCAGACGGTCATAGCGTCGTGTCCGAGCAATGCTGAGAGACCGGCGAGCGGCGCACTCTCCATCTCGTAGTTCGTCAGCCGCTGTTGCTGATAGGAGAACGACGCCAGGCGGGCGTTGATGTCGGGAATAGCGAGCGGCAGTCGCACCTCGCGACCCTGCGGGCCGTAGAAACCGACGGCTGAGATAGTGTTGCCGAGCATCATATCGTCGCCGGCGATGCGCTCAACGAGCGTGGGCGACGCCGTTACGACGTATGGGCGAGCCCAGAGCGGGTCCCAGCCGGTGTGTTCGCAGAGCGCTTGCTCATAGTCGAGGTCGCAGACGCTGTTGCGGCCGGCATAGTAGTTCAACACGCCGTCGAAACCGATTGAGCGGGCAGCGACAACGGGCGTTCCGGCAGGGATGTCGGGCTGGAGGGCGCCCGACGTGCCGATGCGCACCATCTGAAGCCGGCGATGAACCGGACGCACCGTGCGCGTCGCAAAGTCGACGTTGGCAAGCGCATCGAGTTCGGTAACAACTATATCGATATTGTCGGGTCCGATTCCGTGGGAGATGCACATAACCGGCACACCGCGAACAGTGCCGCCGATTGTGCGGAACTCGCGGGATTGGACGGTGAAGTCGCGGGTGTCGAAATGCTCAGCCACCATGTCGACACGTCCCGGATCGCCCACCATTATTATATGGTTGGCAAGCTGTTCGGGGCGCAGATGGAGATGAAACACACTCCCGTCGGGATTTATGATGAGCTCTGACGGCTCTATTATATTGTTACTCATAGGTCGCTTAATTGAAACGTTTATAGAATCATAACGCCGCCGGAACGCTGCCGGTTCATTTGCCGGAGTTGACCAACCAGGGCGAATTTAGCGGGCAGAGAATGAATGGCAGCGGCGCGCGCAGCTTCATCGACGTGTCGGTCTTGACTCGATTAAGATCGGCAACAATCTCGGCTGTCCCCGACGAGCTGAGGGCAATGACATAGTAGACCGGCTCGGCAGTCTGCGCCACGAAAGCATCGGGATAGCCATCGGCAAGCAGGCGCTCGAGCATTGCGCGGGCATTGAACAGCTGCCGGAACTGTCCGACAACGATATTGTTCTGCTTCAGCGAGCCGACGGTCGGCACGGCATCAATCTTTGTCTGTACGACACGCTCCATGCGCACCATAATCGTATCGCCCTCGGGCGTAACTTGCGGGCGCGGTGCGTTGTAGTGATGCAACTCGGCGGTGGCTACGCTTCCGTCGGCCTCGCGAGCGTCGCGCTGGCCCACAGCCGTTTCGTAGGCTTGGCGATAGTTGGCTTCGGTAGTCTTGCAGCCGGTCAGCAGAATGGCAGCGGCGGCTGCGATGAAAAGTATTGATTTCATAGTCGAATTATTCTGATATAATCGATTAAGGCGGTGATTTGTTCGCCGCCGCGCGGCACACTCAGCTGAATCGTGTTCAGTCCGCGATGAAGGCGGCAAGGGAGGGTGTTGGAAAATCCGGTCGAGAGCCACCAGCCGTCGCCGCGTGCCGGAAGCACAAACGAGCCGCATTCGGCGCCATTGACCGTCAGCGAGCGCACAGCGCAGGCATTGCCGTCGGCGGGGAGCCCGTTGCCGTTGGCATAGCAGACATCAATCAGGCAGTTGCGGTCGTCGGGCTCGGTGATTTCGAGGTTTATCGTCGCGGTCGACGAGTGGGGAGCGCTCTCGACAAATCGCTGCGAGAGGCGACGTTCGCGCACGAGCGACGTGCTCGGCCGCGCAAACTCCTCGACTTGGAGCGTCGTGAGCGCACCTCGGGGCAGCAACAGGCGCGGCTTGCCGGCATACCCCTCCTGCCCGCGCTGATTTATCTCCGTGACAGCTAAGAATGTTGCGCTTTCAACATCGGGGGCGGCGTAGATTTGTGCGTCGACGGTCTCGTAGGGCGTGGCGTTCAGATAAATCATATAATTCGAGCCGGGCTTGAAGTCGACGATTTCAGCCTTGCGGGGGTTCAGCCAGTTGATTTCAGGAACCGGGGGCAGCCACGTCTGCTGCGCAGTTGCGACATCGTGCATCGCCGGCGAATTGTTGGCGAGCGTGATGGCAACCGAGTGGCGGCCGGAGAGCGTTGCGGGGATGAAATAGTCGGGGGTCTCAACCGAGTCGACCGCAAATCGGGCTATTCGGTTGCCGGTTCCGGTGATTGCGACGTCGAGAGTCACATCGCGATATCGCAGGCCTTCAATCCGTATTGGCCGATTGAATCCGCGTGTCAGAAACGGGTGGAACTCAATGCGGTCGGCAGCCGGAGAGATACCCGCGAGCCCGCGCAGCAACATGACGGCGACGCCTGAGCGGTCGGCGGCATTATCGCCGGCAGCAGCATGGGCTATCAGCGACGCCGCAGCAAAGTTGAACGCCGGCGCCTCGCTCATTGCGGCTGCAGCCAAGGTCCACATTGTCTGCACTGCAGGCCACGACTCATGCAATCCGTAAGGTTGTGTGCCCACGGCCGAGGGCTGACTTGCCGACGGACCACCGACAACCATCGGCGACTTCCGCAACGCCATGCACGCCATCTCGGGGATTGGTACCCCCGCCAAAATCGCGAGAGCCTGGCCGAAATTATCCGTTGCAGGCGACTGCATCGCAAACTGCCCGCCGTAGAGATATTGGCTGTAGAAACCTTTGTCGGGAATCCATAGCCGGCGGTTGACGGCCTCGGCAATCTCGCGGGAACGGCGGCGAGCGGCGTCGGCCGGACGACCGAGCTCGCTGAGCATATTGGCCAACGCGTTGTAGGCGGCAACTGTGGCGGCATTGTTGGCCAGACAGATCGACTCGAATTGGGCCGTAGCGTCCATCCATCGCGGATAAATAACGCGGCGCAGCGGATCGGGGTCGAGAATCGTGCCGCACATTAGATTCATGTCGCGGCGGAAAGCCACGGCGCTGTCGGCGACGAGCATACGCTCGGTGATACGGCACGCCTTGTCGAGCCATGCGCGCGAGCCGTTCATGCAGTAGGTTTCCCAGGCGGCTACGGTCCAGAGTGCACGTGCGTTGGTGAGCGGCGCCGTGAATCCGTCGCTCTCCGAAATCGGCAGACTGTCAGGCCCTAGCGACTCTATCAGCCGCCGCTGCGCCTCGTCGGCGTCGACCAGCGGCAGGGTTTGCCATGCCGAGAGCAGCGAATATGGCGTGTGGCGCGTAGTGTCGGCGACGGCTGTGGCTATTCCGGCATTGTAGAGCCGTTCCAACAGAGGCGTCACCGTCAGCCGCGGGGCTCCGTCGGGAAGGTCGACTTGCCCGACGCTCCCGGCTCCGAGCGACAGCCCCGGGGAGACGACACTATCGGCCGTAACCGTGTAGTCGTCACAAGTATATATAGGCTCCGGTCCGGTCGCAGCCGGTCGGCAGCCACCGAGCAACATGGTTGTTGCGATGGTTGCGGCTGCTATAATTTGATATATGGAGCGAAATTGCAATGTCATGTTGGGGAAGAAAACATAATTCATCTTGACGCTCAACGGAGCGCTCAATAAATCCACTTTCGATATGCAAAGTAACAACTTTTTGAGCGAATAACCGCCCTTTTAGCGACGAATTGAGTAATTTTGCGGCATGGAAAGCGATTCTGTCAACATCAACGGGTCGACAACGCCGCCGACGAAAAGCTCGTCGAGCATCTGGAGCAAGCTGCTGAAATACGGCGTCCCGCCGCTAATGACGGTGGGGCTATGCTGGCTGCTGTTCACCGGCGTCGACATGAAAGAGATGGTCGAGATTATCCGCACTCAATGCAACATTTGGTGGCTATTGGCTGGGTTGGGAGTCTCGGTTTTCTCCCACGTTTTCCGCGCCATGCGCTGGCGCATACAGCTCACCGCGCTCGACATTCGCCCGCCGCTGTGGGTGCTGGTGCTCTCGATTTTCGGCACGTATGCCGTCAATCTGATTCTGCCGCGTCTGGGCGAAATCTGGCGCACGGGCTACATTGCCGAGCGTCAGCGTGCGCCGTTCTCAACCGTATTCGGCTCAATGATTTGCGACCGCTTGAGCGACACCATCACCGTCGGACTCATCACACTCTTCACGTTCATCGTTGCCCATTCGCAGATTGTGAGCTATCTAAGCCAGAATCCCGAGGCGTATATGCGATTCGTTAAGATGCTCGAGTCGCCGTGGCTATGGGTTGCGATTGTCGCCGTGGTAGCCATCTGCTGGTGGCTCTGCCGTCGCTTCCCCGACGCCCGCCCGGTGAGAGTTTGCCGCAATCTGCTGAAAGGGATATGGCAAGGCTTCGCCGTCGTTGCCAAGATGCCCGACAAGGGTCGCTGGCTGCTGCTGACTGCGCTTCTATGGGGTTGCTACTATCTGCAGCTCTATCTGGCGTTTTTTGCTTTCCCGCTCACGGCACAAGTGGCGGTTGACTATGGCGCCACGGCCGTCCTTGTCTGCTTCGTGCTGTCGAGCATAAGCATGGCTGTCCCCTCCAACGGCGGCATCGGTCCCTATCAATGGGCTATCGTGTTCGGCCTGAGCATGTATGCCGCGGGGATTCCGGGATTGAGCAAAGAGTATGCCACATCGTTTGCCAACATGGTCATGGGGTGCCAGACAGTATTCCTCATCCTGCTGGGAATCATAACATTCGTCGTTATCGGCATTGACAAACGCCGCAAACAAAAATCGTCGTCACACAACGCCTAAGTAACTCTTAAGATTATGGATTATCACGAAGGAGCCGAGCTCGACCGCGAAGAATCGCAGCAGCCTACGCCCGCCACGACCACAATAGAGAAACCTTCGGCCGAAGGGCCATCGATCGATTTCGCGCCCGAAACGCCCGACGAGCCCGCACCGAAACCTGCTGAAGAGAGACCGCGGCCACGGCGACGCCACCGCGCGCGGCGAGTGCTCATTGTCGGCGTCCTGATTGCGCTGATTGTCGGAGCAGCAGCGTTCTATCTGACGTTTATCAGCCCGTATGCCACCGACGCCCGCGTCAGCGGCTACGTAACGAACGTTGAGAAGCGCGGCTTCGTGTTCAAAACCTACGAGGGAGAGATGGTTACGGAATCGGCGCTCGCCGACACCTCTCACGTCTACAATCTCCCGATGGCGTTCTCGGTAAAATCCGACTCGATTGCCGCTATCCTCCAGTCGTATCAGGGCACCGGCCGGCCTATAACCGTCGTGATGGAGCGCTACAACGCCACGCTCCCCTGGCGCGGAAGCTCAAAAAATGTTGTTGTCGGCGTAGTCCGTTAACATTCTTTTGCGCTCCGACGAACAAAAGAGCGCCCCGCGGGCGTTATATTTGCAGTTCGAACTTGTTGGCGGTCATTCTTGGCCGTCGGTCGAGTTCCTCCCACTAATTTCAACTAAACGAATCAAATGTCAGAGATTAAATGCGTGGGCATACTCACCTCGGGAGGTGACGCCCCCGGAATGAATGCCGCCATCCGCGCCGTGACCCGTTCGGCTATCTTCAGCGGGTTCAAGGTCAAGGGCATCTTCAGAGGCTACAAAGGATTGATTTCCGATGAAATTCAGGATTTCAAGACCCAGAATGTTTCAAACATCATCCAGATGGGCGGAACGATTCTGAAAACCGCCCGTTGCCCGGAGTTCGCCACCCCCGAAGGCCGTCAACTCGCCTACGACAACATCAAGCGCCATGAAATCGACGCGCTCGTTGTTATCGGCGGCGACGGTTCGCTAACCGGCGCACGCATCTTCGCCAATGAATTCAATTTCCCCTGCATCGGTCTGCCCGGCACGATCGACAACGACCTCTACGGAACCGACACAACCATCGGCTACGACACGGCGTTGAACACCATCATGGAGTGCGTCGACAAAATCCGCGACACCGCCACGAGTCACGAGCGCCTCTTCTTCATCGAAGTGATGGGTCGCGACGCCGGCTTCCTCGCCCTCAACGGCGCCATCGCCTCGGGTGCCGAAGCTGCCATCATCCCGGAGATTTCAACCGAGGTCGACCAGCTCGCCGAACTTATCCAGAACGGCTTCCGCAAGAGCAAAAACTCCTCGATTGTGCTCGTTGCCGAAAGCCCCGTTACCAGCGGCGCTATGGGATTGGCCGACCGCGTGAAGAAAGAGTATCCCGGCTACGATGTGCGCGTCTCGATTCTCGGTCACCTGCAGCGCGGCGGTTCACCCACGGCCCACGACCGCATCCTCGCATCGCGAATGGGCGCTGCCGCCATCGACGCACTGCTCGACGACCAGCGCAACGTCATGATCGGTATCGCCAACGACGAGATTGTCTACGTTCCGTTCAGCAAGGCCATCAAGAACGACAAGCCGATTAATCGCGCCCTGCTCGATACACTGCGCCGCCTCTCGATTTGATGCTCGCAACGCCCGTTCCGGAAGATTTTCTCAAAGCGATGGCCTCTTATGGCCGTCGCGAGTTTGATGCCCTGCCCGGGGCTCTCGAAACCGAGCCCGAGGTGGGGGTCAGGCTTAATATGCTGAAAGTAAATGCCGCGCCCGAAGGTACTGAGCGAGTTGCATGGTGCGACAGCGGCTATCATCTCGCCTCGCGCCCGGCTTTCACTTTCGACCCGCTGCTCCATCAGGGCGGCTACTACGTGCAGGACCCCTCGTCGATGTTTATTGCCAGCATCGCCGCCGAAATTGCCCGGCAGAATGGCGACAAGCCGCTGACATGGCTCGACGCATGCGCCGCCCCGGGAGGCAAAACCACTGCCGCCATCGGCTCGCTGCCGTGGGGAAGTGTGGTAGTGGCCAATGAATTCGTTGGCACTCGCGCGGCAATCCTCCGCGAGAATCTGGCCAAATGGGGCTATCCGTTTGTAAAAGTAACTCAGGGCGACACGTCGCGATTCAGCCGCATCGGCGCAGCGTTCGACGTCGTCGCTGCCGACGTACCATGCTCCGGCGAGGGAATGATGCGCAAAGACGACGACGCTCGCCGCCAATGGTCGCCCAAGCTCGTGGCCGAATGCGCGGCGCTCCAGCGGCAGATTGTCGCCAATGTCTGGCCGGCCTTGAAGCCCGGAGGTTACCTCATCTACAGCACCTGCACCCTCAACCCGACTGAGAACGAGGAGAACGTGGCTTGGATTATGCGCGAATTCGGCGCCGAAAATCCGCCGATAAGCGTCGACCCGGAATGGAACATATCGCCGGCGCTGACCGCTGACGTCAACGCGCTGCGTTTCACCCCCGGACACACTCGCGGCGAGGGTCTTTTCGTCGCCTTGCTGCGAAAACCCGTCGATGCTCCGGCTAAACCGCTATCGTTCAAGCAGCCGCGCAATCTTAAGACCGCCGCTCATCCCTGGCTCTCGGAAGAGATTCGCATTGCAGAGCGCAAAGACCCCGACGGAACGCTTACGGCCGTTATTCCCGCCGCCGGGCTTCCCGAGGAGCTATGGCCCGGGCTAACGTTGGGCATCGCCAAAGGACGCGACATGCTGCCGTCGCAGCAACTCGCCCTCTCGGCGATTTATCGTCGCGGCGCATTCCCCGAGGCTGAAGTTGACCGTCCTACAGCACTGACTTATCTGCGCCGCGAGGCCATCTCGCTACCGGCCGCCACACCGCGAGACATCGTGCTGCTGACCTATGCCGGACTGCCGCTCGGATTCGTCAAAAACCTCGGCAATCGCGCCAACAACCTCTATCCGCAGCCTTGGAGAATCCTCTCCGCGCTGCCGTCGCCACTGCCCTCTACCGCGCTATGAAAGAGATCTACATAGCCGAAACAGCCTCGACAAACTCGGCACTCGCTGCAGTTGCCGACGACGGCACCGACCTGCTGCTCTACACCCATCGCCAGACCTCAGGGCGCGGCCAACGCGGCAACTCATGGGAGGCCGAGCCGGGAAAAAATCTCACATTTTCGCTGCTCATCCACCCGACCGATATCCCCGCCGCGGGTCAATTCGCTATCTCCGAGGCCGTAGCGCTCGCCGTAGCCGAAACTATCGCCGAGCTAATTCCAGAGCACACGGTCGCAGTCAAATGGCCCAACGACATTTATGTCGACGACCGCAAAATCTCCGGCATCTTGATTGAAAACGCCCTCGCCGGTAGCCGAATTGAGCGCTCGATAGTCGGGATTGGATTGAACGTGAATCAAACCTCATTCGTCAGCCCGGCACCGAATCCCGTCAGCCTCAGCCAATTGACCGGCACGATGTTTCCGCTCGAACCATTAATGCGCGCTATTGCCCGCGCAGTTGAGTTCAATGTGGCCACAGCGTCGGCCGACCGCGCAGAGCTTCATCGCCGCTACTGCCAAAACCTATGGCGCCGCGAAGGCCGGTGGCAATGGCGCGACAACCGTACCGCCCGGATTTTCACGGCCGAAATCGCCGACGTTGCCCCCGAAGGCAACCTCATCCTGCGCGACTCCGCCGACGGCTCCCTAAAAACCTTCGCTTTCAAAGAGCTCTCCCCCATCCTCACCCCCGGCCCCTCCCCCCTCATCCTCCCCTGCTGAATCCACCACAATCAGGATTCAACAAGATTCATCATGATGCAACAAGATTCATCATGATGCAACCTGATGCTGCAGGATTTGCGGCGCGAATTGTTAACATTTCACAATGGCGGGGCGGTTTTCAGGGGCTGCTTGTTATTTCTTTACGATTTAGCGGCTAACTTTGTAACGCCTTACGGGCAGTTACACGTATCAACCTATCAACAGAAATATCATTATGGCCAACATACTGAATGAGCTCGTTGTGCGTCGGGCAGAGAAATATGGCAATCGTGCAGCTCTCTGCTCGAGGGTCGACGGTCGGTGGATACCGATTTCGTGGAATGAGCTCCGCTGTGAGGTCGATCAATTCGCCGCCGCTCTTTTGGCTTCCGGCGTGGGCGAACAGAAGGCTATTGCAACCTTCTCGGCCAACCGCCCGCAGATGATTGTCGCCGACTTTGGCGCATTTGCAATCCGAGCCATCCCTATCTCGATTTATTCCACAAGCTCCCAGAACCAGGTTGACTATATCACCGCCGACGCGGGAGTGAAAATCATATTCGCCGGCAATCAGGAGCAGTATGCCGCTGCCCGCCGCGCCCCGGCAATCAAGCGGATTGTCACGTTCGAAAACATTCAGCGCGAAGAGGGCGACACGACAACCCTCACCTACGACGAATTCATCGCCCTCGGACGCAAAGAGCTCGCTGCAAGAACCGCCGAGATCGACCGCCTGCGAAGTTCGGCTACGGCCGACGACATTGCGGCGATTATCTACACGTCGGGGACTACGGGCGAGCCTAAAGGCGCCGTGCTCCCCCACTCCTGCTTCAACGCCGCCATCGAGATTCACACCGAGCGCCTGTCGATGCTCTCCGACGCCGACACGTCGATGTGCTTCTTGCCGCTCAGCCACATTTTCGAGCGTGCTTGGACCTACTACTGCCTCTACATCGGCATCGTAGTGAACGTCAACCTCGACCCCCGCGAGATTCAGAAAACTCTCCGCGAGGTGCGCCCAACCTGCATGTGCTCCGTGCCGCGATTCTGGGAGAAAGCCTATACGGCGATTCAGGAGAAGCTCGTCGAAGGCTCGTCGCTTATGAGAGCTTTCGCAACAGCAGCGCTCAGCGTCGGGCGCCGACGCAATCTCGGCTACAAACGCCTGGGCAAGAAGCCGTCGTGGTGGCTCGAAGCACGCTACAAATTCTTCGATCGCGTGGTGTTCACCCCGATGCGAAAAGCCATTGGCATCGAGCATGGCAACATCTTCCCTACCGCCGGAGCCCCGCTGTCGCCAACAATCGTCGAATTTTTCCAATCGTGTGGCATCAACGTCCTCATCGGCTACGGATTGTCGGAGACAACCGCAACGGTTACCTGCTATCCGCGCGTGGGATTCGAAATCGGCTCGGTCGGCACCGTTCTGCCACGCATCCAAGTGAAAATCGGCGAAGAGAACGAGATTCTCGTCAAGGCGCCGACGGTAATGCGCGGCTATCTCAACAAACCCGAAGCTACTGCAGCGGCATTTACCGCCGACGGTTGGTTCCGAACGGGCGACGCCGGACGCATCGACGAATCGGGAGCCTTGGTTCTCACCGAGCGCCTCAAAGACCTCTTCAAAACCTCCAACGGAAAATATATCGCCCCGCAGGCCCTCGAGAGCCGACTGGGCGAGGACAAATATATCGAGCAGGTAGCCGTCATCGGCGACCAGCGCAAATATGTCACCGCCATCATCTTTCCGGCGTTCGACGCCCTGCGCGACTATGCCGACAAGAACGGCATCCGCTACCGTTCGACCGACGACCTCGTGCGCAACCCGGCAATCCGCGCCATGCTGACCGAACGCATCGAGAAGCTCCAGAAAGGGATGGCAGGTTTCGAGAAAATCAAGCGGTTCACTCTGTTGCCAAAGGCTTTCACCATGGAAGCCGGCGAGCTGACCAACACGCTCAAAATCAAGCGTCCGGTAATCAACCGCCGCTATGCAAGAGAAATAGAAGCCATGTATGTTTAAGATTATGTTGTTTAAGATATGGCAATCATTGATATCATAATCATCGTAATCGTTGCCGGAGGACTGATAATCGGCTACGGCAAAGGCGCTCTGCGGCAGATTGGCTCAATCGGCGGCATCGTCGCTGCCGTCATAGCCTGCCGGGGGGCAGGTGACAGAGCCGCCGGGTGGGTTGCATCGACTTTCGGCAGCGACGGCTCGGCAATGACCGAACAGACGGCTACGGTTATCGGCTACGCGCTGCTGTTTTTCGTCGTCTGGTGTGCCGTCTGGCTCATCGCACGCATAGTGCGCAAAGCCGCCCACGCGTTGTCCCTCGGCCCTATCGACGGGCTTTTGGGCGCACTGTTTCTCGCATTCAAATGGCTGTTGGTAGTCAGCCTTGCGTTGAATCTCTGGAAAGTAATCAGCCCCGACAGCGCGCTGTTTGAATCGTCGAAACTCGCCGGCGGCAAAGTTCTCGCGCTCGTCATGGAGATGACACCGGCGCTGTTCGGATATATCCACGACCTGACAACCAATGCAACAGCCTCGTTGTTGTAACTTACAGACATGAATTGTTGAATAACAATGGACCAAAATAAAGATATATTACCCGGCGGGGAATATAAATACGGATTCACTTCCGACATCCCTACCGACAAGATTCCCGTAGGACTGACCGAAGAGACCGTGCGGTTCATCTCGGCCAAGAAAGGCGAGCCCGACTGGCTGCTCGAATTCCGTCTGAAGGCGTTCCGCCACTGGCAGACGATGAAGATGCCGACATGGGCACATCTGACCATTCCGCCAATCGACTATCAGGCTATCAGCTACTATGCCGCTCCGAAGAGCACCGAGAACCCGAAAAGCCTCGACGAGGTTGACCCGGAGCTTATCGACACGTTCAATAAGCTCGGCATCTCGCTCGACGAGCAGAAGAAGCTCAGCGGCGTCGCCGTTGACGCAGTGATGGACTCTGTCAGCGTTGCCACCACCCACCGCACGGCCCTGGCCGAAAAGGGAGTGATTTTCTGCTCCATCTCCGAGGCAGTCCGCGAGCATCCCGACCTGGTGCGTCGCTACTTGGGCTCGGTTGTTCCGCCGCGCGACAACTTTTTCGCCGCCCTCAACTCGGCGGTTTTCTCCGACGGCTCGTTCGTCTACATCCCCAAGGGCGTAAGATGCCCTATGGAGCTCTCGACCTACTTCCGCATAAATGCCGCCGGAACCGGACAGTTTGAGCGCACGCTGATTGTCGCCGACGACGACGCCTACGTCAGCTATCTCGAGGGCTGCACCGCCCCGATGCGCGACGAGAACCAGCTCCACGCCGCCATCGTGGAGATTGTTGTCGAGAACCGCGCCGAGGTAAAATACTCGACGGTTCAGAACTGGTATGCCGGCGATCGCGAGGGACGCGGAGGCGTCTACAACTTCGTCACGAAACGCGGACTCTGCCGCGGCGTCAACTCGAAGCTCTCGTGGACTCAGGTTGAAACCGGCTCGGCTATCACCTGGAAATATCCCGGCTGCATTCTCGCCGGCGACGGCGCCGTCGGCGAGTTCTACTCCGTGGCCGTCACCAACAACCACCAGCAGGCCGACACCGGCACAAAGATGATTCACCTTGGCCGCAACACCCGCAGCACAATCGTCAGCAAAGGAATCTCGGCAGGCAAGAGCCAAAACTCCTACAGAGGATTGGTGAAAGTAGCTCCGCAGGCCGACGGCTGCCGAAACTACACGCAGTGCGACAGCCTGCTGCTCGGCTCGCATTGTGGTGCTCACACATTCCCCTATATCGACGTGCTCAACGACACAGCCGTCGTAGAGCATGAGGCTACAACATCGAAAATCTCCGAGGACCAGCTCTTCTACTGCAATCAGCGCGGAATTCCCACTGAGGAGGCTGTAGGGCTGATCGTCAACGGCTACGCCAAGGAGGTGATGAACAAATTGCCGATGGAGTTTGCCGTCGAAGCACAAAAACTTCTGCAAATCACGCTTGAAGGAAGCGTAGGATAACTATATATCGAATATGAAACTTCTCGAAGTCAAAGACCTCCGCGCTTCGGTGGAGGGAAAAGAAATACTCAAAGGACTCGACCTGACAATCGGCGAAGGCGAGGTTCACGCTATCATGGGACCCAACGGCTCGGGCAAGAGCACGCTTAGCGAAGTCCTCGCCGGCAACCCCGCGTTCACCGTTACCGGCGGAAGCGTGACGTTCCATGGCCTCGACCTGCTGTCGCTCACGCCCGAGGACCGCTCGCACGAGGGGTTGTTCCTCTCGTTCCAATATCCGGTTGAGATTCCCGGCGTGTCGATGACCAACTTCATGCGCGCCGCCATCAATGCCAAACGCAAATATTTCGGCGAGCCGCCGATGCCCGCAACCGAGTTCCTGAAAATGATGCGCGAGCGCCGCGCTATCGTCGAGCTCGACAACAAACTCGCCTCGCGCTCGGTCAACGAGGGCTTCAGCGGCGGCGAGAAGAAGCGCAATGAGATTTTCCAGATGGCCACGCTCGAGCCGCGCCTGTCGATTCTCGACGAAACCGATTCGGGGCTCGACATCGACGCCCTCCGCATAGTTGCCGAAGGGGTCAACAAGCTCAAGAAACCGACTAACGCAACGGTCGTTATCACCCACTATCAGCGCCTGCTCGACTACATTCGCCCTGATTTCGTCCATGTGCTCTACAAAGGACGAATCGTGCGCACCGGCGGTCCGGAACTCGCTCTCGAGCTCGAAGAGCGCGGCTACGATTGGATTAAGGAGGAAGTTGACAAATGAACAGCATAACGCAATATATCGAGCTTTACCGCCAGGCTGAGCAGCAGATAGCCGAGAATTCGCCCAAGGCGATGAACCGGCTGCGCCCGCGCGCGCTGGCCGAGCTCGAAAACGCCACGATGCCCGAGAAGGGCGACCCGGGCTACGAAAACACGTCGCTCAACGCGATGTATGCGCCCGACTATGGCGTCAATGTGGCGCGCATCGAATGGCCTCGCGAGCTGATTGGCGCCTTCCGCTGCGACATCCCTAACATCTCGTCGCTGCGAGCCTACACGCTTTGCGACACATTCATCGCCTGCCCCGGACTCGACGAACATCTGCCCGCCGGCGTTGAGTTTTGCTCGCTTGCCGATTTTGCTCGCCGCGACCCCGACGTATTTGAGAAACATTATGGTAAGCTCGCGCCTATCGACGACCCGGCGGTAGCGCTCAACACGCTTCTCTGCATGGACGGCGCCGTAGTCCGCGTCGCTGCCGGTACCGTCCTCGAAAAGCCGCTACAGTTGGTGAACATTTTCGGTGGCATCGCCGGACCAGTGCTGGCTACGCGCCGACTGTTGGTAATCATGGAGCAGGGCTCGTCGGCTCAGCTTATGCTTTGCGACCACACCCTCGCCGACTGCCCGCAGTCGATGGCTGCTACGGTCGCCGAAATCTTTGTGGGAAATGACGCGTCGCTCCAGATTTTCGACATGGAGGAGGCTCAAGCTAACTCGGCCCGCCACAATATGCTCTACTCATCACAGGCCACAGGCAGCTCGCTGCGACTCCACAGCATGACTCTCAGCTGCGGCTCGACCCGCAACGACTACCGCCTGATGCTCGACGGCCATCACGCCGAGGCGTATATGTCGGGAATGGTCATCGGCTCCGACCGCCGCCATGCCGACAACCACACTGAGGTGCGCCACCTCCACCCCGACTGCCACTCGACGCAGCTGTTCAAATACGTGCTCGACGACACCGCGACCGGAGCTTTCGACGGCTCAATCTACGTTGCCCCGGGCGCTCACGGCACCGAAGCCTACCAAAGCAACCGCAATATCCTCGCCTCGAAAGGCGCACGAATGCACACGCGCCCGCAGCTCGAAATCTACAACGACGACGTCAAGTGTAGCCACGGCGCTGCTACCGGACAGCTCGACGACGAAGCCCTCTTCTACATGCAGACCCGCGGAATCCCCTCCGCTGAAGCCCGCACGATGCTGATGCAGGCGTTCATGACCGACGTTATCGACTCGGTAAACATCGAGGGGCTGCGCGACCGTCTGCGCCATCTCGTAGAACGGCGGTTTGCCGGCGTTTCCGCCGCATGCCGCGACTGTAAAATAAAATGATATGGAAACAAAACCGTTGACAACACCGTTGACCACATCCGACGTCGAACGTCTCCGCCGCGAATTCCCCATTCTCGGCCGCGAGCTCTACAAGCGCCCGCTGGTTTATCTCGACAACACGGCAACCACACAAACTCCCCGCAGCGTCGTTGAGGAGATCGACCGGATATACTTCGAGCATAAAGCCAACGTTCACCGCGGAGTCCACACTCTCTCGCAGGAGGCCACGGCGATGCTCGAGGAGACGCGGCGGCGCACAGCGCGATTCATCGGAGCTGAATCGGACACCGAGATTATCTTCACGCGCGGGACAACCGAGGCTATCAACCTCGTTGCCGCCAGCTACGGCGAACTGCTCAACGAGGGCGACGAGGTGCTACTGACGGTGATGGAACATCACTCAAACATCGTGCCCTGGCAGCTGCTGCGCACGCGCCGCGGAATCTCGATCAAGGTCGTGCCGATGCTTGCCGACGGTAGCCTCGACATGGAGGCGTTCCGCCGTCTGCTCTCGCCTCGCGTGAAGGTCGTGTCGGTTGCCCATGTCAGCAATGTGCTCGGCACGGTCAATCCCGTAGCCGAAATCATCGCCGAGGCTCATGCCGCCGGAGCTGTCGTGATGATCGACGGCGCCCAAGCGATAGCTCATCTGCGCGTCGATGTCCGCGCTCTCGACGCTGATTTCTACGCCTTCTCATCCCACAAAATGTATGGTCCCTGCGGCGTCGGCGTGCTCTACGGCAAGCGTGCGCTGCTCGAAAAGATGCCACCGTGGCAAGGGGGCGGCGAGATGATCAAAACCGTTAGCTTCGAGCACACTGAGTTTGCCGAGCTGCCGTTCAAATTCGAAGCCGGCACGCCCGATTTTGTCGACATCGCCGCATTCGCCAAAGCGCTCGATTTCATAGAACGCATCAGAGTGGAGCGTATCGGTGCCTACGAAGAGGAGTTGCTGCGGTACACGACGCCCCGTCTGCTCGAAATCCCCGGAATGAAAATCTACGGCACCGCCCCGGGCAAGAGCGCCATCATCTCATTCCTCATCGGCACCGGCCACCACTACGACACCGGAATGCTTCTCGATAAGCTCGGCATCGCCGTGCGCACCGGCCACCACTGCGCCCAGCCGCTGATGTCGGCGCTCGGAATCACCGGCACCGTCCGCGCCTCGTTTGCCGTCTACAACACCCTCGAGGAGTGCGACCGCTTCATCGCCGCCACCCGCCGCGTAGCCTCCATGCTCGCCTAACAATCTGAGAACTCTGAGTTCTCAGAGCTCTCTGATATAATTACACAAACGAGCCGGTGCTGAAGAGCGCCGGCTCGTTATGGTTCTGTGGGGGATGGGATTAGTCGGTGAACATTCCGTCGCGTGAGAGCTGATGGTCGAGGTTGGCGATGCCAAGAGCTACGATAGCCGTTACGATAGCTGTGTGCTGCTGGTAGCGGGGGTTCTCGCGGTTGAGGATGTCGTTTTCAGTGTGCCAGATTTCGCCGTAGTTGAAGTTTGTGCCGTCAACGTCGCTCAGGCGGAAGCCGTAGGTCGGCACGCCTTCAACGGCGAATACCGTAGCGTCAGTGCCACCGAATTTCGTCGGGCGTTTGCGGGGCTGAGCCTCGGTTACTTCAAACGGAATCGTGGGGTCGATGGAGTTGAGGGGCTCGCAGATTTTCTTCATGTCGTCGAGCATGGCTGCGGGAACGCTGATGCCTACGGGAGGCTCGGGTCCGCCGTCGCGGTTGAGCAACAGTGCGATTTTGCCGAGCTCGTTTTTATGCTTCTTGGCGTAAGCCTGTGCGCCGAGCAGACCGAACTCCTCGCCGGCGAAGGCAATGAAGCGGATTGTGCGTTTCGGTTTTGCGCCTGAGGCGGCCAAGAGGCGGGCTACTTCGAGCATCGGGCCGATGCCGGTGCCGCAGTCGATAGCGCCGGTGCCGACGTCGTAGGCGTCGAGGTGGCCGCTGATAATCACGTACTCATCGGGATATTCCGAGCCTTTGATTTCGGCGATAACGTTGTGGTATTTCACCGGGCCGAGGCGGAAATGGTTGCGGATGTCGAATTCGAGCATGATGTCGCGGCGCTCGCGGGCAGCACGTTCGATGAGCGCAAACTGATGTTCGTCGAGCTTGATTTCAGGTTGTGTCGGCAGATTATCGAAGTTGGTTGCCGGGTCGTTGACGAGCGGACGGTCGTAGAGGGCGCGGATGGGGGTTTCTGCAGCCTGGATGAATCCGAGCACGCCGGCATCGCACATCTCGTGGTAGAACAGCGCGGGCTCATCTTTGAGCGCTACGAGGGGGCTGTCGGTGCCGTTCTCATAGTTGTTCATCATTATGCGACGGTTGACAATGGCAATCGAGTCGTTATACTGGCGAGCGGCCGCACGAAGCGAATCGCCTTTGGCGGTTTTGTTGATGGGGAAGCCGGTGCTCTTCCCGCGCAGCAGAACCCACGCGCCTTTCAGCTTGCCGTGCATGCGGTCGAATTCAGCCTGGCTGGTCGGCTCGAGAAGAACGTGGCCGATCTGGCGGCCATGGGTGCCGGAGGTGTACGACGGGGTTGCGAAGTGGAGATGGTCTACGCCGTCAACGCCATAAGCGCGGCCAAACCATGCGTCGCGGATAAAGCCTACGGGAACTTCGCCGGCCTCTTCTTTGCGTGCGGGGATGCCCCATTCGGCATACTTATGCAGCAGCCAGTTGGCAGCGTCGTCGAAGTTGGGCGAGCCGACGAGGCGTCCGCCGAAGCGACCGGTAAGTATGTCGAGATGATTGCCCACCTGCGGATTTTGCTGTCCTTCGGCGATGATTTTCTCGACCACGCGGTCCTTTGCAGCCATTGAACCTACGCTGCAAATTGCAGCCATCAAGGCCGCAACGAGAATCTTTTTCATTGTGTGAGGATTGGATTAAGCGAGCCGCGCAACGATTTGCCGTGGGCTCAAAATTATTAAGGAGGGCTCCCGGATGGGGAAGCCCTCCTTGAATTAAGTTTCTTGCGGTGGAGGATTACTCGGTGTATTTCTTCACGATAACGGTTGCGTTGTGACCGCCGAATCCGAAAGCGTTTGAAAGCGCTGCGCGGACGGGGCGTTCCTGAGCTTTGTTGAACGTGAAGTTGAGCGAGTAGTCGATTTCTTCGTCCTCGTCGCCCTCCTCATGGTTGATTGTCGGGGGGATGATGTCGTCCTGAACGGCCTTGATGCTGAAGAGCGCCTCCATGGCTCCGGTAGCGCCGAGAAGGTGTCCGGTCATGGATTTTGTGGAGCTGATGTTCAGCTTGTAGGCTGCCGGGCCGAAGAGCTCGACGATAGCCTTGATTTCCGAAATGTCGCCTACGGGGGTCGATGTGCCGTGAACGTTGATGTAGTCAATGTCGTCGGGCGTCATGCCGGCGTCGTCGAGTGCGGCCTGCATCGACAGTTTTGCGCCGAGACCCTCGGGGTGGGTTGCGGTGAGGTGGTAAGCATCGGCCGACATGCCTCCGCCAACAACTTCGGCATAGATTTTAGCGCCGCGTGCTTTTGCATGCTCGAGTTCTTCGAGGATGAGCACTGCCGAGCCTTCGCCCATGACGAAACCGTCGCGGCTCTTGCTGAACGGACGCGAGGCTGTTTCGGGGCTGTCGTTGCGGGTCGACAGAGCGTGCATCGAGTTGAAGCCTCCAACGCCTGCGGGATAGATTGCAGCCTCTGCGCCGCCGGTGACGAAAGCGTCGGCTTTGCCCAGACGGATGAGGTTGAAAGCATCGATGATGGCGTTGTTGGACGATGCGCAAGCGGAAACGACGCCGTAGTTGGGTCCGTGGTAGCCATACTCCATCGAGATGTGGCCCGACGCGATGTCGGCGATCATCTTGGGGATGAAGAACGGGTTGTATTTCGGGCCGTTGGCTTCGTTGAGTGCATAATATCCGGCTTCCTCTTCAAATGTGTGAAGACCTCCAATGCCGGCAGCGACAATCACTCCCACGCGGTTGCGGTCGAGATTGGCAGCCTCTTCGAGTCCGCTGTCGGCAACAGCCTGGCGGGCTGCTACGAGCGCGTACTGAGCGTAAAGGTCGAGCTGACGCAGTTTCTTACGGTCGAAATGTTCAGCAGCGTTGAAGTTCTTGACCTCACACGCAAACTGAGTTTTGAATTTCGAGGCGTCGAAATGAGTGATGGGGCCCGCACCGCTTTTTCCGGCTTTGGCAGCCTCCCAGGTGGAAGCCACGTCGTTGCCGAGCGGCGAAATTGCGCCGAGTCCGGTCACTACAACTCTCTTTAATTCCATACTATTGCGTTTGGATGATTGGTAAATGTTTGATTACTAAACCACTGTCGTCGGTCACGTCCCCTATTTCCACATCTCAACGGGTTCAGCCGAATAGCCGTGGAATTAGGGCCTTATTATTTTTGCAGAGTCCGCGTGCGGATAACGCGCGCGGACTTCACAAATGCGTTAGAGACCCCGGACGTCGTGGTCCGGTTTGAAGCGTTCGCGTGAGGCGAAATTACTTCTGCTCAGCTTCGATATAAGCGATAGCGTCGCCTACAGTAGCGATGTTCTGAGCCTTGTCGTCAGGGATGGTGATGCCAAACTCCTTCTCGAACTCCATGATGAGTTCAACGGTGTCGAGGCTGTCTGCGCCGAGGTCCTGAGTGAAGTTTGCGGTTTCGGTAACTTCGTTCTCGTCAACGCCGAGCTTGTCGACGATGATTGCTTTCACGCGTGATGCTGTTTCAGACATATCTTATTTTTTTAAGTTTGATAAATATTTTCGCGGTGCAAAGTAAGTAATTATTACGCAAATTATCAAACTTTGAGCCACAAAGTTGCAAAAAACTGCCGTTTTTTATGTTTTAGAACATAATTTTCACAATTTCTCAGGCGCCGACAGCCCGTCCGACCGTCAGATTATCTGCTCGAGCTGCGAGGTGTTGGCGGCCACTTCGGCGTCGCTGACCTCGTGGTTGGCTAGGTCGCCGGCGAGATAGCGGTCGTAGGCGGTCATGTCGATAAGTCCGTGGCCCGAGAGGTTGAAGAGTATGACGCGACTTTCGCCGGCCTCGTCGGCCTTGCGGGCTTCGCGTATCGCCGCGGCGATAGCGTGGGCCGACTCGGGCGCGGGGATGATGCCCTCGGCTTTGGCGAAAATGGTAGCCGCCTCAAACGATTCGAGCTGGGGAATGTCGACGGCGTCTATGAGCCCGTCCTTCTTCAGCTGGCTGACTACGGCTCCGGCACCGTGGTAGCGCAAACCGCCGGCATGGATGTTGGCGGGCGAGAAGGTGTGGCCGAGCG